>JBBSQE010000090.1:0-11806 GCA_038258095.1 Solirubrobacterales bacterium | reverse complement strand
CCGACGGGCCCGCCGGCGAGGTCCTGAGCGGGGGCTGGTACTTCGCGACCGAGGTGGCGCGGATTCTCGACCTGCCGGGCGTCGTCACCCCCGAGGACGGGGCCGCGGCCCTCGGAGTCGGCCGATGAGCTGGGAGATGGCGAGCTTCGTCGTCCTCGGAGTCGTCCTGCTGGCCGGCTTCGGCTGGTACGAGCGCTCGCGGCCGCCGTCTCAGACCGTCGCCCTGGTCGCCGCGATGGCGGCCCTGGCCGTCGCGGGGCGGGTGGCACTGGCACCGCTACCGAACGTCGTCGCCACAACGGACATCGTCATCTTCACCGGCTTCGCGATCGGCGCCGCACCCGGGTTCGCCGTCGGCGCCCTCGCCGGGCTCGTCTCCAACTTTTGGCTGGGCCAGGGGCCATGGACGCCCTGGCAGATGGCCGCCTGGGGCCTCGCGGGCATCCTCGGGGCCGTTCTCTGTCTCCTCACGGCGGGGAAGCCCAACCGCTTCGTCCTCGCGAGCGCCTGCGGGGTCATGGGTGTCGCGTTCGGAGCGGTGATGAACTTCTCGCTCATGGCGAGCTACGGGGGGGAGCTCACGCTTGACCGATTTCTTGCACTCGAGGCGAGAGCCGTACCATTCGACGCGGCCCATGTGATCGGAAACGTCACCCTGGCGTTGATCGCCGGGCCGGCAATGGTGAGGATGCTCGTCAGGTTCAGAGAGAGGTTCGAGTGGCGCCGGGCAAAGCCCCGGGGAGTGGTTGTGTCCGGGGCGACGATGCTTCTGGCGGTGCTCCTCTTCGCCGCTCCGGTGCAGGCCGCCGACGTGGACGCCGCCGTGGGCTGGCTGAAGACCGCGCAGAACACGGACGGAGGCTTCCCGGGCACGCCCGGTGAGGATTCGAGCGTCGCAATGACGGGATGGGCGATGCTCGGTCTCGAGTCCGCGGGAACCAACCCGCTCGATGTCGCGAAGGGCAGCCACAGCCCCGTCACCTACCTCCGCGCGCACTCGGGCGACATCACGACCACCGGCGACCTCGCGCGCACGACGCTCGCGCTCACCGCGGCCGGTGTGGATGTCCGCAACTTCCAGAACCGCAACCTCGTTACTGCCCTCCGCAGCCGCATGACCAAGAACGGATCTTGGCAGCGGTGGCCGAACCTGACGGCGTTCGCGATCATGGCCCTGCGTGGTGCGGACTCCCCGAAGGGTCTCGATCATTCGGTCGACTGGCTGCGCGACGTGCAGGGCGACGACGGCGGATGGGGCGATGTCGCCCGGTCGCCGAGCAACGCCGACTCGACCGGGGCGGTTCTCCAGGTCGTGGGCGGCCCCCGAGCATCGCGGGACGCCGTCGCCTATCTGCGGCACAACCAGTTCGACGGCGGTGGGTACCGGCTCGGCGATGCAGGGGTGCTGAACTCCCAGTCGACGGCGTGGGCGGTCCAGGGATTGATCGCCTCGGGGGTCAACCCGGACAACGTGCGCAGGGGTGGCGGCAGCGGCCTCGATTTCCTCGACCGCATGCAGGCCGAGGATGGGCACTTTCGCTACTCGCGGTCGAGCAACGTGACGCCGGTGTGGGTGACCGGACAGGCGCTCGTGGCGGTAACGAGGAGCACCTTCCCGCTCGATGTGGTCGCGCGTACCGAGCCCAAGCTCGGCCCGGCGACCTCCGCCGGCGACGCCTCGGCCCCCCCGCCGAGCTACACGGCCCCGCTTCGGGGGCTGGGCGACTACGGCGGCTCGCCGTCGTATCCGTCCTATCCGTCCGGCTCCGGAACCTCGTCATCGGGCGTGGGTGGGACCGGGGGAGGCGGCGGAAACCAGAAGAAGAGCGGGACCGCCGGCGCGAATTCGCCGTCGATCGGCCCGGTTGCCCCCGTTCCCGACACCTCCAAGGCAGCGGGGTCAACCCTGACCAAGGGTTCGCCGGCGGCCTTCACGACCGGCCCCAGCAGCGGACCCGCACCGCTTCCGCCGATCGCGATCGGGATCGGCACCGGGCTCGCGGCGATCATCGGCACCTGGGTCCTCGGGCGCCGCCGGGTCTGGTGACCCACCCTCCCGGATGATCTCCCGCGCGGAGGCGATCGAGGAGATCGCCGGCCACCACTTCGAGGTCGTTGTGATCGGCGGGGGCATCACGGGGGCGGGCGTCGCTCTCGACGCCGCCTCCCGTGGCTACTCGGTCGCCCTTTTCGAACGCGACGATTATGCGTTCGGGACTTCGAGCCGGTCGTCGAAGATGGTTCACGGCGGTTTGCGCTATCTGCAGAACTTCGACCTCGGGTTGGTGCGCGAGGCTCTGCTCGAGCGCCAGCTCATGGTTCGGCTCGCTCCCCATCTCGTCTATCCGACTCCATTCCTGGTGCCGACCCTCGGCGAGGAGCGGGTCGATCGCAAGATCGGCATCGGATTGAACATGTACGACGTGATGGCGACGACGCGGGTGGGCCGCAGCCGCGGTGAGCAGTCATGGGCCCCGGATCGCCACCGCACGATCTCCGGCGACGAGGCCTCCAAGCTGATTCCCGCCCTCGAGGGCCGCGATCCGAAGTCCGCCTACCTCTTCTATGACTGCCAGACGGACGATGCCCGCCTGGTGCTGACCGTGCTGGGCGAGGCCGAGCGCTTCGGGGCCGTGATGCTGAACGGGGCGGAGGTGACCGAGGTGCTCGACCGCGGCGGGCCCGCCGGCGGTGTCGCATTCACCGAGGAGGAGTCGGGTGAGCGGATCGAGGTGGAGGCCGACCACGTCATCAACGCCACCGGTGTCTGGGCCGACCAGATCCGGCCGGAGGTCGCCGAAGAAGAGGACGTCCCGCGCATCGCCCCGAGCCGCGGCACCCATGTGACGATCGATCCCGACGCCCTGCAGGTCGGCCACGCGGCCTGCATCGTTCCGGCGGGCGAGAGCCGCACGATTTTCGCGCTCCCCTGGTACGGGCGGACGCTGGTCGGGACGACCGACAACGATTACGACGGCGACATCAGCCACCCGCGGCCCGCGGAGGACGACATCGAGTACCTGCTGGGCGCGATCAACGACTTCTTCGGGACCTCGCTTGGGCAGGCGGACGTGGCCGGCGCCTACGCGGGCGTCAGGCCACTGATCTCGACCGGCGATCCGCGCAAGTCGGTTGACATTTCCAGGCGTGCCGAGCTGTACGAGACCTCGTCGGGGATGCTGACGATCACCGGAGGCAAGCTGACGACGTGGCGGCGGATGGCGAAGCAGACCGTCGATCGCCTCGTCGAGCGTGAGGGTCGCATGGCCCCCTGCCACACCGCCGAGCTCTCGCTCGGCATGGCGGCCGGGCCTAAGGACCTGGAGGCGCCCGACGGAGTGAGCGAGGGGGCCGTCCTACAGCTCGCCTTCCGATATGGCCATGCCGCCCGCAACGTGCTGTCGCTGGTGCGAGAGCGGCCCGAACTCGGCGAGCCGATCATCGCGACGGCCCCGGACCTCCTGGCTGAGGCCGTGATCGCCGCCCGTCACGAGCAGGCCCGCTCCGTCGCCGACGTCCTGATGCGGCGCACACGCCTCGGCCTCGTCGCCGCAAGAGACCTTCGGGGAGCCGCCTCGGTTCGCGCGGTTGCGGCGGCGATGGGCCCGGAGCTCGGCTGGGACGACGCCCGCATCGCCTCCGAGGCGGAGGCCTGGCCGGCGGCCGCCGAGGCCGAGGGGATCGATCCGGCAGGCGCTTCCGTAAGCTCCGTCCCCGGATGAGCCGGGAAGAACTCCAGAACAGCCACCTCGCCGAGCTTCACGAGCTTGCAGCGAAGGCAGACGTGCCCAAGTTTCGCCTGCTCTCGCGCGACGAGTTGATTGATGCGCTCGACGGCGACTCCGAGGCTTCCGCATCCGCGCCGAAGCGCCGCCGCAGGCGCCGGCGGGGGGGTCGGGGGTCCGAGGACGCCAAGGCTCCCGAGGACGATGCTGCCGACGAGCGCTCAGACGACACGGAGGAGAAGTCCGGCGTGCTCGACCTCCTCTCCCAGGGCCACGGCTTCCTTCGCCTGGGTGGCCTCGAGCCGGCGGAGGGCGACGTTTACGTCTCCGCCTCCCAGGTCAAGCGCTGCGAGCTGCGCGCCGGCGACGAGGTCACCGGACCGGTTCGCTCACCGCGGCGCGGAGAGCGCCACCCGGCGCTGGTCCGCATCGAGACCGTCAACGGCGTCGAGGCATCGGAGTCACGCGAGGCGAGCTTCGAGGAGCTGACGGCGATCACTCCCCATCGCCGGATCCCGATCTCCTCGGACGACGTGCTCGTCCGGGCGACCGAACTCCTCACGCCGCTCGCCTACGGCCAGCGGGTGCTCGTTCGCGCGCAGCCGCGCTCCGGCCGCACGACTCTCCTACGGGGCCTCGTCAAGGCGATCTCCGCCGCGGACGATGCTCCCGGCATCGTCGTCCTGCTGGTCGACGAGCGGCCCGAAGAGGTCACGGCCTGGCGCCGTGAGGCCCCCGACGTCGAGATCGCCGCGGCAACCGCCGATCTCGAGGCGCCCGATCAAGTCCGCCACGCCGAGCTCGCGCTGGCCCGCGCCAAGCGCCGCGCCGAGCGTGGCGAGGACGTCGTTTTCATCGTCGACTCGCTGACCCGGCTTGGAGTCGCGCAGCGCGACCCCGGCGCGGTCAAGCCGCTCTTCGGGGCCGGCCGGGAGACCGAGGAGGACGGCAGCGGCTCCCTCACGGTCATCGCCACGGTCCTGACCGGCACCGATGACGGCAACGAGGTCGCCGAGGCGGTCGAGACGACCGAGAACGCGACGATCGCACTGGACCCGAAGCTCGCGGCAGCGGGCGTGGTCCCGGCTCTCGACGTCTCCGGTACCGCGGTATCCGGCGAGGAGGCCCTTCGGGACGAGTCAGAGCTGGCCGAGGTCCGCAGCTTGCGGGCCGTGCTGGGCGAGTTGGACCCCGAGGCGGCAGCCGCCTCGCTTCGCGAACGCCTCGCCTAGCGCCGGTAGGCGATGCGCTTCCAGGACGGCTCGCGCGAGAGCTCGATGAGCTCGGAGCTGCGATCCGGCTGGACGTAGCCGAAGGACTGCGAATCGGAGTCGAAGACGACATCGAGCTCGCCCTCCTTGACCCGCTGGTCGAGCCAGGCGCCCCGGAAGACGAGGCGGCGGATCCAGTGGACGAGGCTGCGGTTGGAGGGACCGACGAGGTCCTCCCAGTTCTCGTTGATGTGCTCGCCGAGGGGGGAGTTGGGCTCGGCGATCTCACCCGATACGGCGAGATCGAGAAGGTCTTCGATCTCCTCCCGCGAAAGACCCTGATTGACGAACCCGAGCTTCACTGCCGCCTGCTCGACCCTCTGCGAGAAGTCCTCCTCGTTGAAGGCGAAGCGCAATTCGCCGTACTCGAGTACGTAGTCGGCGCCTGATTCGTAATTTCCCCTACGGGTCGTCTTGCGTTCCATGGGCTCTCGGGACCGACCGCACTATGCCGATGATCGTAGCCACGTGCCCATGCGGGGGTGGCCCTGAACGAGGGTTTGCACCCCGGGGGGAGAGAGCGAGCCGTCTGCTCCCTTAGTCCAGCATGCTTCCCGACCGCCGAGACCTCGCCACCGTCGTCGTCTGTGAGGACGACCGGGCGACCCTCGAGCTCCTCTGCGATCACCTGACGGCCGATCGCTACGAGGCGATGCCGGCGCCGACCGCCGCGGACGCACTCCGGCTCTGCCGGTTCCGCCATCCAGACATGCTGATCCTCGACCTGGGGCTGCCGGATGCGTCCGGGCTCGACGTCCTGCGAGAGATCCGCGATGCGGGCGGGGTGGACGCCCGCTTCGACGCCGAGCTGCCGGTGATCGTGCTGAGCGGCCGGGGAGCGGACACCCACAGGGTCCGCGGCATCGTCGAGGGAGCGGACGACTACCTCGTCAAGCCGGTGCACTACCCGGAGCTCCGGGCTCGGATCGAAGCGGTCCTCCGGCGGCGCTCGGTGCGGCGCGAGGGCCCGGCGCGGATCGGAGAGCTGGTCATCGACCCGGCGGAGCGGCGGGTGCGGGTCGGCGAGCGTGCGGTCACCCTGTCGAACAAGGAGTTCTCCCTCCTGCGGGCCCTGGCGGCGGATCCGACGAGGGTCTTCTCAAAGGAGGAGCTGCTCCGAGAGGTATGGGGTTACCGCTCACTGGGCCACACCCGGACCCTCGACTCGCACGCGAGCCGGCTACGTCGAAAGCTCGATCCCGAGAGCCTGCGGTTCGTCGTCAACTGCTGGGGCATCGGCTACCGGCTGGTCGACGGCTGATGTGGGTCCCGACCGACATCGTGGCCGCCGGCTGGCCGCTCTCGGCTTCGCTCGGCCTCGCGGTCGCCGGGCAGTGGGTGCAGAAGGGGCGGCGGCGCACCACGCTGAACCGGGGGCTGCACGAGCTGCGGCGGCCGCTGCAGGCCATGGCACTCGTGCGATCGGCGCCCGGATCGATGGAGCTCGCCCTCGCAGCTCTCGAGTCCCTCGATCGTGAGGTGAACGGCACCGGCTCCCGCCCCGAGCCGGGGCCCGTGCGCTGCCGGGAGCTCCTCGAGTCGGCGGTATCACGCTGTCGCGGCCGCGCTGCGGTCCGTGGGGCCGAGGTCAGGACGCGCTGGATGGGTGGCCCGGCACTGGTGACCGGTGACCGGCTGGCGTTGGCCGCCGCGCTCGACAACCTTCTCGCCAACGCCATCGAGCACGGCGGTTCCAAGATCACCATCGCCGGCAGCGTCACGAACGGGCGGCTGCGGGTGGCGGTCGTCGATGACGGAGGGCCGGACAGGCCGCGCCGCCGGAGCCTCAGGCATGGGCACGGGCTGAACGTCGTACGAAACGTCGCGAGCGACCACGGAGGTCGCTTCGCCCTTCAGCGCTCCGATCAGGGCGCCGTCGCGATGCTGGAGCTTCCCCTCGCATGAGCCGTCGCGGCCGCGCCGTGATGTTCGCCGTGATGGCTCTCGTGACGGCCGTTGCTGCGGCAGCGCTCGCGAACGGCTACGGCTCGAGCATTGCGCGCGGGTTCGGGCCGCTGCGGCCCGCCGTGGTCGCGAAGCGGGCGCTTGACAGGGGCGGGGCCCTCGGACCCGGCGACATCGAGGGATCGCTGGAGGTGCGGCGCATCCCGATCCGCTTCGTGCCGCCGGGGACGCTCGCGGACCCATCGACGGCGCTGGGTCTCGAGCCGCAGGCCGATGTGCCGGCCGGCTCCTATGTCCTGGCTCAGCAGCTCCGTCCTCCCGAGCCCGAGGGTCGCTCCGGAAATCTCCGCGATGGAAGGCAACCGGTCGAGATCGCCGTCAGTGGCGCCGATTCCCTCCCGTCCATCGCCGGATCCCTCGTCGACGTCGTCGTGACGACCGAACCCCAGGGCGCAGGCCATGGGCGCACCTATGTCGCTGCGGAAGGGGTTCCGCTTCTGGGCATCACGGCCGGAGCCGGCGGCCCGGGTCCCAGCGCCACCTCAACTGCGACGCTCGGCCTCTTTCGGCCGCAGGCCCTGCGATTGATCGCGGCGCAGAACTTCGCGCGCCAGGTGACCCTGATTCCCGCTTCAAGCTGACGTGGCTGCGCATGAGCGTGATCTCGAGGAGCTGACGACGATCCTCCGCGGTCGGCTGGTCGAGCGCCGCCGCGCGGCGGCCGCGGCCGGCGGGGAGGACCAGACGACGCTCGAGGTGGCGGTCGCCGAGCTGGTCGACGCGGATGCCGGGGTGCTCTGTGAGGCCGATCGGCGCCAACTCACTTCGCGAATCCTGCGCGACACGGTGGGCCTCGGACCGCTCGAGGACCTATTGTCGGACCCGCGCGTCGAGGAGGTGATGGTGAATGGGCACGATTGCGTCTTTGTTGAGCGGCGTGGACGCATCGAGCAGGTGCCCGTGCGCTTCTCAGACGAGGAGCAACTCAGGAACGCGATCGAGCGGATCCTCGCGCCGCTCGGACGCCGCGTCGACGAGTTGAGCCCGATGGTTGATGCTCGCCTTGCGGACGGCTCCCGTGTCAATGTCGTCATCCCGCCGCTCGCGGTCGACGGACCGGCCGTGTCGATTCGTCGCTTCGCGGCAGCGAGACCCGGGCCGGACGAACTGGTGGGGATGGGGACGCTGAGCGCCGGCGCCCGCGATGCCCTGCGCGACGCGGTCGCACAGCACCGCAGCATTCTCATCAGCGGAGGCACCGGCTCGGGCAAGACGACCCTGTTGAACGCACTCTCGAGTTTCATCCCGCCGGGCGAGAGGGTGGTGACGATCGAAGACGCCGCTGAGCTCCGCCTGCAACAGCCGCACGTCGTGCGCCTGGAGAGCCGGCCGCCGAGCGTGGAGGGCAGGGGCGAAGTGTCGATCCGGGACCTGCTCCGGAATGCGCTCCGGATGAGGCCGGACCGGATCGTAATCGGCGAAGTGCGGGGACCGGAGGCCCTCGATCTGCTGACGGCGCTGAACACGGGGCACGAAGGTGCGCTGTCGACCGTTCACGCGAACTCGGCAACCGACGCTCTCCGGCGCCTGGAGATGCTTGCGCTGATGGCGGGTGTCGGGCTGCCACACGAGGCGATCCGCGAGCAGCTCGAGCGTGGAATCGACGTCCTCGTCCATCTCGAACGGTTCGGCGACGGGTCGAGGCGGGTGACGGAGATAACCGACACATGAGCGCTGGAGCACTGCCTCTGGTGCTCGGCGCCCTGGCCGGCGGTCTCGTCGCGCTCGCGGCGCGCGAGGCGCTCCTCGCGACGCCTGCCGCCGCCGCCTGGCTGCAAGCTTCGGTCGACCCGCTGCTGCGCGTCGGGCGGGAGGGTCACACGCCATCAACGCTCGAGCGCCGCCGCCTGGCTGCACTAGGCGCCGTCATCGCAGTGATCGGGGGCTGGTTCGTCGCCGGCCCCGCCCTGGCTCTACCGCTCGCGGTGGCGGGCCCCGCGCTCGCGGCTTCGGCGGTCTCACGGAGCAGGAGCCGCTATCGCCGGGCCGTCGAACGGGCGGTGCCGGACATCTCCGCGGCAATCGCCGATTCGCTTACGGCCGGCCGCTCGCTGCGCGCGTCGCTGGGCGCGGCCGCCACCTCGCTGGACGGGCCGGCAGCGGCCGAGCTCTCCGCGCTCGGCGCCGAGCTCGACCTTGGCGCTCCGACCAAGGATTGCCTCGAAGCTCTCCGCGCCCGCCTGCAGTCGGATCGCCTCGACGCGCTCGTCACGGCGCTCTTGAGCCAGCGTCTCGCCGGCGGCGACCTCGCCTCGCTCCTCCGCCGCTTCTCCGAAGGCGCGGCGGAGCGCGATCGGGTGACCGAAGACGCCCGAGCCGCAACCGCCCAAGCGCGCTTCACGGGCCTGCTCGTCGTCGCCATGCCGTCGGGGGCCGCGCTGTTCGCCGAGCTCATCCAGCCGGGCTTCGCGGATCGCCTGCTCAGCTCCGGCCCCGCGACGGTCCTCCTCTGCCTTGCCGCGGTGTTCCAGATCGTCGGTTTCATCGCCATCCGGCGCCTCTCGAGGATCGACGGATGAGCGGCGCGGGGCTGCTGGCGGCGCTTGCCGCACTTCTCTTCTTCGCCGCATTGGCGGAGGTGCTGAGCGACCGGGTCCCAGGGGGCAGGCGCCTCGGGCCGGCCCTGTTGCGCGGCCGGCGCGCGGGTGTGACCGCCCTCCGCCTCGGCATCCCCGGGAAGCTCGCGCGGGCCGGGATGGAGGGCCAGGTCACTTTCGGGTCGGTGCTCATCGCGAAGGCGGGGACCGCCTGCCTGGGTGGCATCGCCGCCCTCGCTGCCGTCCCCGCCGCCCCCGGCAGGTTCGGGCTGCTGGTGGCCCTCGGCATGCCGGTCTGCGGCTTTCTCGCGCCCGACGCATTGCTCGAACGGCGGGCGAGGCAGCGCCACCGCGCGCTCGTGGCGGCGCTCCCGGACGCGCTGGACCTCCTCGCGGTGAGCGCAGCCTCCGGCCGCAGCGCGGCGGCCGGATTCACGGAGATCGCCGGAGCCGGACAGGGGCCTCTGGCCCAGGAACTGGGACTCGCCGTCGCGGATATCTCCTGTGGCTCGCCGCCGACCGTCGCCCTCGCCGCTCTCCGTCGCCGCGCTCCCGGCCCCGAGCTCGCGACGCTGTGCGCGTCGATCGAGCGCTCGCGCCGCTTCGGCTCCCCACTCGCAGATCAGCTCCGCCGCCAGGCAAGCGCGCTCCGCATCCAGCAACGCCGCGTGGTCGAGGAGCGCGCCGCCCGCGCTGCGCCGAAGATCCAGCTCGTGGTCGCGCTCGTCCTGGTCCCGTCGGTGCTGCTGATGATCGTCGCCGGTCTGATTGCGAACTCCGACCAGTTGCTCGCCGGCTTCTGAGGACTTGACAGTTCCACGTTTCATGAGAGGGTCCGGATGCAGATGGAGGATCAGGACTCGACACGCATCGGCTTGTTGGCCGCGGCTGCATTTGCGGTGCTCTTCATCGCCGCGGGCGCAGTCGTTCCAGAGATCCCCGGGGCCGATGCGAGCGCCGCCGACGTCCGGGGGTATTTCGTGGATCACCGCGACGGCCTGGTGGCGTCGGCGTTCCTCGTCGTCGTGGCGACGGTGCCGTTCCTGATCTTTCTCTCGGCTCTTCGACACCGCCTCGGCCAGGCGGCTTACTGGCTTGCCGACTCCGCCTACGGCGCCGGCATCGTGCTGATCGGTCTCGGGAGCCTCTTCACACTGGTCACGCTCGGCCTTTCGCTTCACGCCGAAGACATGCAGGCGTCGACGGCTCTCACGATTCTCGACGTCGGCCGGTTCTATCCGCCCGTCGCGGTGGGCGTGGTCTTCACGCTCGCGGCCGCAACCGCGATCGCCGCGCTCCGCTACGGCGTGCTTCCCCGCTGGGTCGGGACGGTGAGTGTCGTGTACGCCGCCTACGAGGTCGTCGAGAGCGCAACGATCTGCACTAACAGCGGCGCCTTCGAGCCCTCCGGGACCGTGAACCTGATCGGGACCCTGGGCTTTCTCGTCTGGGCGCTGGCCGTCGGGTTCGCTATAGGGAAGCCGGTGCGGTCGTCTGTCCCGCCTCCTCGCGGAGGCGCTGCGTAACCGCGGCTCCCGCCGATCGCATGGCATCGAGCTCGGCCGCGCTGTCCTTATGGCCGTTCACGAAGCAGACGAGGGACCCGCGCACCGTCTCGAAGGCGAACTTGTCCGGCGCCTGCTCGGTGAGCCAGACGATGAAGCTGGGGGAGAAGAGGCGGCGCAGCCACACCTCGTCGACCGCCTGGTCGGCGAAGATCTCGTAGCGCTTGGCGAGCGCTTCCGACTCGAGCTCGACGCGCTCGTCCTTTCGGAACTTGTCCTCGAGGCCCTGGAGCGCGCGGAATCCGACCTTGCGGTGGCAGCGCAGCTTGGGGACGAGATCGGCGCACTCGGGGATGTCGGTCATGGTCACGGTGTAGCGGTAGTAGCTGGTCTGCCTGTTGCCGTCTGAGTCCGTCGACTCCTCCTCGTAGGTGAAGAGCGCCAGCGTTCCGGGGCAGCTCTCGTCAAGGGATCCCTCGAGGGTGCGCTCGGCGTAGCGGTCGTCGCCCTTGGCGAGCAGCGGGGTGACCGGCGCCAGCCGCGTCTTCTCCGAGCGCAGCAGCATGTCTCGCTGCTTCGCGTAAATCTCGAAGAACGCCTCCTCGGACTTCGAGTCGGCGATCATGAAGACGATCAACACCACGAGCAGGAGAACCGCCACGAGGGCGACGGGGGCGAGGGCTGGTCCGGCGGTGGCCCCGGCCCCCCCCGCGGCCCCCAGGGGGGAGTTCGGCGCCCGGCCGGGGGTCCGCCCCGTGGCCCTCAGCCGCGTGAGGTGGTGGGCGCGAAGCTGGGCGGCGGGG
>JBBSQE010000089.1:0-11882 GCA_038258095.1 Solirubrobacterales bacterium | reverse complement strand
CTCATCCTCTGGTGGGTCGCCCGCCACTCCGTCGGCCTCGAGCCGATCCTCTTCTTCCGGATCGGCGACGCCACCATCGACCTCGGTCCCGTCCTCTACTTCGTCCTCGTCTTCTTCGTAATCGCCGGGACCTCGAACGGTGTCAACCTCACCGACGGCCTCGCGGCCGGCTCCTGCGCGATCGTGCTCCTCGCCTACACCGCGATCACCTTCGTCAGCAACGACCAGCAGAACCTTGCACTGCTCTCCTCCTGCCTGGTCGGCGCCTGCGTCGGTTTCCTTTGGTTCAACGCCTTCCCGGCCTCGATCTTCATGGGGGACACCGGCTCCCTCGGATTGGGGGGCGCAATCGGCGCTCTCGCGGTGATGACCCAGACCGAGGTCCTGCTGGTGATCATCGGTGGCATCTTCGTCATCGAGGCCCTTTCGGTGGCGATTCAGGTCTTCAGCTTCAAGACCTTCCGCCGCCGCGTCCTTCTGATGGCCCCGCTCCACCACCACTTCGAGATGATGGCCTGGTCGGAGACCAAGATCATGCTTCGCTTCTGGATCATCGCCGCCGTCTGCTCGGGTATCGGCTTCACCCTGTATCAGCAGTCAATCGGGAGCTGAGCGCCCACGCGGCGTGTTCTCGGTCGAGCGGCTCGCCGCGGCTCAGGGGCCTGACCCCGCCCGCTGTCACACCCCGTGCCGCCAACTCACCCGTCGGCCGGCGGCGGAGCGCCCTGACCGGCCTTCCGTTCGGCCGGCAGAACCGCAGATCCCCGTTCGCGGTCCCATCAACGGTGAAGCCGCCCTCGTGGATGAGCCGGTGGTGGTGCGTGCAGAGAACTACGAGATTCTCGAGCGACGTCTCGCCGCCCCGAGCCCAGTGGCGGATGTGGTGACCCTCGACGAAACGCCTGTTCTCGCAGCCGGGGAAGCGGCAGGCGCCATCGCGAGCCGTCAGCGCCCGCCGCGTCGACGCTGGGATCGTGCGTCGTTTTCGACCCACGCGAATCGGCCCTCGGGAACCCTCGAGCATCGCGACCAAGGATGAGTCACAGGAGAGCCGACGAGCCGTCTCGGCAGCGATCGCGGGGCCGGCCTCGAAACCGCATTGTCCGGGCTCGTCCTCGGCGAGCACGTCCGCGTCGACGTGAACGACCACCTCGTGCCGCTCTCCGGGTGAGCGGCGCTTCGGCCCGTGGGCAAGGAAGCTCTCCGCCAGACACGCGAACGCATCGGCCTTGCGGGCCTGCGGCTCCGCCGCCGAATCGTCCTCGAAGGCCTCCGCCGCCTCGAGGGCCCGCAGGAATGCCGCACCCTGCTCGGGCGCTAAGCATCCGCTCACCTGGAGGCAGCCGTTCTCGTCCCAGTGGTGGGTGAATGACCGTGCTTCATGAGCATCGAACGCCGCGCCCGCCGAGACGCGCCGCCCGTAGTCCCGCACGACGCGATCGAGCTGCGACGCCGTCGTCTCGCGGGCGAGCTCGACGAGGTCGGCCTCGGTCTCCGCGTTTGCCACGCGGGTTATCGCCCGCACCTTCGAGTAGCTCAGCTCGCCCCGCCCGAAGCACTCGCGCACCAGCGGCAGCTCGGCGAGACGCTGACCGACCCGCACGTGCTCGCGCGCTGACCTGGGGTCCAGCGAGCACTGCCAGGCGAGCCAGCCGGCGCAGGAGGGGAAGCCCCAGTCTCTATAGGCCTCCCGGCGCTGGTACTCGGCGATCAGCAGCAGCCAGTGGCAGGTGGTGGCCGCCAGTTGCCCGGCCACCTGGACGATCTCGTGCTCGAGCCTCTCGGTGGGGAGATCCGAGAGCTCCGGCGGCGTTTCTTCGACGGGGCGAAACATGGGATCGAAGCTACGCCGGTCCCAGGACGGCAAACGCCGTTTTCCGGCCAATTTCAGCCCATTTCACAGAGTTGTCACAGTCCCGGCACACATTTGTCACACCTCCGTGCGGAAGACGTCACATTCGCGGTCCCGCGGAACCGCGGTCCCAGATTCCCTGGAGGTGTCCGCTTGTCATCGGACGCGTATTTGGGGGCGAGTTCCGGGCACCGGGAGCGCGGTCGCGTGAGCGTCGGGATCGATCGACGGGGGAGGTCGTCGGACTCGAGTTCTGGCGGGCGAGGAAGTGGTGTTGGAAAAGCAGTCCGTGTAGAACCCCGGGTGGGTGGGGGATTGAGCGCCCCAAGGGCGAATCCAGCCCTGATGGCCACAGGATCTCCGCCGAAGACGCGCCCGACGTTGCCCGACGGCCCGTTCCTGGTCGTCGGCCTCGCGCGGTCGGGGGTTGCCGCCGCCGAGTTCCTCGCTGGACGGGGTGCGAGGGTCGCCGGCTGCGACTCGGGTGAGCCGGAGGGTGCGGCAGGGCTGGAGGTCCTCGGCGTCGAAGTTCACCTGGATACGGATGGATTGGCTCTGCTCGAAGGCACCCGCTGCGTCGTCAAGAGCCCCGGCGTTCCCGGGGACGCGCCGGTGATCGCCGCCGCCCGAGAACGTGGGATCGAGGTACTCGGTGAGATGGAGCTGGGCTGGAGGGCGATGCCGAACCGCTTCGTCGCCGTGACCGGCACCAATGGGAAGACGACGACCGTGGAGCTGCTCGGGCACGTCTACCGGACCGCCGCGGAGCCGGTCGCCGTGGCCGGGAACGTCGGCACTCCACTTGTGTCGCTGGCCGGAGAGGTCGACGAGGACGTCACCGTCATCTGCGAGGCATCGAGCTTCCAGCTCGAGGACACCTCTCACTTCGCGCCCGAGTGCGCCGTCTTCCTCAACCTCGCGCCCGACCACCTCGACCGGCATGGCTCGATTGACGCCTATCTCGACGCCAAGCTGCGCATCTTCGCGAACCAGGTAAACGAGGATGTCGCTGTCTACAACGGCGACATACCCGTGCTCGGGGCGCGGGACCTCGGCGGCTGCGCCCGCCGCGTCGAGTTCTGCCCCGCTTCCGCGAGCTCGGCCGACCCCGACTGCGAGGTTTCGCTCGCCGGGGACACGATCTACGCGGCCGGGGAGCCACTCGTTCAGGCCACGGAGCTCCGGCTCATCGGCTCGCACAACATCGCCAACGCGATGGCCGCCGCCGCCGCCGCGCTCTCCATGGGCCTCGACCGGGATTCGGCCGCCGAGGGGCTTCGCACCTTCCTCGGAGTGCCGCACCGGCTCGAGCGGGTCGCCGAGATCGATGGGGTGACGTTCGTCAACGACTCCAAGGCGACCAACGTCGGCGCCGCCACCGTGGGCATCCGGGCTTTCGACGGAGGTGCCCGGGTGATCCTCGGCGGCAGCCTCAAGGGGGAGGACTTCACCGGTCTCGCGGAACCGGTGGCGGAGCGATGCCGCGCTGCGTACCTGATCGGCGATGCGGCTGAGCAGATCGCCGAGGCGCTCGAGCCCGTGGCCCGCGCCGGCGTCGACCTCGTGCGATGTCGAGACCTCGCCGAGGCAGTCGCGCGTGCCGCGGCCGCAGCGGAGCCGGGCGACGTCGTCCTCCTCTCGCCCGCCTGCGCCAGCTTCGACTCGTTCCGGGACTTCGAGGAGCGGGGCGACGCCTTCCGCGCGATGGTCGAAGAGCTGGCATGAAGATGCCCGCGCGCCCGAGGGCGAAGCCGGCCTCCGCCGAGTACAACATGATGCTCACGGCGACCCTCTGCCTGCTCGCCTTCGGCGCCGTCATGGTCTTCTCGGCGAGCTCCACCACCCAGGTGCTGGGGGACGGTGGCCTGGCCAACAGCACCTTCTTCCTGAAGCGAACGCTGCTCTTCGGCGCCGCGGGGCTGCTCCTCATGCACCTTGTCGCGCGCCATGGCCTGTTGGCGATCCGGCGGCTCACACCGCTGATCGTCGCCGGCGCCTTCTTCGGCCTGCTCGCCGTCATGGTGATCGGGACGAGCGTCAACGGGGCCTCCCGCTGGATCGGGTCGGGCTTCATCCAGGTGCAGCCGTCAGAGATCGCGAAGATCGCTCTCGTCCTCTACGGTGCCCACCTGCTCGCCGCAGAGCCGAAGCGAGCAATGTCGATCGGCGGGTTCCTGCCCTACCTCCTCGTCACCGGGCTTGCCTGCATGCTGATGATGGCCGAGCCCGATCTCGGGACGAGCCTTGTCACGGTCTTCGCCGTGTCCTCGATGCTCATCGCCGCCGGCGCCCGGCTGCGCGACCTCTTGCTGATCGCAGCGGTCGGCGCATTCCTCGTCCTCCTGCTGATCCTCGTCGAGCCTTACCGGCGTGACCGCCTGATCGGCTTCCTCAATCCCGGCGCCGACGCCGGCGGCACCGGGTTCCAGGCTGCCCAGGCCAAGATCGCCCTCGGCTCCGGGGGCATCAGCGGGGTGGGGATCGGGAACGGCGTCCAGAAGGCCTTCTACCTCCCCGAGGCCCACACCGACATGATCGCGGCGGTGATCGGCGAGGAGATCGGGTTCGCCGGGATCGCCGGGATCGTCGCCCTGTTCGGGATGTTCGGCTTCGCGGGCTTCCGCATCGCCCAGAACGCGAAGGACCGCTACGGAAAGTTGCTCGCCGGCGGTCTGACGGCGATGATCCTTGTCCAGGCGGTCATCAACCTCTTCGCCGTGATGGGGCTTGCGCCACTCACCGGAGTGCCACTTCCCTTCGTCTCCTACGGGAACTCGAGCCTCCTGATCAGCCTGATGTCGGTCGGTCTCATCCTCAATATCGCGCGAGGAGGGACCGCCTCCGCCGCCCGCAAACGTGGCAATGGCAAACTCAGGGTCGTCCAGGGTGGACGCCAGTCCGCCGCCGAGAGGAGCCGATCGAGAAGTGCCCAACGTCGCCACAGTACCCAGGGTCGTCATAGCCGCGGGGGGGACGGCCGGTCACGTCGTGCCGGCCATGGCGGTCGCCGACGAGCTTCGCGCTAGAGGCGCGGCCGTCAGCTTCATCGGAGCGAAGGGGCGGATCGAGGCCGAGCTGGTGCCCGATGCCGGCTACGAGATCGACCTGCTCTCGGTCACCGGCATAGATCGCAAGAACCCGCTCAAGGCGGCGCTCGCCGCGGGCCGGGCGGGGGCCGCGATGCCCAGGGCGCGCGCCCTGCTTCGCAAGCGCCGCGCCGATGTCGTGATGGGCGGGGGAGGGTTCGTCGCCGGTCCCGTGGGCCTCGCTGCGGAGACATCCGGGGTTCCCCTGGTGCTGACCGAGGCGGACAGTCACCTCGGCCTCGCCAACCGGCTGCTGGCCAAGCGCGCCGGGCGGATCTGCCTCGCCTTCCCGATCCCGGGCCGCGACGACGACCGCTTTCTCGTCACCGGCCGGCCGGTCCCGGCAGCCGTTCTCGGCGCTGACCGCGCGAAGGCCCGTGAGCGCTTTGGGCTCTCCTCGGAGGAGCCGTGCCTGCTCGTCATGGGCGGGAGCCAGGGCGCCCGCTCGATCAACGATTGTGCGCTCGCCGCCTTCACCGAGCGTTCCGGGCGTGAGTTCGCCGTCATCCACATCACCGGGAAAAGGGACTTCGCCGACGCGACGGCGCGCCTCGACCGAGCGGTCAACCCCGAGTGCTACCGGCTCCTCAACTACGAGCCGAACCTCGGCGATTGCCTGGCCGCCTGCGATCTCGTCCTCGCCCGCTCCGGCGGCTCGATCTTCGAGCTGACCGCCGTCGGGCGTCCCGGCGTCCTCGTGCCCTACCCGTTCGCGACCGCCGACCACCAGACGACGAATGCGGCCTGGATGCTGCGGGCCGGCGCCGCCGTCGTCATCCCCGACGACGAGATCGGGGCCGAGCGCCTCGCCCGGGAGGTCGGCGGCCTGTTCGCGGACAAGGCGAGGCTCGGAGGGATGGCCGCGGCGTCGGAGTCGCTCGGCCGCCCCGACGCAGCCGAGCGGATCGCCTCCGAGGTCCTTGCTGCCGTCGGGACCGAGGGGCCGGGCTGGTGACGCTTCACTTCATCGGGATCGGTGGCGCCGGGATGAGCGGCCTGGCTCTCGTCTGCGCCGAGATGGGCGAGGAGGTGACCGGCTCCGACCGGGCCGAGTCTTCATTTATCGAGCGGCTGCGCAAGGTGGGGCTCAACCCCGTCGTCGGGCACGATGCGGCGAACCTCCCCGAGGATGCCGAGGTCATCGTCTCCACCGCAATCGCTGAAACCAACCCTGAACTCGCCCGCGCCCGTGAGCTTGGCCTGACGATCACGCATCGAGGCGACCTCCTGGCGCGGCTCTGCGCCGAGAAGCGGCTGATCGCCGTCGCCGGGACGCACGGCAAGACCACGACGACGGCCATGCTCGTGTGGGCTCTGGGCGAGATGGGGGAGGCCCCGGCCTTCTTCCTGGGCGGCGAGCTGCCCGGGAGCGGGAACGCCGGTTGGGGCGGGGGGAAATGGGTGATTGCCGAGGCTGACGAGTCAGACGGCTCGTTCCTCTCGCTGCGGCCGGAGGTTGCGGTGATCACCAACGTCGAGATGGACCATCACGCTCGCTGGGGAGGGATCGCCGAACTCAAGGTCGCGTTCAACCGCTTCGCGGGGCCGGCTGAGGGCGTCGCCCTGCCCGACGACGGGACGCTTGACGACCTGGCCGGCGGCACGCCGGTGCTCCACTTCGGCCTCGAGGCTCCGGGTCCGGCCGATCTCGAGCTTGCAGTTCCGGGCGCGCACAACGCAAGGAACGCACGCGCGGCGCTCGCGGCGATCGAGCTGGCGGGCCTCGACGTCGAGAGGGCGGCGGCCGCGCTCGCCACTTTCCCGGGCGTCCGGCGCCGCCTCGAGCTGAAGGGCGAGGCAGGCGGCGCTCGCATATATGACGACTATGCACATCACCCGACCGAAGTCCGCGCGGCGCTCGAGGCGCTCCGCGGCCTGGAGCCGGAGCGCCTCGTCGCCGTGTTCCAACCGCACCTCTACTCGCGCACACGCGCCTTTGCCGACGGGTTCGGGGCGGCCCTCACCCTGGCCGACGAGGTGGCAGTGCTCGACGTCTATCCCGCGCGCGAGGAGCCGGTCGGGGAGCTCGCCGGCGTCAGCGGCCTCGACGTGGCGAGGGCGGCCGCCGACCGCTCCGGCGGGCGCCCGGTCCGGTGGACGCCGACGCTCGAGGGCGCGCAGAGGGCTGTCGCGTCGCGGCTCGAGCCGGGCACCGTCGTGGTGACCCTCGGCGCCGGGGACGTGTTCACCATCGCCGAGCGGCTGGTGGCCGGCCGATGAGGCCCGCGGGAGTCGAGTCGGACTATCCACTGGCGCGGCTCACCACGATCCGCACCGGCGGGCCCGCCGACTTCTTCTCGCGCCCCTCGTCCACGGACTCCCTGACGGATCTGCTCGCCTGGGCGGAAGCAGCGGATCTCCAGGTAGGAGTGGTGGGATCGGGATCGAACCTCCTTGTTGCAGACCGTGGATTCCGTGGACTCGCAATCAAGCTGGATGGAGACCTCGCAGGCATCGAGCGGGATGGGGAGACCCTGCTCTGCGGCGGGGGCGCCCGGCTTCCGTCGGCAGCAGCCAAGACGGCGAGCTGGGGCCTGGCGGGCCTGGAGTTCGGCGTCAACATCCCCGGCACCGTCGGCGGGGCGGTCCGTATGAACGCCAACGCCTACGGGGGCCAGCTCGCCGAGGTCCTCGAATGGGTCGACGTCTGCACGGCGAGCGGAGTCGATAGGCGGGTCCCGACGGATCTCGGCTTCAGCTACCGGCATTCGAACCTCGCAGAGGGCGAGATCGTGGCCGGGGCGGCGTTCGGGCTGACGCCCGAGGCTCCCGAGGGCATCAAGGCCCGGCTGGCGGAGATGCGTGGCAAGCGTCGCGAGGCGCAGCCATCGGGCATCAAGACATTCGGCTCTACGTTCAAGAACCCTGACGACGAGCGGGCTGAGGTGCGCAGCGCGGGACAGTTGCTCGAAGCCGCCGGCTGCCGCGGCCTCGCACACGGTGGCGCGAGGTTCTCCGACAAGCACGCGAACTTCGTCGAGAACTCCGATGATGCGACGACTTCCGATGTCCTCGAGCTGATGGCGGAGGGCCGGCGCCGGGTCCGGGACGCCTTCGGGGTCGAGCTCGAGCCGGAGGTCCAGATCCTCGGCGACGTGGAGTGGCCGGCGTGAGCGCCGGAAAGGCCCGGCAGCTCATCGTGCTCGCCCTCCTGGCCCTGATCGTCCTCGCCGCGGGCTACCGCTTCTACCTGCGCGACTCGAGCCTCGTGGCGGTGAGCAACGTCAGGGTCGAGGGCATCGACAACGACCTCCCGGGGGCTGCGGGTCTTCGGGCCGACCTGGAGCGAGCCGCCGATGGCATGACCACCCTGCACGTGCAGCCCGAGCTGCTCCGGGATGCCGTCGCGGGCAACCCGCTCGTCCAGTCGGTCACTGCAAAGGCCGACTTCCCTCACAAGCTCGTCGTGACCGTGGTCGAGCGCCGACCCTCGGCGATCGTCGGCGCCGGCTCGGAGACCACCGTCGTTGCCGGGGACGGAGTCGTCCTTCAGGGCGTGACCGCCAACGACCTGCAGCTTCCCCGCCTCGCCGACGTCCATCCGCCGAAGGGCCCGCGTCTGAGCGGCGATGCGCTCGGCGCTGCGCGGGTCCTGGGCGCGGCCCCGGCGGCATTCGTGCCCTACCTGGACGCTGCCACTCTCGGCGACAACGGCGTGACTGTACAGCTCACCGATGGCATCGAGCTTCGCTTCGGGGACTCGTCGAACGCCGTGCGGAAATGGGCCGCCGCCGCCGGGGTTCTGGCCGACCCCAGCATCACGGTGCTCGATTATGTCGACCTGTCGGCACCCAATCGCCCGGCGGTCGGAGGGACCGGGCACACGCTGGCGCTCGCTCCGTGAACCTCCGATTGCGGCCCCAGCAGGCGAAAAGGCAAACCCTCGACCAGAGAGTGAGGTACGCTAAACCCTCAAGTCAAGATCGAGGTTTTGGCCCTGCAGGATGGCGTGCGGACGGTTGACAGGCCCTCGGAAATAGCCTACGTTCCGCGCAAATTCCAACAAGGCCGAATAGGTGCCGACTCTCAAGCATCACTGAAGCCTCGGACGGAATGAAGCCTCAACTCAACTCAAAGCTTTGTGACATAGATCGGGAAGATCGGGAGCATGGAATCCACCTACCTTGCGGTGATCAAGGTTGTAGGCGCCGGTGGCGGCGGTACAAACGCCGTCAGCCGGATGGTCGACGCGGGCATTCGCGGCGTCGAGTTCGTCGCGGTCAACACCGACGCTCAGGCGCTGCAGGCCTGTGACGCGGACATCAAGCTTTCGATCGGCCAGGAGCTGACGCGCGGCCTCGGCGCCGGCGGCAACCCCGAGGTCGGCGCAGGCGCCGCGGCTGAGAGCCGAGACGAGATCAAGGAGGCCCTCAAGGGCGCTGACATGGTCTTCGTCACCGCCGGCGAGGGAGGCGGAACCGGGACCGGAGCGGCCCCCATCATCGCTGAGATCGCCAAGGAGGAGATCGGCGCCCTCACCGTCGGAGCCGTCACCAAGCCGTTTGAGTTCGAGGGCAAGCGCCGCATGCAGCAGGCGCTCGAGGGCATCGAGAAGCTCCGCAACAACGTCGACACGCTGATCATCGTCCCGAACGAGAAGCTGCTTCAGGCGGTCGAGCGGCGGACCTCGGTGCTGGAGGCGTTCCGCCAGGCCGACGACATCCTCCGCCAGGGGGTCCAGGGCATCACCGACCTGATCACTATCCCCGGCCTCATCAACCTCGACTTCGCCGACGTACGCACGATCATGCGCGATGCGGGCTCGGCCCTGATGGGCGTCGGCACCGCCTCCGGCGAAAGCCGCGCCCTCGACGCCGCCAAGGCCGCCATCACGTCGCCACTGATCGAGGAGTCGATCAAGGGCGCCACGGGCATGCTGCTGAACATCACCGGGCCCGAGGACCTCGGGTTGTTCGAGGTGAACGAGGCGGCGCAGCTAGTCCAGGCCGAGGCCGACGACGACGCGAACATCATCTTCGGATCGGTCGTCGACCAATCGATGCGCGACGACATCCGCGTCACCGTCATCGCGACCGGGTTCGAGGGCTTCGAGCTGTTGGCCCGCTCGCCTCAGCGGGTGCGTCGCCGCTACGAGAGCCGCCCGCGCGTCTCCGCCGAGGATCAGGACATCCGCAGCCTGCGGGTCTCCGACGACGACATCGACGTGCCGCCCTTCCTCCAGGACTAGATTGATGGGGTGTTGAGAAACACCCCACTTCATGCGGTCCACGCCGAGGCCGGCGCCAAGCTCGTCGACTTCGCCGGCTGGGACATGCCGGTCACCTACGACGGGATCCGCGAGGAGCACGTCGCGGTCCGGACCCATGCCGGGATGTTCGATGTCTCGCACATGGGGCAGGTCGAGGTCGAGGGCCCTGGGGCCCTGGCGCTGCTCCAGCACGTTCTCTCCAACGACGTCTCGGCGATCGAGGCGGGCGGGGCCCAGTACTCCTGCCTCTGCAACGAGGATGGTGGGGTGATCGATGATGTCTTCGCCTACCGCCTCGGCGGGGATCGCTACCTCGTCGTCACCAACTCCGCCAATCACGAGACGGACCTCGCCTGGATCGGGCAGGCGGCGCGCGGGTATGAAACCGTCGTCCGCGACGTCGCCGACCGCTACGCGATGATCGCGGTGCAGGGGCCTCATGCGCGGCGAATCGTCACCGACACCCTGAAGCTCGCTTTGCCGCCGCGGATGCAGGTCGCGGCGGTGAGGATTGGCGGCCGCCCGGCGCTCGCCTGCGGGACCGGCTATACCGGCGAGGACGGGGTCGAGCTGCTGGTCGATCCCGAGGTCTCGATCCCCGTCTGGACGGAGCTGGCGGACGCGAGCGTCGTCCCATGCGGCCTCGGCGCCCGCGACACGCTGCGATTGGAGGCCTGCTTTCACCTCCACGGCAACGACATGTCGACCGACCGCAACCCGATCGAGGCCGGCCTCGGGTGGTGTGTCAAGGAGGAGACGGGGTTCATCGGATCGCGGGCGATCGCCGCGGTCCGTGCCGCTGGGCCCGCCGAGAAGCTGGTGCCCTTCACGATCGAGGGCCAGGGGATCCCCCGCCAGGGCAACGCGATCGTCAGCGGCGACGAGGAGGTCGGCGTCGTCACCTCCGGCACCTTCTCGCCGAGCCTCGGGATCGGGATCGGCATGGGTTACGTCCGGCCCGACCTGACCGAGCCCGGCACCGAGCTCGAGATCGATGTGCGTGGGCGACGGAGAGCCGCCCGGGTCGGCAAGAAGCCGCTCTACCCTTGAAACGCTGGGACGTGGTCGTTGTCGGCGGTGGCCACAACGGGCTCACCGCGGCGGCGTATCTGGCCCGCGCCGGGAAGTCCGTCCTCGTGCTCGAGCGCCGCGAGCAGCTCGGCGGCGCCTGCACGCTGGAGCGCCCGTTTGCAGACCAGGGCTACCTGGTCAGTCCCTGCGCCTACGTCGTCGGCCTGCTCGACGAGACGGTGATCGGAGAGCTCGACCTCGGCCGCCACGGCTACGAGGCCGTCGTCGCCGACCCGAACCTCTGGTGCCCGCTGCCCGACGGCACCTCGGTGGCTTCGTTCCTCGACGGGGACCGAACCTCGGAGCACCTCCGCGCGAACGGCTTCTCCGAGGGCGACATCAGGGGCCTCGAGGCCTACGAGGATCTGTTCGAGCGCGCACGCCGGCGGCTCCGCCACGGGCCGCTCGGCGACAGTTGGAAGGGCGCTTCGCCCACCCGGCCCGAGATCGAGGAGGCACTCGGCGATGCCGAGCTCGTCTCGCTCGTCTTCGAGGACTCGATCGCCGATGTGCTCGAGCGCTACATGGACGATGAGCGCCTCCACCACGCGCTCTGGGGCCAGGGCGTGATCGGGGTCTGGGGCGGCCCGCGCACGCCGGGCACAGCCTCGGTGAAGCTGATGCACCACCAGGGTGACCTGCTCGGGATGGGCCCGGTCTGGGG
>JBBSQE010000088.1:0-11924 GCA_038258095.1 Solirubrobacterales bacterium | reverse complement strand
GTGCGCTGGCAGATGGAGCGCCTCGGCGACCGCGTGGGCCGAGCGCCGCGTTCGGATCCGGCCATGCGCGCGATCGGGATGGCGCTCGGACTCGGGCAGCGGGTGGGGCTCGGATGAGCACCGAACGCCGCCGGGATGCCCGGGCGCGAAAGGACGCGGACCCCGCGAGCGCCGTCGTCCTCTACCGCTGCCGCATGCCGACGAACTACATCTGCCCCTGCGGGTCGGTCGAGCGCCGGCTGAAGCGCCTCGGGGTCCACCACCGCACGGAGCGCGTCGCCCAGAAGCGCTCGGCCCGCCCCGAGATCGCCGAGCTGACCGGCCAGAAGCGCGTTCCCCTGCTCGTCGACGGGGACGAGATCGTCCACGACTCCAGACGCATCAACCAGTATCTGGAGTGGCGCTACAATAAGTGAAGCAATGGCTGAGACGACAGAAACCACGCAGACAACGGAAGGCCCGCAGGCGATAGCCCTCACCGAGAACGCGGCCGCGAAGGTGATGGAGCTGCGCGGGACCGGCTCGGAGGAGCAGGCTCTGCGAGTTGCGGTGCGCGGGGGCGGTTGCTCCGGCTTTCAGTATGCACTCGCCTTCGACCAGATCAAGCCCGACGATCACGTCTTCGAGGATCGTGGCGTCTCAGTGGTCGTCGACAAGACCAGCATGCAGTTCGTCTTCGGATCCGAGGTCGACTTCGTCGATGGCCTCCAGGGCGCCGGCTTCCAGGTGAACAACCCCAATGTGGTTGCAGCCTGCGGATGCGGCTCGTCCTTCCAGGTCCGCGACGAAGAGCCCGAGTCCGCCGCCGTCTAGCGGCCGCTGTTCGCGAGTATCGGCTCGGGCCTTTCGCGACACGCGGGTTCGGCCCGGCCCTCCGCGACGAGCATCGGTACGGCCCTTGCGCCCTCGTTGGAGGTTTGACGGTGCTGGAGCGCCGGTAGATCCTCAACCATCGACGCGGCAGGCCGCGTACGGGCGCGCCTACTGCTGGTGCGCGTTGTCGATCTGGAGCGGCGGGCTCTGGGCGGGAAGGCCGGCCTCGGTCGCGTCGGCGGGCATCTCCGGCCCGCCTGCAGGCGCCGCTGGCTGCTCGACTCCGAGCGCCTCCGCCAGCTCGCCGGACTCGTACATCTCCTCGACGATGTCGCAGCCGCCGAGTAGCTCGCCCTTCGCGTAGAGCTGAGGGAAGGTGTGCCAGTCGGAGATCTCGCCGGTGACCTCGCGCAGCGGCTGGAGCCCGGGGAGGACGTCGATGGCGCCGTACTCCACGTCCATCGAATCGAGGACTCCGACGACACGCATCGAGAAGCCGCAGCGGGGCGCGTCGGGCGTGCCCTTCATGAAGAGGAGAACCTTGTTCTCCGCGATCAGCTGCTGGACACGTTCTTTCAGTTCAGGTTCGGCCATGTCGGCCATTCTAGAGACTGTCTCGCCCGGGCTCGGAGCGGCTGGGAGCGTCGGGCTTTCAGGGTGACGAGGTGCGCAGCGTCAGCGCGTGGATCGCCCCATCATCGAAGCGCTCCCTAACGGCCGCCTTGACCATCCGGTGCTGATCGATCCGGCTGACGCCCTCGAACTGCGGAGCGACGACCTTCGCCTCGAGGTGATCGAGGGTGCCGGTCTGGTCGAGGACATCGACCTCGGCGCCCGGGAGAGCGCTCTCGATCATCGATTTGATCTCTGCGAGGTCGGCCGCCATGCGATCGATTCTAGAGGCAGGCCGCCCGGCGTCGCGGAGGGGCTAGCCGACCCGTTCGCCGAGCGTCTCTAGCATCTCCTCGACCGAGACGAACTTGACGCGGGGGCGGCCGTGCGGCTCGCCGCGGCCCACCTCGGCCGCGTCGATCGCCTGCCAATCGGCGAAGGTCACGAAGCGCACGCCGCGTTCGGCGAGGAGGTTCTCGACCGCCGCCGGTTCCGGCTCGGGCGGATCGAGCAGGGCGCCGGCCGCGACGTCCTCGATCAGGTGGGAGACAGTCTCGAGCGCGTCCTTCTTGTTGGTCCCGATCACGCCGGACGGACCGCGCTTGATCCAGCCGGCGGTGTAGTGGCCGGTCTTGGGCTCGCCGGTTCCCGGCTCGAGGATGCGGCCGCGCTCGTTCAGGAATGTGCCGCGCTTCGCGTCGAAGGGAACCCCCTCGATCGGCACCCCGGTATAACCGACCGACCGCAGGACCAGGCCGCACTCGATCTCGTCCCGCTCGCCGGTGTCGCGGGCCTTCAGCCCGCTGCCCTCCTCGGTGAGGTGGTTGCGGCCGATCTCCATGCCCTCGACCCGGTCGGTGCCGTGGATGGCGACGGGAGAGGCGAGAAAGCGGAGGACGATCCGCTTGTGCTTCCCGGCCGGCGCGCGCTGGGAGAAGTCGCGCAGGGTGTCGACGTTGACCCGTGAGGTCTTGTCCGCGGTCTCGATGAAGGCCTCCGACGCCGGGTCGAGCTCGAGGTCGCCGGGGTCGACGATCACGTCGGCGTCGAGCATCTCGCCCAGCTCACGGATCTCCGGGTTGGTGAAGGCCGCCTGGGCCGGGCCCCGCCGCCCGAGCACGACGATCTCCTGGATCTTCGACTGCGCCATGGCCTCGATCGCGTGGTCGGCGGTGTCGGTCGCGCGCAGTTCATCCTCGGTGAGGGCGAGCATCCTCGCGACGTCCATAGCCACGTTTCCGTTGCCGATAACGACAGCACGGTCACCGGAGAGGTCGAACCGCTCCCCCGCGTAGTCGGGATGGCCGTTATACCAGCCGACAAAGGCGGTGGCGGCATGGCTGCCCGGAAGCTCCTCGCCGGGGATACCGAGGCGGCGGTCTGACTCGGCGCCGACCGTATAGATGACCGCGTGGTAGTGGCGCTCCAGCTCGTCGATCGTGATGTCGGAGCCGATCTTGACGTTCCCGAAGAACCGAAAGCCCTCCCGCGCCGCCGTCTTCTCATAGACCCGCGTGACCGATTTGATCTTCGGATGGTCCGGAGCGACCCCGCCTCGCACGAGACCGAAGGGCGTCGGCAGGCGGTCGAACACGTCGACCTGCCCGCGTAGGTCGGAGTCCTTGAAGATGTGCTCGGCTGAGTAGAACCCGGAGGGCCCGGCGCCGATGATCGCGACGCGAAGCGGGTTCGACGCTGTTCCGACTACCGGCATCGGAGCGGCTCAGCCGACGCCGGCAGGCGCGGCGGCGACGCTCGCCGTCCCGTCGATCGCATCGAGCGCCTTGCGGGTGCTCATCGCGACGCAGGTGAAGATCGGGGTCTCGCGCTCGGTGTAGGCGCTCGACTCGGTGGGGCGGAGCTCGGAGACGAGGTCGAGGAACATCCCTGGGTCGTCTCCCTCGAAGCCGACGACGAATTCCTGATCGTCGAGGCCGAACGAGTAGCTCGTGTTGATGGTGATGTCCGGGTAGCGGCGGCCGACCTCGATGTGGCTCTTCATGATCTCCATGCGCCGCTCGATCGGCAGGCCGTACCAGCCCCGCTTCTTGACCATCGGGTAGAGGAAGAGGTACCTGCGGCGCGAGGTATAGATCTCCGACCGGACCTGCTCGTCGGAGTAGGGAGACGGCTTTGTCATCGAGAGGAACGAGTAGGGGGTGTCGGCCCACTTCGCGAGTCCGCTCTGGCCGAGCACGACGTGGAAGGTGTGAATGTCCTCGAGGTTCGGGCTCTGGCTGAGGAGGACGAGGTCGACGTCGCCGCGCGTGCCTATGGTTGAGTAGGCGCGCAACGAGCGGTCGAGGCCGAAGTCCTCGCAGGCGGCGAGGAACTCGCGCTTGTCGGTAGCGCGTTCGGACTCATCACGGCGCCGCCAAGCGGGATCGAACTTGAAGAACGTGAACTTCGCGAACGTGCGCTCAGCCGATGCCATCGTGGAATCGACGATACCGAGGACCCGCCGTCAGCAGGATTCGCCCTCGGATCCCCCGGGCAGGAATTCTCCCACCCCGAAGTTCGTTGTGACGCGGTAGCGACCCGGTTTCGACACCTGTAGCCGCGTCCAGCGCCCCGCGTCGGTGACGCAGGCGCCTGACGGTGATACGGCCCAGAAGGGGGTGTAATGAAACCGCAGCAGGAAAGCTCCCGGTGAGGCGGCCCTGACGGCGACCGCGTCGGAGCTGAGGCTTGCCAGGCCGCCGCGCGCCTTCCTGAGCGGCTGCACCAGCTCCTCGGGTGAGCGCACCGAATAGATCTGCCAATCGCTCGACGACCATCTCGGTACCAGGTAGGCGGGATGGCGAGTGATCAGGGCGACCTCGGCGCGCGCCGAGTAGTCGAGCTTCGCGTCGGGAACGACGACGTAGTGGACCGCGTTCTCTCGCAGCCAGCGCGCGTACTCGGCGGCCCCGACCCGTCCGTCATAGAAGAACTTGTCCCGGGTCGTGTCGAGCTGGCGCAGCCAGCCTCTCGCAAGGTCGAACGACGGTGCGAGGTACGCCGCCTCCCAGTGGTTGAGCGTCGGTGGCACCTCGATTCGCACGCGCTGTCCACCATGGGCGTTCAGCCACTGGCGAACCGGTGCGTAGTAGGACTCCGCTGTTGCGGGGTCTCCACTCGATCGAGCCACCGCCCTGACCCCGGGCATCACCTGCCAGTAGAGGCAGCCTCCGAGCAAGAGCAGCACGACCGGAACCGGAACTCGCGGGCGGTGGGCGAGGTAAACGGCGGCGAGGACCGGCCCGCCGAACACAGCACCCAGGCGAACCACGTTGCCGCCGACCGGGTTCGGGAAAAGCAGGATGACCGATGCCGCCAGCGTGTACGCGACGACCACGAACTTGAACTCGCGCTCCTCGCGGAGACCGCGGGTCAGGTACAGGGCGCCGGCACAGAAGACCGGGACCCCGATGAACGACGTCAGCGCAAACGGGAACTGCGAGCTCTCGGGAAAGATCAGGTTGAGAAGACCGACCGTGCCGATGGCCGCCACTGCGAGCCCCACCGGCACGAGTGCTCGCCCACGCGGTCCAGCGGCGGCTCCGGCGAAAAGGACTCCGGCCAGAAAAATCGCCGCCACCGGGCTGCCGAGTGCACATGTCACAGCCGCAAGTGCGGCGAGCAGCGGACGCTTCCTTTGGAGCAGCCTCAGCGAGAGCAGACCGAGTGCGACGCCGAGTGCAAAGGTGATCTGACCGTTGAGGAGCACGAACGCCATGCCCAATCCGAACCAGAGCGTCGCCCAGCCCGACTGGTCTCCCCATTGGTTGCGAACGAGACGATCGAACAGGAACGAGGCGGCTACGGCCGAGATGGCTCCCAGCTCCATCGGCCCGAGCAGAGCCGCAAGCGGCGGGAACAGGGCGCTGTAGGTCAACGTGTAGTGACCCGCGTACCAGCTTCCGTTCCAGATCGCGAAGCCCGATTGCTGGAACAACTCGGCGCGGAAGGTCTGGGCTGCGAGGTCGCCGACTTTCGGATTCCATTCCAGAACCGCCCAGGCGAGGATGGAGCTCAGCGCGACGGCCGGCAGCCAGCCGAAGGGGCGAGGGTCGACTGGAACGCCGATCGGTTCGGGAGTGGGTGATTGAGAATGGCGGTGCAGTTCAGCCACAATACGTCCAATGCTCGGAGCTCGGACAGCGTGCTGCCGTCTGTCCGGCCTCGTCCTGGCGGTCACGATTTCATTGGTCGCTCCCGCTGCCGCGGCGGCTGGTTCCCACGTCACGATCGCGGTGGTTCCGGCCGGGACGACCGTCGAGCAGATCAGCCGTCTCCCGAGTATGTCACCAGGGCTCCTGAGCGCCGGACTCGGGAGCGTTTCCGCGGCGCAGACCTATCTGGACATCACTCAGGGCTCCCGGCTTTTCAACCGGCTCTATCACGACGACCTGCCCGCGGTGGTCGATACCCGCGGCGACGGAATCGTCGGCGGCTGGCGGCAGGTGCGGGAGCGAGCGGACTCGGCGCCGGCGGACCTGGTCCCCGGCCTTCTCGCCTCGACGGTGCCGGTTGTCTCGGAA
Organism: Solirubrobacterales bacterium; assembly: GCA_038258095.1. Taxonomy (GTDB): domain Bacteria; phylum Actinomycetota; class Thermoleophilia; order Solirubrobacterales; family 70-9; genus JBBSQE01. The sequence continues at coordinate 5,976 of JBBSQE010000088.1, read as the reverse complement.
AGCAGCGGCGAGCCCGCGATCGTGGCGGCGAATGAGCGGGGAATCGTGCGCCTTGCCGGCCCTGGGTGCCGGAAGGGGTGCGGTTCGCCCGTTCGGGTTGCCGCCCTCAGGAATCTCGGCCAGTTGGCGAGACTCGCCGCTCAGCTGCGTGGTGACGATCTGCTGATCGCATTCGAGAGGCCACCGCCGGCCACCGGCGGCCTCCTCGCGATGGGAATCGCAGGAAAGGGATTCGACGGGGATCTCACGTCCGGCAGCACCCGCACGAACGGTCTCGTCCTCACAACCGACATCGCTCCGACGATCCTCGGACGCCTCGGGATACCGGTACCGGATGCGATGAACGGTCGCGAGATAACGACGGAGGGCGAGGCCGATGCCCCCGGCGTGGCCGCTCTCGGCGACCGTCTCGTGGTCATCGGTGAGCGGCGTGGCCCGGTCGTCGGGCTGACTGTCCTGGCTTGGTTTCTGATCGCCGGCGTCGGGGCCTTGATCGGCCGGCGCTATGCGAAGCCCATCGTCCGAGTGCTCGCCCTGGCGATCGTCTATCTGCCGCTGTTGCTCCTCGTCGGCGCCGCCCTGCGCCCATCCGCGGGCGACGAGCGGCTTCTGATCGGGCTGGGGGCACCGGCTCTTGGCGCGCTGACCGCCGTCATTCTGCCCGGCTGGCGCGCGATGGCGGTTGCTTGCGGGGCCGTTGTCGCCGCCTATGCGGCGGATGCGATCGGCGGGTCGGCCCTCATCTCACAGTCGCTGTTCGGGCCAAACCCGGCCCTCGGGGTGCGCTTCTACGGAATCGGAAACGAGCTCGAGGCGATCCTGGGACCACTTGCAATCGGCGGTACGGGTGCGGCGCTCGCCGCGTCGGGGCCGAGGTCTGCGAGGGCGGCGGCGATCATCTTTGTCGCCAGCGGGCTCTTCTTCGGACTTCTGTTCGGCTCAGGCCGCTTCGGCGCCGATGTCGGAGCGGTGATCGTTCTCGCGACCGGGGGCGTTGTCGCGGGCATCGCGTCGGGCTGGTGGCGGCCCAGCACGCGGGTTGCTGTCATCGTCGTGATCCTTGTCGGGGTTGCAGCCGTCGCCGTGCTCGGCGCCGTCGATCTCCTGACGGGCGGCGATTCTCATTTCACCCGCTCGGTCATCGACGCAGGCGGAACCGGCAACCTCGTCGATGTGTTCAAGCGCCGGTTGACTCAGACGGTCAGGAGCTTCGGACGGGTCGCGCTCCCATTCCTTCTCGCTAGCCTCGCCATCTGCGCGCTCGCGGTCTGGCGGCGCGATCGCGTTCTCGCGCTCTTCGACGACCCTTGGGCGCGAGCCGGCTTCATCGGCGCAGCCGCCGCGGTCGTGATCGGCGTGGCGGCAAACGACTCCGGTGCCGTCCTGCTCGAGATCGGCACGGTTTACCTTGCGGCAATCTGCGGATTCGCGTGGGCGCAGGCGAGCGGCCGGACCGGCTCCGGCGATTGACATACCCTTAGAAGTCTGTGCGTATCGCCGTCGTCTCGCCATATTCCTGGACCTACCAGGGGGGCGTGAACCGGCACGTCGAGGCGCTCGCCGAGGAGCTGCTCGGCCGTGGCCATCACGTGCGGGTGCTTGCCCCCTTCGATCCCCCCGACCGCCTCTCCAAGGCCCTGCACCAGGCCCCGGCGGAGGATCGCGAACGTCCCGATTACCTGGTCGACCTCGGGCGGACCGTGGGGTTCGGCGCGAACGGAGCGGTCTCGAACCTCTCGCCCTTTCCGCAGGGGATCATCGCCGGCCGTCGCGAGCTTCGCCAGGGCGGCTACGACGTCGTCCACATCCACGAGCCGGTGGCGCCGATGATCGGCTGGGACACGTCTCTCAGCTCCGCGGCCCCCGCCGTCGGAACCTTCCACGCCTACTCGACTAAGCCGTTTCCGAACAACCTCGCGAGCCTGCTCGGCGCGCGGCGCGTCTTCAACCGGCTCTCGGCGCGGATCGCGGTCTCCGAGGCCGCGGCGTGGACGGGGCGCCGGTGGTTCGGCGGTGACTACGAGATCGTGCCCAACGGCGTCGACACCGCAGCGGCGCCCACGGATCCGAAACGGCACACGGAGGAGCTGCGGATCCTGTTCGTCGGGCGGCCCGAGGAGCGCAAGGGCCTGCCCATCCTGCTGACGGCGCTCGGGGGGCTGGTCGAGCACGTTCCCTGCCGCCTCACCATCATCGGCGCCGAGGCCGAGGACTTCACCCGTTGGATGCCCGATCCGGAGCTGATGTTGTCGATCGACACGCTCGGACGGGTGTCGGGCTCCGATCTCTGGAAGGCGCTCCACGACGCCGATGTGCTCTGTGCGCCGTCGCTGTCGGGTGAGTCCTTCGGGATGGTCCTGACCGAAGCCTTCGCCACCGGCACGCCGGTGATCGCCTCGCGCATCGCCGGCTACTCGGACGTCGTGACGGACGGCCTCGACGGCGTGCTCGTGCCCCCGGCCGATGCGCAGCGCCTGGCCGAGGAGCTCCAGCGCGCCCACCACGAGCCGGAGCGGCTCCTGCGGATGGGCGAGGCCGCGCGCCGCAGCGCGCAGCGCTACGCGTGGCCCCGGGTCGCCGACCGGGTCACGGAGGTCTACGAGCGGGCCATCGCGGTGCCCGAGCCGCGCTCCCGGCCCGAGGCGGCGTTGCGGCAGGCGGGCCTGATCCGCTCCGACGGCAAGCCGAAGCGTTCACCGGCGCGGCTCCCGTCGCTCGACCCGGAGCCGGAGAACGGCCCCGGGCGCAACCGACGGCTCGTCCGGCGCGCCGGCCTCGCAATTGCAACCCTGCTCGGCGTCGGTCTCACGTGGCTTGCCGTCCAAAAGATCGGATTCGACGACGTCGTGGCGAGCGTCGTGCGCTCCGACGTCTCCTGGGTTCTCATCGCCTGCGGGCTGATGGGTCTGTCCCTCTTCATGCGCGCGGCGTCCTGGTACGTGATCGCCCGCGCCGCGCTGCCGCACCACCCGATCCGCCGACGTGATGTCACCTCGGCGACGATGATCGGCGTCCTGATGTCAGCGACCCTGCCGGCTCGCCTCGGTGAGCCCGCCCGCGCCGTATCGCTGGCTCGGCGGACCGGTCGCATGCGGGAGACCTTCCCCGTCCTGGTCGGGACCCTTGTCACCCAGACGGTCCTGAACATCGTCGCCCTGGTGTTGCTCGGCGTGATCATCGTCTCTACCACGGACCTGTTCCACTCGGGCACCCAGAAGCTGTTCGCATTCAGCTTCGTCCCGTTGCTCCTGCTCGTCGCGGTCGTAGTCGCACCTGCCCTGATGAAGCGCGAGGGCACCGGGCGGATCGCGAGGTTCGGCGCCACGGTGCGCTCGAGCATGATCCAGATCCGCCGGGGCCTGACGGTCTTCCGGGATCCGCGCCGCGGCCCGTTCGCGGCGGCGGCGCAGCTCGGCGCCTGGGCCATCCAGCTCGCCGCCTGCTGGGCGCTCCTCTACGCGCTCGGCCTCGAGAATGCCGGGATCGGGGCGGCGGCCGCGGTCCTCTTCGCGGTCAACGTGACGGCGGTCGTGCCGGCGACCCCATCGAACATCGGCATCTTCCAGGTCGCAGTCGTCTCGGTGCTGCACACCGGCTTCGGAATCGGCAAGGCCGACGCGCTCGCCTACGGAGTGATCCTGCAGATGGTCGAGATCGCAACCGCCGTGGTGCTCGGGGTTCCGGCGCTCGTTCGCGAGGGTCTCACCTGGTCAGACCTGCGGCTCCAGGCGATCTCCGCCAGCCCGGTCCAGCTTTCTCCGCGCCCCCCGGCCCGCGAGAAGGCGCAGTCCTCGCCCGTGTCCTGACGCAGTCTTCGGCCGCGTCCCAGCTCCCGCGCGCCGGATTTCTAGGCGGAGGCCTACCCGGTCTCGAGCAGGAACTCGTCCAGGTAGCGCCAGGTAGTCCGCTCGGCGCCGCGCCCGGTGAGCACCCCGAGGTGGCCGCCGGGCGCCGTCTCGAGGCGGCACTCGGGGGAACCGGTCAAGAGTTCCGCCACGTGGTCAACCGCGCCCTTCGGCGCCAGGACGTCCGACTCGCCGGCGACCGACAGCACCGGCACGTCGACGTTCGCGAGGTCGATCTCCTGACCCTCCGAGAGCTCGAGCTTACCGTCGTGTAGGTCGTTGACGCGAAAGAAGCGGTGGTAGAGCTGGCCGAAGGTCCGGCCCGGGTAGGCGGCCATGTTGTCCATCAGGGCGTCGACCGCCTCGATCTGGGCGAGAAACTCGCGGTCGGACATGTGGGTGGCGATCGCCACCGGCTTGGTGACCAGCTTGTCGAAGGAGCTGAGTCGGAAGCCGAGGGCGACCATCCCGGCGGGCGCTCCACCCATCATCCGGTAGAGAGCTGTGCCGGCAGCGCCACGGGTGAGTCGCCCGAGTTGGCGGATCGGACCCATCATCCGCACCTCGGTGAAGTCGAACGGGCTCGCGATCATCGCAACGGACCGCGCCGGCACGCGGCCGTCGGCGACCGAGAGGAGGGACATGATCCCGCCGAGGCACCAGCCGACCAGCTGGACCTCGTCGCAGTCGGCGTCCGCGCAGACCGCGGCCGCCGCGTCGGGGATCACCGTCTCGACCCAATGCTCGAGGCCGAGCTCGCGGTCATCGAAGCCGATCCGTCCGTAGTCGACGAGGTGGGTGGGATACCCGAGAAGGGTCAGGTGCTCCGCGAGGCTGCAGCCGCGACGCAGATCGAAGCACTGCGCGGGGGCGGCGAGCGGCGGCACGAGGAGGATCGGCAGCCCTCCGACGGGCGGCGCCGACGGGATATAGCGGTGGACCGTCATCTGCGGTCCTTCGGCGATGACGACGGAGTCCATCGGTTCGAGCTCGGCGACCCCGCCGCGGAACACCTTGTCGCTGAGGTTCTCGAAGGCCGCGGGCAGATCTCCCGGGGAAGGCAGTGACGGTAGGCTCGCCATCGAACTCAAGTATGGACCTGAATCCGACAGATCACCTCTGGCCCCTGACGCGCCGCGCCATGGCGGGGCACACCTTCATCTATCGGGCGAGCGGAGGCAGGCTCGGCCGGAACTTTCCCGGGTTCCCGCCGATGCTCCTCCTCGACCACATCGGTGCGAAGAGCGGGACGGTGCGAACGAGCCCGCTCGCATACATCGACGACGGGAAGGATGTCGCCATCGTGGCCTCCAAGGGCGGATACCCGAAGCACCCGGCCTGGTTCCACAACCTGAAGGCCCATCCCGACACAACCGTCCAGATCGGCACCGAGAAGCGGGAGGTACATGCCCGCGTCGCCACGGCCGCCGAGCGCAAGCGCCTCTGGCCGAAGGCCGTCGATGCCTATGGCGGCTACGCCGGTTACCAGGAGCGCGCCGGCCGGGAGATCCCGGTGGTCATCCTCGAGCCGCGGGGTTAGACGCGCTGACGATCCACGTCGACGTCTTTGCGTAGACGCCGTCGTCGCGAACGTACTCGGCGAAAGCTTTCTGGAGAGCAGCCTCGATCTGAGGGCGCATCTCGACCGCTTCGTCTCCGGCCAGGCGCAAGACCTCGCCGGCGGGACCGAGCGCAGTGATGAAGGCGATGGCGCGATCCAGGTCATCTGCGAACCGGGCGTCGATGTCGCAGCGATGGAACTCGACATCCTCGAAGCCGGCCCCGATCAGGATGTCGCTGGTCGTGTCGGCGCCGGCCATCGAGAACGGGCCTGGCCCGCAGGTCAGCTCGTCGGATTCCTCGTCCTCGGTCACGAACTGCTCGACGACCTGCTCGGCCCGGTACATCAATTCGTTGTCGATCTTCTGTCGCCAGACCACCATGCAGAGCCGCCCGCCGGGCACCAACGCGCCGCGGATGTTGCGCATCGCCGCGCCGGGATTGGCGAAGAACATCGTCCCGAAGCGCGAGAAGACGCGGTCGAATTCCTGCGGAGGCCGGGTCGTCTCGAGATCTCCGGCCTCGAAGCTGACGTTGGAGGCACCTTCCTGCGCCGCCTCTTCGCGTGCTG
>JBBSQE010000087.1:0-11926 GCA_038258095.1 Solirubrobacterales bacterium | reverse complement strand
TGCGGCCTCGCTTTACTTTATGCGGGTTACTTACGAGACGTAAGCTTACCCACTCGGGGCGCCTCTTACAAGCCCTGTCTCGGGCTCCGCGAGTACCCCTTACTACGCAATCGCAAGCACCTTTGGTTCACCCGCATCGCCTATCGTTGCCGCATGGCAGATCGAGATCGAACCTCCGCTGACGTGCTGAAGACCGTCAAGGATCGCGACGTCCGCTTCGTGCGGCTCTGGTTCACCGATGTCCTCGGGCAGCTGAAGAGCTTTTCGATCAACGCGGAGGAGCTCGAGGACGCCTTCGAGGGGGGCATGGGCTTCGACGGCAGCTCCATCACCGGGTTCAACCCGATCGAGGAGTCGGACATGATCGCCATGCCGGACCCGACTACCTTTGATCTGATTCCGTGGCGCCCGGAGGAGAAGAACACGGTCGCCCGGATGTTCTGCGACGTCCGCGTCCCCGGTGGAGATGCATACGAGGGCGACCCTCGCTACATCCTGCGTCGCGCGATGAAGCGGGCCGAGGACATGGGATTCGAGGCCTACAACGTGGGGCCGGAGCTCGAGTACTACTACTTCGAATCCGCGAAGCCCAAGCGTGGACGCCCGCCCAAGGTCCTCGACGAGGGCGGCTACTTCGACCTCACGACCCTCGACGCCGGGTCCGACGTGCGGCGGGAGACCGTGCTCGCCCTCGAGAAGCTCGGCATCCACGTCGAGTACACCCACCACGAGGTCGGCCCCTCCCAGCACGAGGTCGACATGCGCTACAAGAACGCGCTCGAGATGGCTGACGACTGCATGACCTACCGCATCGTCGTCAAGGAGTACGCGATGAAGTACGGCTGGCACGCGACCTTCATGCCGAAGCCGCTCTTCGGAGAGAACGGCTCCGGCATGCACGTCCACCAGTCCCTCGCAAAGGACGGCCGCAACGCCTTCTATGACCCCGACGACCAGTACTTCCTCTCCGGCACGGCCAAGGCGTTCATCTCCGGCCAGCTGCGCCACGCCCGGGAGATCTCTCCGCTGTTCGCCCAGTGGGTCAACTCCTACAAGCGGCTGGTTCCCGGCTATGAGGCCCCGGTCTATCTGGCCTGGTCGCGCCGCAACCGGTCGGCGCTGATCCGCGTCCCGCTCTATCACCCCGGCAAGGAGGGGGCGACCCGCACCGAGCTGCGCTGCCCCGACCCCGCCTGTAACCCCTATCTCTGCTTCGCGGGCATGCTCCAGGCGGGCCTCGAGGGCATCGAGAAGGGCTACGAGCTGCCCGAGCCGATGGAGCAGAACCTCTACCACCTCTCACCGGAGGAGCGCACGCAACGCGGGATCGAGCAACTCCCGGCCACTCTCGGCGAGGCGATCGAGGTCGCGGCCGAGTCCGAGTTGGTCCTGAGGACGCTCGGGGAGCACACATTCCGCCGCTTCGTCGAGATCAAGCGCCAGGAGTGGGACGACTACCGCGTCCAGGTGACCCCCTACGAGATCGAGAACTTCCTGCCGGTCCTCTGAGGATGGACCGCCGGCGAGAGCGCCGCGGGTGACCGACCTGCACGTCCTGCGCGTTTTCACAGGCGACGATGGGGCTCACGGCAACCCGCTGGGAGTCTTCCTCGACGGCAGCGCGGTCCCCGAGGCCGATCGCCAGCGCGCGGCGACCGAGCTCGGGTTCAGCGAGACGGTGTTCGTCGATGACCGCGAAACCGCTCAGATGCGGATCTTCACGCCCGGGTACGAGCTTCCCTTCGCCGGTCACCCAACGGTCGGCACCGCGTGGCTGCTGGCGCAGGAGGGTGTGGAGGCTGGGGTCCTGCGTCCCCTCGCCGGCGACGTCGCGGTCCGGCGAGAGGGCGAGCTCACCTTCGTGGCGGCTCCGGCCGGGTGGTCGCCGCCATGGGAGTTGATCGAGTTCGGGGACGCGGCCGAGGTCGATCGGCTCACCGGGCCTCCAGCGGGCGAGACTCTCGTCTACTGCTGGGCGTGGGCCGACGAGGCCGAAGGAAAGGTCCGCTCGCGGTGCTGGTCGCTCGACGACGGCATCGGGGAGGACGAGGCCACGGGCTCGGCGGCGATCATGCTCGCCGAGCGGCTCGGGCGGGAGGTCACGATTACGCAGGGGCGTGGATCGCAGCTCGTGGCCCGGCCCCTCGGCGCGGGCAGGGCGGAGGTAGGGGGGCTCGTGGTGCTCGAGGAGCGCAGGGAGTTCAACGCGGTGACCGCCCGATGATCGCCTTTCTCGCACTCCTGGCCCTGGCGGCCATCGACCTCGCGTTGGTCGCGTGCCGCGCCCGGAGGGAGTGGGCCCGTTCGGACGAGCTCTCGCCGGCGACCGCCGCCGGGATCACATCGCTCTACCTACTGTCAGGGGCGCTGACCGCAGTCGCTCTCGCCTTCAGGCCCCTCCCGATCGGAGCGCCGCTCGTGGCGACGACCGCCGCCGGCGCCGTGGTGCTGCTCGCCGGTCTGGTGCTGGCCGGGAGTGCTGCGCGACTCTTCGGCTCCTCTGCGAGGCTCTATGGAGTGCAGCGCGGCTGGCTCATCGAGGGCGGTGTCTACCGCGTCACCCGCAACCCGCAGTACATCGGCCTCGTCCTCGTCCTGGCGGGAATCGGCGTGCTCGCCCGCTCCGGTCTCGTCCTGGGTCTCTCAATCCTCTTCGCGGCCGGGCTTTGGTTCTGGGTGACAGCGATCGAGGAGCCCCATCTGAGGAGGGCATTCGGGGACCGCTACCGGCGCTACTGCGCGACGGTTCCGCGCTTCCTCGGCGTGCCGCGCGGAACCGAAACGCGGCCCTCCCGACGCTAAGGCCTCTCAGCGCCCGGCGACCCTCAGCGACGAAACCTGGCGGCGATCCTCGTCTTCAGGTTGAGCGCTCCGAGCATCGCCTTCTCCTGGGCGGATCCGGCCGCGGGCAGCACCCCGAGCCGGCGAGACAGCTCCATCCCGTTGGTGTAGGCGTAGTTGCTCTGGATCAGGCCGTCGCGCACGGTGAGGACGTCACAGCCCTCGGTCTCGATCGCGGCGCCGTTCGGCTCGAGCCCCTCAAAGCGCCCCTCACCCGAGAAGGTCGCACGCGCACGCCAGCGAACGGCCGCCAGCTCGCCCTCGGAGACCAAGTCGAGGACCTCGAAGCGCCAGTCGGGAAAGGCGTCGAAGAGGCTCTGGAACCAGGGCCGGTAGGTGTAGGGGACGGTTACGTTGACCATCCCGTGGATGTAGCCGCTGCCACCCGGCGCCCAGTGCTCCACCATCGCGTCGAGGTCGCGACGGGAGATCGCCTCGAAGTAGCTACGCGCCACGCTGCCTGCGCTCGTCTTGCTCTGCTCACTCGCTTTCATCCAACAGCCTCCTCAGCTCATCGGGATCGGTCACCGGCAACCGGCATGTGAAGTTCTCGCACACATGGGCCGCGGGCCGGCCTCCCACCTCGGTGCGGCCCTCCAACAGCTCGGGGTTCGTCGATCCCTCGATGCCGCCGGCGAGCACGACATGAGGGCGGAAGGCGGAGCGGACGACCCGCGCGAGGGTTCTGGTGTCGGCGCCGATGAGGGCGACCTCCCGGGTCCGGCCGAGGTGGAAGTCGAGCGCCTGGAGCAGGTGCCCGAACGCCTCGGGGTGGCGTTCCCCGGCCGCTCGGAAGAGCTGGAGGACGCCGATTCCGTGGCGCTCGAGGTCACGGTCTCCGCTCAGGGCGGCGAGCCGCAGCAGTCCAAGGGCCGCGGACGAGTTGCCGGACGGGATCGGATGGTCGCCGATGTCCTTTCGCCGGGCGACCAGGTCCTCGTGGTCGGTGGAGGTCGTGAAGAAGCCGCCCCGCTCGGAGTCCCCGAAGCGCTCGATCATCGAGGCCGCCAGCGTGCGGGCCGCCGTGTAGTAGCCCGGGTCGAAGGTGGCCTCGTGCAGGGCGATCAGCGCCTCGAGGAGGAAGGCATGGTCCTCGAGGTACCCGTTCAGCCGGGCGTCGCCGTCTTTGTAGGTCCGCAGCAGCCGGCCGTCCTCGTCGGTCAGGTCGTTGAGGATGAAGTCGGCGCAGGTCCTGGCGGCGTCCAGATAATCGTCGCGTTCGAGAACCGCACCGGCCTCGGCGAGCGCGCTGACCATCAGGGCGTTCCATGCGGTCAGGCGCTTGTCGTCGAGCCCTGGCCAGACCCGCTGACTCCTCGCCTCGCGGAGCCTCCTCCTCGCCTCTTCGAAGCCCGGGGGTGCCTCGCCCATCGCGCCGCCGGAGAGGTAGGGGATGCTCCTGCCCTCAAAGTTGCCATCCTCGGTGATGCCGAGGTGTGCGAGCACCGCCTCGACCTCAGCGGCGTCGAGGTCGTTCAGAACCGCTGCGACCTCGTCGGTAGTCCAGGCGTAAAACTTGCCCTCGACACCCTCCGAGTCCGCATCGAGTGCGCTGAAGAAGCCGCCCTCCGGGCCCCGCATCTCGCGCAGCGCCCAGTCGAGCGTCTCGGTGCAGATTCGACGGTAGCGATCGTGGCCGAGGACCTGCCATCCATGCAGGTAGGCGCGGGCGAGGAGCGCGTTGTCGTAGAGCATCTTCTCGAAGTGGGGAATGCGCCAGGCGGCGTCGACGGCGTAGCGACTGAAGCCGCCGCCGACCTGGTCGTAGATCCCGCCGGCGGCCATCGCGTCGAGAGTCAGCTCCACGATCTCCGTCTCCCCCCGGGCCAGGAGGAACTCGAGGGCCGAGGCGGGCGGGAACTTCGGTGCCCCGCCGAAGCCTCCCCGGGACCGGTCGGCCGACTCGGCGAGCCCCGTGGCGGCCCGGCCGAGCGCCGCGGGCTCGAGGTCATCGGGCGACGGCTCGAGCCTTGCGATCTGACCGAGGTGGGAGCGGGTCCGATCGGCTCTCTCGTCGATCTCATCGCGGCGTGTGGTGAACGCCTCGTGGACCGCCTCCATGACCATCCGAAAGCTCGGCCTCCCGCCCATCGACTCGGGTGGGAAATAGGTCCCGCCGTAAAACGGGACTCCCGCCGGATCGAGAAATACCGTCATCGGCCAACCGCCCTGCCCGGTCATCGACTGGACGGCCTCCATGTAGATGTCGTCGATGTCGGGGCGCTCCTCGCGGTCGACCTTGATGTTCACGAAGTGGTCGTTCATGTAGGTGGCCGTGTCGGAGTCCTCGAAGGACTCGCGCTCCATGACGTGGCACCAGTGGCAGGCGGAGTAGCCGACGGAGAGCAGGATCGGCAGGTTCTCCGAGCGAGAGCGCTCCAGCGCCTCGGGCCCCCACGGGTACCAATCGACGGGGTTGTCGCGATGCTGGAGCAGGTATGGACTGGTCTCCTGGGTGAGCCGGTTGGGCATCGCTGACACCTTAGGACCTATCTCGGTAGGCGATCGCACGCCCGGATGACCGCCGTGACGCTTCACGGATCCACCACCGACCCGGCTCCCACATGGCTCTGACATGCGGCAACCATCCCGGCGGCGTCCCGCTCGGTCATGGCGTCCCCCGGGCGCACCCCCCCCCCCTGACGAGATAGGTCCTTGGTGGCGCCCTGCATTCGCAATATTCGGACCACTCGCTAGCCGATAGTCGAATTCCCTGACCGTGGATACCCGATCCTCGGGTGGTCGCGGAGGCCGCTTCACCCGAACGGACGGCCTCGCCGCCCGCAGACGACATCGGCGCGGATCCGGGAAGCGCTCTCGGAGGATCGCCTGAGCCTCTACACCCAGCCGATCCGGGGCCTCGGTACCGGTGAGGTTGAGCGCCACGAGCTTCTCCTGCGGATGATCGAGAAGGACGGCGAGACGGTGGCGGCAGCGTCGTTCATCCAGGCGGCGGAGAAGGTAGGGATGGTGGGAGACCTGGACCGGAGGGTCGTCTCACAGGTGGTCGATCTGGTTGCGTCCCGGGACCGGGCCGGGGAGCCGATCAACGCTCACGTCAACCTCTCGGGCGCCTCCGTGACCGACCTCGGAGTTCTCGAGTTCATCGAGCGCGAGCTCGACGTGGATGACGCCGACTTGTCCCATCTGACGTTCGAGATCACCGAGACGGCGGCGATCTCCAATTTCGACATCGCCGCGGTATTCGCCGACCGCCTCGGCGAGTTCGGATGCCAGATCGCGATCGATGACTGCGGCGCCGGTTTCGGCCCATTCCAGTACTTCAAGCTGCTGCCGTTCGACGTCATCAAGATCGATGGCGAGTTCGAGCGCGACCTACCCCGAAACTACGCGGATCAGCTCACCGTCCAGGCGATGGTCCTGATCGCCCAAGGGCTTGGCAAGGCGACGATCGCCGAGTTCGTCCAGGACGACAAGACCGCCTCCATGTTGCGCACTTACGGGGTCGACCTCGCGCAAGGCTTTCACTTCGGCCGACCGGAGCCCATCGCGGACTTGCTCGAGGCCGGCTCCTAGCCGCGCAGTTCGGCCCGCTTGATCTTCCCGCTCGCAGTCTTCGGCAGCTCGTTCGCGAACTCGATGATCCGCGGGAACTTGTAGGGGGCGGTGGTGCGCTTGCAGTGATCCTGGAGCTCAGCCGCCAGCTCGGGAGGCGGATCGGCGCCGTCGCGCAGGACGATCACGGCCTTGACGACCGACCCTCGGTCGGGGTCCGGCGCGGCCACCGCGGCGGCCTCCGCGACGGCCGGGTGGCTGAGCAGGGCGGACTCGACCTCGAACGGCCCGATCCGGTAGCCCGACGAGGAGATGATGTCGTCACGGCGGCCCTCAAAGAAGAGGTAACCATCGTTGTCAGCCCGCACCAGGTCTCCGGTCGCCCACCACTCGCCGGCAAACGGGGCCGCTCCGATGTAGTGGGAGAAGAAGGTGGGGCAGGACGATGGGCGGAGTTGCAGCTCGCCCTCCTCGATCCTGGTTTCGAGACCCGGAAGGGGGCGGCCCATCGAGCCCTCCCGGACGGGCTCGCCGGCGACGTTCGCCGCCACGTGCCCGGTCTCGGTTTGTCCGTAGCCGTCGGCGACCTCGAGGCCGGTCGCGCCGCGGAAGGCGTCGATCACCTCTGGGTTCAGCGGCTCGCCGGCCGAGACGAGCCGGTGGAGGGAGGGGAGGGGCCGGAGCGTGGAGCGCTTGGCGAGCATCCGGTACTCGGTCGGCGCCTGGCAGAGCACGTTGACGCCAAGATCCTCGATCAGGTTCAGGCGCTCGGCCGGGTCGAAGCGACCCTCATGCAGGACAGCCGCGGCGCCGGTGAGCCAGGGAGCGAGGAAGACGTTGCGGGCCGACTTCGACCAGCCGGTCGAGGTGGTGCACCAGGCGAGGTCTCCTCGCCGAGAGCCGAACCAGTGCTCGGCCTGCGTTCGCTGGCCCTCCAGGTAGCGGTAGGCGTGCACGACTCCGCGCGGCTCGCCGGTCGTGCCGGAGGTGAAGACGATCAGCGCCGGGTCCTCGCGCCCCATGTCCTCGATCGCGGCCGGTGTCTCCTGGGGGAGATCCTCGTCGAGGACCGCCTCCACCTCGACGAGCGTCATGCACTCGACGCCGCCGGGCATCTCGCCGAGGGGGCCCTCCTCGCCGACGCAGAGCTTTGGGTTGGCCGCGGCGATGCGCAGCTCCAGGTCAGCGCGACGCAGCATCGTGTTGCAGGGAAGCGCGACCGCTCCCATCCGCCAGCACGCCAACAGGGAGAGGACCCACTCGGTCCGGTTGCCGATCAGGGTCATCACGACGTCGCCGCGGCCGACGCCGCGCGCCGCAAAGGCACCCGAGAGGCCGGCACTCCGGGCGATCAGCTCACCCATGTGCCGGACGCGCCGCTCGCCCTCAGTGGAGATGGCGAGCAGCCCCGGAGCGGACGCCGGAAAGCGCTCGAGCACATCCTCGATCAGATTCACGGCGCCAGTGTTGCGGATGGCCGCTGGGCGGCTTCGTCTCGCCGGCGCGGTTTCGTTGTGGAACTGGCGGCGCCATGGCACCGCAGATCCCACAACGAAAGGCGCCCGATGGATTTGGTCGCAGGCCGAGACGGCTCGAATAGTGGGGTTGCGCCCCGGACGTTCAGGTCGTTCTGTTGCAAGGGCAGGAAGAGAACTTCTAGTTGTGAAGTTGGAGATTGGAAGAGAACGAGGCACCTTGCTGCAGCGGCGCTGCTCGCCATATCTCTGACCGCACTCGCATTGGGTTGCGGCGCATCCCCGTCTCAGTCCGCTCCCGGAGCCGTCAGCTCAGCTCGGTGCCGTCGTAGAGCTTCTTGACGCGCACGCCGCCGGGCGCCGCCTCCATGCAGAGGCGGCAGAGGACGCACTCGTCGAGGTTCTCGCGGACGATCTCGGTGTGGCCGTCGGCGTTGCGGAAGATGTCGACGGGACAGACTTCTTCGAGCTTCGAGGCCAGGGCCGGGTCTGACCCCGTCTCCTCTGTGACCTCGACTTCGATGAAGATTCCGATCTGGTCGGCCATCAGGCTGCCGTTCCTTCCAGGCATTCCTTGACGACGTCGGGGATCTCGTCGATCCGCTCGACCACACGGATGCCGGCGGCCTCGAGACGGGCGATCTTCTCGGTCGCGGAGTCCTCGACGCCCTCGACGATCGTGCCGGCATGGCCGAAGCTCATGCCCTGCATCTCGTCGTCGTCCATGAACTTTCCGGCCATGAAGGCGACGATCGGCAGGCGCGAGTTGTTGTCGGCGACCCACTCCGCGAGCTGGGCCTCCATGCGGCCGCCCGGCTCGGTGTAGATGACGATCGCTTCGGTCTGGTCGTCGGCCTCGAAGAGCGGCATCAGCTCGGCATAGGCGGAGCCGATGATCGCGTCGCCGCCGATCGAGACCGCGGTCGAGACCCCGAGTCCCGCAGCCGTGAGCGAGGAGGAGATCTCGGTGGTCATTCCCCCAGAACGACTCATCACGCCGACCCTGCCGGCCGCGTAGGACTTGGCCGCATCCTTGGCGGGGCCGCCGATCCCGCCCATCTTGCAGACGCCGGGCACGATCAGGCCGAGGCAGTTGGGCCCGATGATCCGGGCTCCGCGCTCGTTGGCGAGCTCGACCATCTGTGCGACGTCGCTGCGCGGAATGCGCTCGGTCACGATCACGATCAGCTTGATGCCGTTCTCGATGGCCTCGAGAACAGCGTCCTTCGTGAAGGCGGGGGGGACGGTGACGACGGAGCCATCGATCGGCGAGCCGTGGTGTGCGACGGCCTGCTCGACCGTGTCGAAGACCGGCACGCCGTGGACCTCGCGGCCCTTGCGTCCCGGCGTGACCCCGCCGACGACCCTGGAGCCGTAGTCGAGGCACTCGCGCGTCAGGTTCACGGCCTCCCGGCCGGTGATGCCCTGGACGATGAACGTGGTGTCTTCGCTCAACAGGATGCTCATGCGCCCACTCCATCTCGAAAAACAGCAGCATGCAGGGGGGAAGGATCGGCCGGGTTGTCGCCCAGGTTGCGCATACCGCTACTTAGACGACAGTTCCGCTGATCTTGGGACGCAGCCGCCGTACACGCCTGTTGTTTTCCGACGCTCCGAAGCTCGGTCATGCCGCACCCCCCTGGATCTTGTCCACAGCGCGGCGCGCCGCCTCCCACATCCCGACGGATCGGTCGCAGTACTCGACGCCGTAGGCCTCGAGGATCTTGAAGCCCTCCTCTTCCCAGGCGCCGGGGATGCGGAAGATCGCGATCGTCTCGCCGGGGTCCTTGTCGAGCTCGAGACAGGCCTTGATGACGCCGCGGGCGACGATGTCGACCCGCGTGTTGGAGACGATCGACATCATCACCGCGATCTTCTCGACACCGTCTAACTGAAGGACCTCCTTGGCGAGGCCGCAGGCCTTGGCGACAGACGGGTTGCCGCCGATCTCGGAGTAGTTGGCAGGCGTGCCGCCCTGGCTGCGAACCGCGTCGGTGAGCGTCAGAGAGCCGCCGCCGGCGCCGATCACGAGGCCGAGGTTGCCCTCGAAGCCGTGGTTGCGGCCCTGGATGACTCCGCGGTGGTCGGCAGCGTCGATCGCCGACACATGGCGCTCGAAGTCGCTCGGCTCATAGGACTCCCGGGTGTCCTCGGGGGCGATCTCGAGCTCTGAGCGGAGGATCGCCTTCTGGCGCCCGACGGCCTCGTCCTCCATCTCCATGTGGGCATCGAGGGCGACGAAGCTGCCGTCGGTGAGCTCGGCGAGGGGGTTGATCTCGGCGAGTGTCATGTCGCGGTCGCGGAAGAGCTGGGCGAGCCGGGCGAGGATCGGCGTTGCGCGGGTGAGCCGGCGGCCGGTGACGCCGGTGGCGGCGATGACCTGTTTGGCCTCGAAGTCGGCGATCGGGTGCAGGTTCGAGAGATGGCCGCGCCCGACGTGGTCGGGATGCGTCTCGGCGACCTCCTCGATGTCGATGCCACCCATGTCACTGAAGAGCATCAGCGGCTTCTTCGCGGTCCCGTCCCAGACGACCGAGGCGTAGTACTCCTGCTTGACCTCGGCTTTCGGGTCGACGAGGACGCCGCGCGGCATGTGGCCGTTGATCTCGAGCTCCAGCACCTCGGCCGCGTCGGACTCGGCTTCCTCGGGCGTGTCACAGAAGCGAACGCCGCCGGCCTTCATCCGCCCGCCGGTGAGGACTTGGGACTTGATCACGACGGGCCCGCCGATCCGCTCGGCCGCCTCGCGGGCCTCGGCTGCGGTGCGGCAGAAGCCGTACTCCGTGACCGGAATCCCGGCGAGCTCGACCATCCGGCGTGATTCGTACTCGTAGAAGCGCATCGGCGCGGGAACCCTACAGATTGCAGGGTCAGACATACTCCGACCTCCGCCCGACCCGAACGGAGGCACCGTCTTGAGAACTTCGCCTCGTTGGATCGTCCTCCCAGTGCTCGCGACCGCACTCAGCCTTTCGGGTTGCAGGACCGTGATCGACGACGGGAAGCTCGAAGCCCAGGTGAAGGCCAACCTCCAGAACGTCCAGGGAGTCGAGATCGAATCGGTCGACTGTCCTTCCGATGTCGATGTTCGCCCTGGCGTGATCTTCGACTGTGAGGTCGTCACTAGGGACGGAGTCAGGGCCACCGCGGTCTTGAAGAACCGCGACGGGGATGCAAACGTCACCTTCCTGGATGTCAGGCCCGCCAAGTGACGAACGCCGCTTGGCCGGCGCCTCACGACGCGCCGCCGAACGCCCCGTTTCGGCAGAATGGGGTATCAGCATCGCGGGAACGCGACCCGGAATCGCGCATCTGAGAGAGCAAGGAGAAGTGAGCCATCAACGTGAGTGAGATGACCGCGCCGACCACCCCGACCGAGCACGCAGGGCTTCTCGCATGGGTGGATGAAGTCGCAGAGCTGACCGAGCCCGCCGCCATCCACTGGTGCGACGGATCGGCCTCCGAATACGACCTGCTGGCGCAGCAGCTCGTCGACGCCGGCACGTTCTCCCGCCTCTCCGAGGCGAAGCGCCCGAACTCTTACCTTGCCCTGTCGGATCCCGCCGACGTCGCGCGCGTCGAGGACAGGACCTTCATCTGCTCGGAGTCAGAGCGCGACGCCGGCCCGACCAACAACTGGCGCGACCCCGCCGAGATGCGCGAGCATCTATCCGGCCTCTTTCGGGGCTGCATGCGCGGCCGGACGATGTTCGTCGTGCCGTTCTCGAGGGGCCCGCTCGGCTCGCCGATCGCCCACATCGGCGTCCAGCTAACCGACTCGGCCTATGTCGCCACGAGCATGCGGATCATGACCCGCATGGGCGCCGGCGCCCTCGTGGTGCTCGGCACCGAGGGCGAGTTCGTCCCGTGCGTCCATTCCGTCGGCGCGCCGCGCGAGGACGGTGCCGATGACGTGCCGTGGCCCTGCAACGCGGACAACAAGTACATCGTCCACTACCCGGAGACGCGTGAGATCTGGTCCTTCGGGTCGGGCTACGGCGGCAACGCCCTGCTCGGCAAGAAGTGCTTCGCGCTTCGGATCGCCTCGGCCATGGCCCGCGACGAGGGCTGGATGGCCGAGCACATGCTGATCC
>JBBSQE010000086.1:0-12181 GCA_038258095.1 Solirubrobacterales bacterium | reverse complement strand
TGAAGGACCTGACTCTGCCCGCCGACTTCGGCCTTGAGACGATGCAGCAGTTCATCGACTGGGACCGCCACGATCCCTACCGCGTCGAGCGCGGCGAGGGCGAGTGCGCCATTTAGGACACAACCCATGAAGCCCCCTCCCGACACACTCCAGGTAGCCGCGACCCCGGCGCCGAATCCCGACCTCGACCACGAGGCGATCGCGGCCGACCTCGAGGGCCGCACGGCGTCGGAGGTGATCGAGTGGGTGTTCGAGACGTTCGGCGAGAGCCACTACTTCGCGTGCTCGTTTCAGAAGACCAGCTCGGTCGTCATGGACCTGGCGACGAAGGCGAACCCCGCCGCACACTTCTTCTACCTCGACACCGACGTCCTCTTCCCGGAGACCTACGAGACTCGCGACCGCCTCGAAGAGCGCTTCGGAGTCCAGTTCGACCGCTACCACAACATCACGATCGCTGAGCAGGCGGCGCTCTACGGAGACGAGCTCTGGCGGAGGGACTCCGACACCTGCTGCGGCTTGCGCAAGGTCGAGCCGATGCGCCGGGCCCTCGAGACCGTCGACGTCTGGGGCGCGGGCGTTCGCCGCGGCGATTCAGCGCGACGCGCCATGACCCCGAAGCTCGCCTGGGACGTGAAGTTCGGCCTCTGGAAGGTGAACCCGCTGGCCGACTGGTCGGAGTCAGACGTCTGGAATCACATCCACACCAACGAGCTTCCCTACAACCCTCTCCACGATCGTGGCTATCCTTCGATCGGCTGCACCCACTGCACCCAGCCCGTAGGTCCCCGCGGCAAACCCCGCGACGGGCGCTGGGCCGGGTCTGACAAGTCGGAATGCGGGATCAACTAGCTAGCCGCTAGCCTCCCCCGTCGCTTTCCGTACCCCGCCAGTCAACAAAGCCCCCTACACGTCTGTGAGATTCCTGAATGCCTGAGCTTTCCCTGACCCTGTCCGAGCGCTCAACCGCCGACTTCGAGATGATCGCCAACGGCGGCTTCGCGCCCCTGAAGGGTTTCCAGGGCTCCGAGGACTGGAAGTCGGTCTGCGAGAACATGCGCCTGTCGACGGAGGAGGGCTACTGGCCCATTCCGATCACGCTCCCCACGGATCTCGAGTGCGGGGTCGGGGATGTCGTGGAGCTGTCGGCCGACGACGGCAAGGCCCTGGGCCGGATCACCGTCGAGGAGATCTTCGAGCGCGACACGAAGCAGGAGGCCGAGCAGGTCTACGGCACGACCGACGAGGCCCACCCGGGCGTCGCCGCGATCTACGAGGAGGGCGACCGCTGCATCGCCGGCCCGCTCGAGGTCGATGCGCTCCCGAACCACGAGGAGGCGTTCATGCGCCGCTACCTCACGCCGGCCGAGTCCAAGAAGGAGTTCGCCGACCGCGGTTGGAAGAAGATCGTCGCCTTCCAGACCCGGAACCCGATCCACCGCGCGCACGAGTACCTCACCAAGGCCGCGCTCGAGACCTGCGACGGGCTCTTCATCCACCCGCTGATCGGCAAGACAAAGGCGGGCGACATCCCCGCCGACGTGCGGATGCGCTGCTACGAGGTCCTGATGGAGAACTACTACCCGGAGGACCGGGTGATCCTCGGTGTGAAGCCGTCGAAGATGCACTACGCCGGCCCGCGCGAGGCGGTGCTCCACGCGATCATCCGCCGCAACTACGGCGCGACCCACTTCATCGTCGGCCGCGACCATGCGGGCGCCGGTGACTACTACGGCACCTACGACGCGCAGGAGATCTTCGACACGATCGACATCGATGAGCTCGGCATCGAGCCGCTGATGTTCGAGCACACGTTCTGGTGCGAGGAGTGCGAGGGGCTCGCCTCGGGCAAGACCTGCCCGCACGGCCAGGACTCGCACCTCTTCCTGTCGGGCACGAAGGTGCGCGAGATGCTCGGGAACGGCGAACGCCCACCCGAGGAGTTCTCGCGACACGAGGTGGCCGACATCCTGATCGACGCTTACAAGGAGGACTGACGAATGACCCACGCACCGGACAACCGCGGAGGCTTCTGCCTCTGGTTCACCGGCCTCTCCGGAGCCGGCAAGACGACGATCTCGAAGCTCGTCGAGCACGAGCTGCGCGACCGAGGCTCGCGGGTCGAGATCCTCGACGGCGATGTGGTCCGCGAGAACCTCTCGAAGGGCCTGGGGTTCTCGAAGGAGGACCGCGACATCAACATCCGCCGGATCGCCTTCGTCGCCGACCTGCTCTCCCGCAACGGCGTCCCGGTGATGACCGCCGCGATCTCCCCCTACGAGGCCCTGCGGGGCGAGGCCCGGGAGATCATGGGCACCCGTTTCATCGAGGTCTACGTCGAGGCCTCGGTCGATGTCTGCGCCGAGCGCGACGTCAAGGGTCTCTACAAGAAGGCGTTCGCAGGTGAGATCAAGGAGTTCACCGGCGTCTCCGACCCCTACGAGGTGCCGAAGGCTCCGGAGCTGACCCTCGCGACCGAGTCCGAGGAGCCCGATGAGTCCGCCGCGAAGGTGATCGCCTACCTCGAGGAGCGGGAACTGATCCCGGCCGGCCAGGCCGTCACCTCGTAGCGCCGCCGCAGCCTAGAATCGGCGGGTCCCGCGCCGGCGGCAGATCGGCTGGCGGGGCCGCCACCTGATGTGGGGAGATCAGACAGTCACGGTCATCTTGATGACCTACGCCGAGCGCGACTCGATCCGAGCCGTCATCGACGGGTTCTATGAGACGGGCTACGTCGACGAGGTGCTGGTCGTCAACAACAACGCGCAGCCCGGGACCTCGGAGGAGGTCGCGAAGACAAGGGCGCGCGAGGTGTTCGAGTCCAAGCAGGGCTACGGCAACGCGATCCGTCGCGGGTTGACCGAGGCCAACGGTGACCTGAACGTCCTCGCCGAGCCCGACGGCACGTTTCTTCCCTCCGAC
The DNA here is from genome assembly GCA_038258095.1 of Solirubrobacterales bacterium. Classification (GTDB taxonomy): domain Bacteria; phylum Actinomycetota; class Thermoleophilia; order Solirubrobacterales; family 70-9; genus JBBSQE01. The sequence continues at coordinate 9,259 of JBBSQE010000086.1, read as the reverse complement.
CTCGTCAAGCTGCTCGCCTACTCGGGCGAATGTGAGGCCGTCTTCGGGACCAGGACGACTCGCGAGTTGATCTGGGACGGGGCCAACATGGGGTCGTTCCTGAAATGGGGCAACTGGGCGGTCGCAAAGATGGTCGAGGTGCTCTTCAACACCAGCCACCTCTCCGACATCGGGTGTACGTATCGGCTGCTCGACCGGCGCCTCTCCGATTACGTCGAGCAGAACATGAAGGTCGGCGCGAGCCATGCCGGCCCGGAGATCATGATGCTGACGATCGTCTCCGGCGCTCGGTTCGTCGAGGTGCCCGTCAACTATCTCCCGCGGGTCGGCGTTTCCTCGGTCACCGGCAGCCACCTGACAGCCTTCCGCCTCGGTTTGACGATGATCAGGCTGATCCTCCGCTTCCGCCTCCGCGCTCCGCGCCAGCTTCCCCGGCCCGGCGCCTTCGACGGGTCCGAGCGCGTGCCGTATGGGTACGGCGGATGACCCAGGGCTCCGCGGGGCCGACTGCGGGTGGGGGACCGACCGCGGGCCGCGACGCCTCCCAGGAGCATTTCGACGACATCGCCGATGTCTATGACGAGACGCTGCCGTCCCACGTCATGGACCACTACCTCCGCAAGCGGGTCGCCTACATCCGGGGGCATGCCCCGCTCGGGCGGGTGCTCGACATGGGCTGCGGCACGGGCGTGCTCGCCAAGGAGCTCGACGCCGCCGGGTACGACGTCGTCGGCCTCGATCCCTCGGGCCCGATGCTCGAGGTCATGGCCCGCGAGGCCCCGAAAGTCGAGGGCGTGCGCGGGTCCGGCACCGACCTCCCGTTCCCGGACGGCGAGTTCGACTTCGCGGTCTCCGTCGCGACGATGCATCACGTCGCTGATCGCGCCGCCGTCCGCAAGGCCCTGTTGGAGATGGCTCGAGTGGTCCGGCCCGGCGGCCGGGTCCTGATCTGGGACCACAACCCGCGCAATCCCTACTGGCCCCACCTGATGAAGCGGGTCCCGCAGGATGCCGGGGACGAGCGCCTCGTCGGGCTCGACGAGCTGCTGACCGGCCTCGAGGCGGGCGGCGCCTACCCGATCGAGGTGGACCAGCTCGGTTTGATCCCGGACTTCACACCGAAGAGCCTGCTCGGGCTCGCCGAGCGCCTCGAGCGCCTCGCCGAGCGAACGCCCGTGCTCCGCGTCCGCTGCGCACACAACGTGGTTCTCGCCGAGAAGCGCTGAGGGCTCCGGGCTCAGCCGGAGCCCGAGGAATCGCTGCGGTATATGAGGGCCGCGAGCCTCGGGATGCCGGGAAAGACCTTTCGCTCGACCCGATGGAAGCCGTAGGGCGGGTGCTTGAGGATCTCGGTGACACGCCGGTGAGCTGGATCGGTGTGGGGCGCGCCCGCCCGCACGACCGGAGTCGGCAGGAACGCGAGGACGATGACCTGGTGGCCGCGCCCCTCCCTGAAGGCGCGCTGGGTGAGCACGACGGGGGATGGCACGGGGTCGCCGACCATGAACGGACGGTCGCTGCGCGGCAGATCGAGGCGAATCTCCCTGTGGCCCGGGGAGAGGAAGACGTCCAGGCCCGTGGTCGGTACGGGCGTGAGCGCGGCTCCGTCCAGGATGACGTCCCCCGGCTTGGCCTTGGAGTCGATGAAGGCGGCCGCGTCGCGGTAGTTCGTCCTCGCGAAGTCCGGGTCGAGCGTATGGGAGGCTCCGATCCCGTATCCGGTGATGGCGGCGACGGCGGCAAGCGTTCCCGCGATCGGTCCCGCCGCCACCAGAGCGGCGCCGAGCGCCAGAGCCAGTCCGGGCCAGGCGGCGTCGAGATTGCGGGCCCCGTAGAGGTTGGTTGAGACCGCGCTCGAGAGCGCCTCCCCGGCCGGCGTCGCCAGCGCGAGGAGCACGACGAGAACGAGCCCCGCCCTGGGAGGAAGGGCTTCGGCCAGCCTCGGACGTGTCGCCCGACGCCGGTAGGCGCGCACCGCGATTCCCACGAGCGCGATCACCGCCGCGGCGATCAGCAGCACGATGGCGACCCTGCCCGGAGCGGAATGAAGCGGCACGTAGGGGTATCCGACCCCCCATTGCTCCGTGGCGTACTTGACGGAGGTGAAGTCGAAGGGCTGCAGGGCGTTGAGGATCGCCGTGGTCGGCGAGTTGTTGTCGGCGATGAAGCCGGTGATCCAGGGAAGGAAGCCGACGGCGGCGGCGACGCTCGCGCCGAGGAGCCACCTGCGGGCCAGCGGGTACGCCCAGGCGGCCCAGAGGAACTGGGCGATGAGATAGAAGATCGCCGTGTAGTGGCTGAGCATCGCCAGGCAGATCGAGGCTGCGTAGAGAGCCCACCAGGCCTTGCTGCGGCCCTCGCACGCCGAGACCAGGGCCAGGGTGGAGACGATCAGCAGGAAGATCATCACCGAGTAGGCCCGGGCCTCGGTGGAGTAATAGATCATGAACGGGCTCAGGGCGAACAGGGTCGCGCCCAGTGCCCCCGCCGTCTTGCCGATCGTCCGGGCGCCGAGCAGGTAGAGGAGGGGGATCGAGAGCGACCCGCACACCAGGCTCGGCAGACGCAGCCACATGGCGTCAGAGCCGAGGTGTGAGGTCGCCCAGCTCAGCACGAAGTAGACGGGAGGAGTGATTTCCGCGTCGCTGTGGACGAGGTCGACGACCTCGCGCAGCCCGCGGTCGTGGACGATCCAATAGGTCGAGAGCTCGTCGGCCAGCAGTCCCTGGTCGAGATTGAGCAGACGGATGACGAAGCCGACGACGCTCACGAGCGCGACCGCCGCCGGGATCCAGCGTTCCGCACCCGCGAACCGGGCTCGGTCTTCCGGCGCTGCGGCGCGCGGCGGCGCGGCTGGCGCGGCGGGCTGGGTGGCCTGGGCGGACATCGCGGGCACTCTAGATGGAGCGACCGCCGCCGAGCGCCGCCCGGGCTCCGGCGCGGCGGCCCGGCCCAGGCGCGATGATGGTCCAGTGGCTGGACGGATCAAGAATCGCTGGCTGAACCTGACGCAGGGCCTCGGCTTCGTCCCGGGCCTGATCGTCTTCGCTTTCGCCCTGCTCGGGATCTTCCTCGTCGAGCTCGACGGTCATCTCGATCTCAACGGGGTCGACGTGATCTTCCAGGGCGACGGCTCGGCGGCGCGGACCGTCCTCTCGGTGATCGCCGGATCGCTGATCACGGTCGCCGGCCTGACCTTCTCGATCACGATCGTGGTCCTCCAGCAGGCGTCGAGCCAGTTCAGCCCGCGGGTCCTGCGGACTTTCTTCGGCGACCGCGTCACCCAGGTCACCATCGGCACCTTCGTCGGCACCTTCGTTTACTCGATCCTCGTTCTCCGTGCCGTCGGGTCGTTTGGCGACACGGGCTTCGTCCCTCGCCTCAGCGTGACGATCGCCTCGCTCTTCGGCATCGGCGCGGTCGTTTTACTGATCGTCTACCTCAACCACGTGTCCCAGATGATCCAGGTCTCCCATGTGACTGCGAACATCGCGCGTGAGACCCTCGCGCGCACTGATGTCCTCTATCCGGAGGAGCAGGGGGAGCCCGTCGAGGAGGCGGAGGGGGATCGCCTGGTGGCGAGTTGGCGCTCGGAGGAGCCGGGCCGGGTCACGCCCCCGCGGCCGGGGTTCGTCCAGCGCGTCAACATCAAGGACATGGCCGCCGCTCTGGAGGGCCGCGCCGACAGGATCGCCATCCGGGTCAGCCCGGGAGACTTCATCAGCATCGAATCCCCGATCGCCGAGGTCTGGCCGGCCGGGGTCGCGGAGGAGTGCGAGCACGGCGTCCTCTCGGCTGTCTCGATCGCCAGCGAGCGGGACATCGCCCAGGATGTCGACTTCGGCGTCAGGCAGCTCGCGGACATCGCGCTCAAGGCCGTCTCGCCCGGGCTGAACGACCCGACCACGGCCGTCACCTGCATCGGCTACCTGCGCTCGATCCTGGTGCGGCTGTCCGAGCGTCCCCCGCTCGCCTCGGTCCGGCGATTCCCCGACGGCGACGGCGAGCTGGTGGTCGTCGCCAGGCAGCGCCTCTACGGCGAGTACCTCGATTCGATCGCGCAGATCAACCGCTATGCAGCCGGGGATGCCTGGGTGATCAGCGAGATGCTCAGCGCGCTTCAGGCGTGTGCGGAAGCCGCTGAGCAGCACGGATACGGGGAGCGGGTCCGCGCAGCTCAGGGTGTCGCGGAGGCGATCGCCGAGCAGGCCGCGACCGAGGTGAAGAGCGACCGCGACCGTGTGATGGTCCGGGAAGCGGCGGCACGGGTCAGCGCGGTCGGGGCGGTTTGAGCCGGGCCGTCAGGGCTGAGGCCGCCTGGGCGGCACCTGCGGCTCGCCCAGTCCGTAGGTGTCGTAGTCGCCGAAGGCCGAGAAGGTCTTGTGGGTCGGGCCGTGGTAGTCCGACGATGCGGTCGGGGTGATCCCGAGTTCGTCGCAGAGGGAGAGGAGGTGCTCGGTCTGCTCCTTCGTGTGGGGCGGGTAATAGACCTCGATGCCATCGAACGGCAGGGCACGCACCAGCTCCTCCACCTGAGCCGGGTCCTTGACGTCCCAGTAGGGGTGGGCGACGACAGCGGAGCCGCCGGCGGCGTGGATCTCATCCACGGCCTGTTCGGCGGTGGGCCAGCGACGAGGCACGAACGCCTTCGCGCCGGGAACCAGGTACTCCTCGAAGAACGGGCCGAGGTCCCCGGACGCCCCGGCTGCCCGGGCGATGTGAGGGCGGCCGATCGACAGGGCGTCCCCGGACTGGGCAATAGCGTCCTCGAGCGTCACTTCGAAGCCCTCACGGCGGAGGTTCTCGATGATCTCCTCCGCACGGCTCACCCGCTCGGCCTGGGCGCGCTCGCAGGTCGGCCCGATCTTCTCAAGGTCGACCCAGTATCCGCAGACGTGGAGATCTTCCGCGAACTCGTGGACGCAGGACATCTCGGTCGCCGGTACGAGATTGATCCCGACCTCGTCGGCGGCCCTCTGTGCCTCCTCGACCCCGGCAACCGCGTCGTGGTCGGTCAACGCAAGCGTGGTGACACCTGCCTCGGCGGCCGCTCTGACGACTCCGGCGGGCTCGAGCTGGCCGTCGGAGACGACGGAGTGGCTCTGCAGCTCGATCAGGGGCTCCCCGGGCAAGGCGGGGGACGCTACCGGGGCGGACCGCTCGCCGTCCGCCGCCCAAATAGACTGCGCCGCCGTGTTCGAGAAGGTCCTGATTGCCAACCGCGGCGAGATCGCGATCCGCGTCGCCCGCTGCCTGCGGGAGATGGAGATCACGTCGGTCGCCGTCTACTCCGAGATCGACCGGGACGCCCGCCACGTGCAGCTCGCCGATGAAGCGCACCTGCTCGGCCCGGCCGTGCCGGCGGAGAGCTACCTGGCGATTCCGAAGATCATCGAGGCCGCGACGACATCGGGCGCGGAGGCGATCCACCCCGGCTACGGCTTCCTCGCCGAGAACGCGGAGTTCGTACGTGCCTGCGACGAGGCGGGCATGGTCTTCATCGGCCCGTCCGCGGACTCGATCGACGCGATGGGATCGAAGACCAGGGCTCGCGAGATCATGGAGAAGGCCGGTGTGCCGATCGTCCCCGGGTCCACCGATGTCGCCGAGGACGTCGAGGAGGCCCGCAAGCAGGCCGATGACGCGGGCTACCCCGTCGCCTGCAAGGCCGCAGGCGGCGGCGGCGGCAAGGGCTTCCGCGTCGCGATGACGCCGGACGACCTGGAGGATGCTTTCGAGGGCGCGGCTCGGGAGGGCGAGAAGTTCTTCTCCGACCCCCGCGTCTACATCGAGCGCTACCTCGAGGACCCGCGCCACGTCGAGGTCCAGGTCCTGGCCGACACCCACCGCAACGTCATCCACCTCGGCGAGCGCGACTGCTCGATTCAGCGCCGCCACCAGAAGCTGATCGAGGAGGCTCCGGCGCCCCACGTGGACGAGGAGATGCGGGAGCGGATCGGGAAGATCGCGACCGACGCCGCGCTGGCGGTCGACTACCGCGGAGCCGGGACGATCGAGGGCCTGCAGGTCGGCGAGGACTACTTCTTCCTGGAGATGAACACCCGTGTGCAGGTCGAGCACTGCGTCACCGAGATGGTCACCGGGATCGACCTCGTTCGTGAGCAGGTCCGCGTCGCGGCGGGCGAGGAGCTGTCGGTCACCCAGGGCGAGGTCGAGATGCGCGGGCACGCGATCGAGTGCCGGATCAACGCCGAGGCGGCACACAAGAAGTTCGCCCCCGCCCCCGGTCAGATCACGAACTACCGCGAGCCGTCGGGTCCGGGCGTGCGCGTCGATTCCGGTGTCGAGGCCGGCGGCGAGGTCACGCCCACGTATGACCCGATGGTCGCCAAGCTGATCGTCTGGGACTCCGACCGCGAGCTCGCGACACGGCGCATGGTGCGCGCCCTCGCCGAATACGAGGTCGGCGGCCTGACCACCCTGATCCCCTTCCACGCGGCGATCATGGCCACCGACCAGTGGGCGAAGGGAGAGACCTGCCGCGACCTCGTCGAGGACAGGGACTGGCTGAAGGGCACAGCCCCCGAGACCGCCGCTTTGCCCGAGCCCGCCGATGGCGAAGAGGCCGCCGAGACGGTCGAGCGCGACTACAAGGTCGAGGTCGGCGGCAAGCTGTTCGACGTCAGGGTCATCGGCGAAGCTCTCGCCGGCGGTGCGGGTCCCGCGGCCGACGCCAAGCGACCCGCGAAGCGGAAGCGCAAGTCGGGCGGCGCGGCGTCGGCCTCGAGCGAGACCCTGCCGGCCCCGCTCCAGGGCACGATCTTCAAGGTCGTGGTCGAAAAGGACGCCGAGGTCTCGGAGGGAGACCTGATCTGCGTTATCGAGGCGATGAAGATGGAGAACGAGATCGTCGCCCACCGCGCCGGAAAGGTCTCCGAGCTGCCGATATCCGAAGGAGACTCGGTCTCCGCCGGCGACACGCTCGCGATCATCACCTAGCGGTCCTCGGGGGGAGGGATTGGGCACACCCCGCCAACCGCTCAGCGCCGGCGCGGCCGGTGCGGCTGCGGCAGCCGGCCAGTCTCGAACTTGCACGCGCGGCCGCGGCAATCCTCGAGGCGGTTCAGTTGCCTCTTCAGGAAGGCGTGGACGCCGTTGTAGCGCCGGTTGCGAACGATGTTCTGCAACTCGTAGGGGTCCCTGGACAGGTCGTACAGCTCGCGATCGCCCGTCTCGTACTCGGTGTACTTGTAGGGCCCCAGGCGCACGGAGAGGAAGTTCTCGACCGGCGCGGCGATCCGCTGGTGGGCCGGCCGGGCCGATCTGCGCGCCGCCGGCGCTGCTGAACCCCCCTCGGGCTCGATGTCGGTCGCATCGGCGAATGATTCGAGCAGGACCGGGCGCCGGCTGAGACGCGAGGTGTTCCGCCAGAACGGGACCATCGAGCGTCCGTCGTAGCTGCGGTCGGCGGGCGCACGGGCAAGTTGCGAGATCGTCGGAGCGATGTCCATGTTGCCGGTGAGCTCGCGCGATGTCGAGCGGGGCCTGATCCCCGGGCCGCGGATCATCAGCGGCATGTGGGTCGCCTCCTCGTAGGGCAGGAACTTTCCCCGCTCGAGCCGGTGCTGACCGACGAAGATGCCGTTGTCGGAGATGAAGAAGATGTAGGTGTTCTGAAGCTCCCCGGACGCCGAGAGGGCGTTGATGATGCGGCCGACCCCGTCGTCCACCCCGCGCAGCGACTCGATGATCTTCTGATACTGGGTCCGGAGGCGCACGATCGTGTTCGCGGGCAGGCGCGTCGCGCCCCTCTTCAGGAAGCTCGGCTTGTCTCTGATGTTGGCCTCGTTGAAGTTCGGAGGCCGTGGCAGCGGGGTGCTCGCGGCGCTGTTGTAGTCCCGGGGCGCCGGTTCGGGGCCGATCGGGGGATGAGGGTCGCCATGGGGGGCGTTGTAGTCGATCTGGAGGTAGAACGGACCACCGGGGGCGGATGTCTGGATCTGGTTCACGGCGCGCTGCGTGAACTGGTCTGAGGAGTAGTTGCAGGCCAGGCCGACGCAGCTCGGGTCGTCCTTGCCGGTGGTCTGGTTGTACTCGGGGTCGCCGAAGGGGCCCTGAATCTCGCCGTTGACGTTGAGCAGGTAGCCGTAATAGTCCCGCGTCGAGTTGTCGGTCGCGAGCGACTCCCAGTCGCTCCATCCCGGAGGCACGATCGTCTCCGCCGGGTCGTCCTTGCCGCCGTAGTTGTTCAGGAACTTCCCGATGTGGATCGTCCGGTAGCCGGCCTTCTGGAGGTAGGTGCCGATGTTGTGGTTGTTGATCGTGTGGATCTGGTAGGAGGGGTATCCGCCCCGCGGCGCGTCGTTTGAGATCACGCCGTTGGAGTGCGAGTAGCGGCCGCTGAGAAGGGTGGCTCGCGACGGACAGCAGAGGGGGTAGGAAACGTAGTAGCGACCGAAGCTCACGCCCGGCTTCTTGATCCTGTTCAGCACGTTCGGCATCACCGCTGCCCGGCGGCCGTTTCGGTTGACGAACTTGGCGTAGGTGTCGGCCAGATTCTGATCGTCGGTCTGGATCACGACGATGTTCGGGCGGGAGGCGCGCGTCTTGCGCGCATCGGCGCCCGCGGAGGTGTCCGACCGCGCGGCGAGTGCACCGCCGGTGATCAGGGCGATCAGCGCCAGGACCGCGAGAATGCGGGCGCGGGCGCTCGTTCGGGTGTCGAGTATCTGAAGTTGCATGGGCCGACCGCCTGCGCCTGCCCCAACAACGGCCAGCGTCCAGAGTTGCTCAACCTAACAAACCGGTTGGCTACCGGCGTCGGTCAGGCCCCTGGCCCCGCGCCGTAGGATCCTCCGGCATGGGACCCGAGATACCGATACGCAAGGCCTCCCGCGCCGAGGCGGGCGAGGTCACGCGCCTTCTCAGCGGCTTCCGCGACTACTACGGCGAGGCCGAGCCTTCCACCGAGTCGATGCACGAGGTCGTCGTCTGCCTGTTCGACGATCCGAACACAGAGTTCATCCTGGCCGGCGAGCCCGCCTGCGCCATCGCCCAGCTCCGCTACCGGCGATCCGCATGGACCGGTGCCGAGGATTGCTGGCTCGAGGACCTCTTCGTGGAGGAGGCGGCCCGCGGGGAGGGAACCGGGCGGGCTCTGACCGAGGCGTGCGTACACCGGGCCCGGGGACGGGGCTGCAAGCGCATCCAGCTCGACGCGAACGAGGCCAATGGCAAGGCGCTCGCCCTGTACCGCGACATCGGCTTCGAGTCGGGGACGCCCGAGCGCTGGGACGGC
>JBBSQE010000085.1:0-12329 GCA_038258095.1 Solirubrobacterales bacterium | reverse complement strand
CAACGGGGCCATCGTCTTCGCGGTGCGCAGGTACCGCTCTGAGCGGGGCGCCGAGCCCCGGCAGGTGCAGAGCGGCGGCGGGATCCAGGCTCGCGTCGGAGGGATTCTCGCGCTTTTCGCCCTCATCCTCTTCGTCGCGGGCATCGTCTTCACGAACAAGGCACGCGACGTCCCTCCGTCCGGCCCGGATGGCCTCCAGGCCTCAACCACACTGCTCGCCCAGCGGAGCCTCGACATCCCCGAGGGCGACAACGCGCCGCTCGAGATCACCGCCACGGGACAGCAGTGGCTCTGGCGCTACAACTATCCGAACGGCTCCGACTCCTACTACCAGCTCGTCGTGCCGGTCGACACCACCGTCGTCCTCAACCTCCTGTCGACCGACGTCACCCACAGCTGGTTCGTCCCTGCCCTCGGCGGCAAGTTCGAGGCGGTCCCAGGCAAGCTGAACCACGCTTTCTTCCGCGCCGACGAGACCGGCACCTACTTCGGGCAGTCAGCGACGTTCTCGGGCTCCGGGTACGGAGCGATGAGGACCGAGGTCAAGGTCGTCTCGCCCGATGAGTACAAAGCTTTCCTCGACCGCCAGCAGAAGGACATCCAGGCTGCCCAGGACTCCGTATCGGCACAGCCGAATGGAGGAGCCGAGTGACCCCGCCTCCGGCCAACGGCGCAAGCGCACACCCCGAGGTCGTCAGCGACGGCTTCCCCCAGCGGCGCTCGCGTTGGATCGAAATCGCCACATCCGGCGACCACAAGGACTCCGGCCGGCTGCTACTGACCGCCGCTCTCGGCTTCCTGTTCCTGGCAGTCCTCGAGTTCCTGCTCATGAGGCTGCAGCTCGCCATCCCCGAGAACACCTTCCTGCCTCCCTACACGTTCAACAGGATCCTCTCGGCTTACGGAGCCACCTCCGTCTTCCTCGTGCTCCTGCCGCTCTGTTTCGGGTTTCTCTACTACGTGGTGCCCCTCCAGATCGGCGCCCGGGCCACTGCGCTCCCGCGCGTTGGGCAGACCGGAATCTGGCTCTTCATCGCCGGGGCATTCATCCTTTACCTCTCCTTCATGTTCACGCCCCCCGGTGATGGCGTGAACCCGCTCTCGCCGCTCACCGAGGACGCCTTCTCACCGGACGGGGGCGCCAACGTCTGGCCGGTCGCCACCGGCCTCGCGACCCTCGGCTTCGTTTTCATCGCCATGGATCTCGTCACGACGATCCGGCTCAGTCGTGCGCCCGGGATGGCGTACCGGCGGATGCCGATCTTCTCCTGGGCGGGGGCGATCTGCTCGTGGCTGATGCTCGTGACCGGCCCGATCTTCATCGCCGCCCTGACGATGGTGATGATCGACCGCCACTTCGACGGGGTCTTCTTCTCCGCGGCCTCGGGCGGAGCACCCCTCCTCTGGCAACACATGAGCTGGATCTTCTTCACCGGCGTCTACGTGACGGCGCTGATCACGGCGCTCGCCACCGTCGCCGAAATCGTCCCGACGTTCGCCAGACGCCCGCTGTTTCACCGCCGTGCGGTCGCCCGGTCACTGGCAGCGATCGCCATCCTCGGGACGCTCGCCTGGATGCAGAACATGCTGACGGCCCCGATCGCCATCGCCTGGATGTACTTCGCGATGCTGATGTCGCTGGCGCTGATCGTCCCGATCGGCCTGGTGATCTTCAACATCCTCGCCACCCTCTTCGGCGGGACCCTCCGGATGCGCACACCGCTCCTGTTCGCGCTCGGCGCGGTGTCGATCGCCACCGTCGGCCTCGCCTCGGAAATCGGCCACTCGATGGTGGCCGTCGCCTGGCAGCTGGGGGACACGACCGACGCGAGTGCCGCGACCCACTTCACCCTGATCGGGAGCGGCGTGTTCGGCGGTTTCGCCGCGCTCCACTACTGGTTCCCGAAGATCACCGGCCACACGATGGGCGAGAGCCTCGGCCGGGCATCGTTCTGGACCATGTTCGCCGGTGTCAACCTGACCTTCCTCCCGCTCTTCCTCGCGGGGCTGCAGGGCCAGGTCAACGACTCGTACAAGTTCTTCGACCACACGGGCGTCACCCTGTTCAACCTGATCGCCTCGATCGGCGCCTTCGTCCTCGCTGCGGGGATCATCATCGGGCTAGTCAATGCTGTGGTGAGCTACAGCTCCGGGCCGGTCGCCAGGCCGGACCAGTGGGGCGGCGACTCGCTCGAGTGGTTCGCGGCGTCACCTCCCCCGGGCCACAACTTCGACGTTCTACCCGATGTTCGCTCCGACCGGCCGCTGCGGGACATCCGCGACGCCGTGGCGAGCAGTCGCGCCCGGGCCGAAGACGCTCCGGCCCGCGAAGCCGAGCCGGTAGCCTGATCCACTCATGAGGATGCCTGTCTAGTGGAAGCCGGCGTCGGCGCGCAGCGCGCACCGAGATCGAGGCCGATCGAGCGGCGGATGACGCGTCCGGCCGCGCTCGCGGTCGTGCGCGACTACATCACGCTGACCAAGCCGCGGATCATCTCGCTCCTGCTCCTGACCACGGTCGCGACGATGTTCGTCGCCGACCCGGCCGGCCCCGCCTTCTCGACGATCCTCTGGACGATGCTCGGGGGATACCTCGCGGCCGGCGGCGCCGGAGCGATCAACCAGTACATCGACCGGGATCGCGACGCCCGCATGGCCCGCACCGCGACCCGGCCGCTCGTCACCGGTCGGATCGAGCCGGTGCACGGCCTTGTCTTCGGCATCGCGCTGGGCGCCGCCGCCTTCTTCCAGCTCTGGCTCACGGTCAACCTCCTCACCGCCGTCCTGGCGATGGCCGGGCTCCTCGGATATGTCTTCATCTACACGCTTTGGCTGAAGCCCCTGACACCGCAGAACATCGTCATCGGGGGCGCGGCCGGCGCGGTCCCGCCCCTCGTCGGCTGGGCAGCGGCAACCGGCGGCCTCACCCTCGATGCGCTGTGGCCCTTCGCGATCGTCTTCCTCTGGACTCCGCCCCACTTCTGGGCCCTGTCGCTCCTGATCAAGGACGACTACGCGCGCACCGACGTGCGGATGATGCCCGTCGTGCGCGGCGACAACGAGACCCGCAGGCAGATCGTCATCTACTCGCTGATCCTCACGGTCGTCACCCTCATCCCGGTTGCCACCGGGCTCTTCGGCGCCGTCTATCTCGTCGCTGCAACAGGCCTGGGACTTGGGTTCAGCGCCCTGGCGATGCGGTTGCGCCACGACGGTGATCGCTCGGCAGCCCTGCGCCTCTATCTGTCCTCTCTCGCCTATCTCGCGCTGCTCTTCATCGCGATGGCGGCAGACCGGATCCTCTAGTAGAACTAGGGGCCCATGGATCGGCAAACGGCAAAGCGGAGCATCGGCGGCGGGCTGATCGTGGGCATGTTCGCCATCGCGATCTTCTCGCTCTCCTTCGTGGCCGCTGGCCTCTACATCGCACAGTGAGCCGGGCGTGACCGAACATCACGACGTTCCCGGGCCGAGCGAGCTCGTCTACACGCCGCGCCCCTCGTGGGGCCCGGCCTTCTTCGCGGCCGGCCTGGCCCTGGCGATCTGCGGGATCTTCGCGAGCTTCCTGGTCCCGAGCTGGGTCTACGCGATCATCGGGATCGTGGTCTTGCTCGCGGCGCTCCGAAACCTGGTCTCAGGCACCGTGCACGACTTCTTCCGGCTTCCCAAGCGCCAGAAGGTGCGCGGGGCCGTGCTGCCCGCCGCCTCTCTCCACAGCGCCCGTCGCGACGGCTGACCCCTCGGGACACTCAGCCGGGCGACATCCCCGACGTCGCGCCCGCGGATGTCCAGACACGGACGATGTCGCGCATCGAGAGGATGCCGACGAGGTCCCCCCCGTCGTAGACCACCAGGTGACGGATGTTGCGGTGGGACATCTCCGCGGCGGCGCGCTCGAGGCTCCAGTCGGGCCCGGCGGAGATCACACCGTCGGACATGTGGGCACCGACGAGCTCAGCCTCGGGATCCTCGCCCTTGGCGACGGAGTGGAGGATGTCGCGCTCGGTGACGACGCCCGCGGTCGGCTGCTCCTCATCCTGCACGATCGCAGCGCCGGTCCTGTTCTTGGACATCCTCTCGGCGGCGTCACGCAGCGTGTGCGAGGGCCCGAGTGAAACCACGACCCCAGACATTCCGTCCCTCACCTGCATACTTGCTTCCTCTTTTCCGCGCTCGGGTTGATAGTGCCGATTGGGGCAAGACTAACCGAGAGCCGGGACGGTCTGCCGAGAGCCGGGAGCGGTCGGGCCGCCGCCGCCGATCTATAGAATCGTGGCTCGCCTTCGCCCCAGTGATGACCTCCCTCCTCAAGCCAACCCGTCTCGCCCTGACCCTGCTCGCCGTGGGGGCCTTTCTCGTCGCCCTGACCGGCTGCGGAACCAGCACCGACAACACCACACGCGGCCGCCAGCTCTTCCTCGCCAAGTGCGCGACATGCCACACCCTCGCGCAGGCCGGAGAGGGCGCCCAGATCGGCCCAAACCTCGATGACGCCTTCGCCGCGGCCCGCGCAGTCGGGCAGGACTCCGACACGATCAAGGGGATCGTCATCGCCCAGATCGGGTATCCGCGGCCGAGCACCGACAACCCCGCCGTCTCGATGCCGGCGGATCTCGTGACCGGCCAGGACGCAAAGGACGTCGCCGCCTACGTCGGGAAGTACGCCGGCGTGCCCGGCGCCGCGCCGCCGAAGGTTCCGGGAGGCCCCGGCGCCCAGGTCTTCGCCGACAACGTCTGCGGTAGCTGCCACACCCTCGCCGCAGCGGGGTCCGGCGGAACCACCGGCCCCAACTTCGACGAGGTCCTTCCCGGCATGACGGCGGCGATGATCAGGACCTCGATCATCGATCCGAACGCCTCGATCACAAAGGGCTTCCCCCCGGACGTGATGCCCCAGAACTACTCGACCGCGATCCCGCCGGCACAGCTCGACCAGCTAGTCGACTACCTCCTGACCTCCACCGGCGGCACCGGCAAGACGGCCAAGCCGGGCGCCGCTTCCGCGGCCGGCAAGAACGCCGGTAAGGGCGGCTGAGACGCCCGCGGCTCAGGACGGAGCCGCGGCGCCGGCTCGAGATGGCATGCGCGCCAGGATCTCTCAGCTCAGCATCAGTCCCGAGCGTTACCGCGTCGTCACCGTCGTCGCTCTCGCCGCTCTCTCACTGATTGTCCTCACCGGCGCCGCCGTTCGCCTGACGGGATCCGGGCTCGGCTGTCCGGATTGGCCCAAGTGCTACGGAGGGGTCGTTGCTCCGCTCGAGGCCCACGCCGTCATCGAGTACGGCAACCGGCTGATCACGGGCTTCGTCGGCTTCGTCGTCATCGCCGCGAGCCTCCTCGCCTTCTTCCGCAAGCCGTTCCGCTCGCACCTGGCGATCTTCGGCGCGCTCCTCCCGGTCGGTGTCGTCTGCCAGGCGGTGCTGGGGGCGCTCGTCGTCGAGCACAACCTCGCCCCCGGTCTGGTGATGCTGCATTTCATCCTTTCGATGCTCCTGCTTGACGCGGCGTTCGCGCTCGCCTGGTGCTCGAGCTACGAGCCGGGGGAACGTCCCCGCTCACCCGATCGCCTCGGTGTGTGGGCCGTCCGCGGGCTGATTCCTCTCGGGCAGCTGACGATCCTCGCCGGCACCATCGCGACCGGGTCGGGGCCCCATGCGGGGGAGCACGAGGGCCAGCTCGTCGGGCGCTTCGACTTCGAGGGGACCGGGACCCTGGAGTGGATCGTGCAGCGCCACTCGCTGATCGCGGCTCTCTTCGGCTTCTCCGCGATCGCGATCTGGTTCCTGCTGCGGCGCCGGGGAGGCGACCGCCGGGCGCTTCGGCCTCTCACCGTCGTCCTGGCCCTGCTTGCCACACAGGGCGTCGTGGGTGGTGTGCAGTGGTGGTTGAAGCTTCCGGCCGGCCTCGTCTGGGTCCACATCCTGCTGGCGACCGCGACGTGGCTTGCAATGCTCTGGACCGTCGCGGCGGCGGGGCGTCTGGAGCCGCGCGAGGCGAAGGCGCCAAGCGGCGGCCCGGCTACCCGCGAACAGCAGCAGGTACGACCGGCCTGAGGCGTTGGTTGCGGTTCCAACGGCGCCCCAGCGCCATCAATTCCACAACCAACTCGCCAACAGGGCTGGTCAGCGAGCCAACGGGTGCCGCGAGACCGGGGTCGCCCCGCCGAGCGCGGCCTCGAAATCGTGTTCGGCCCACTCGGAGCCGCGTTCCCTGGTCGCCACCACGACCTCGTGAGGAGTGAACTCCCCGTGCGCCTGCGCCGCGGCCTCTTCCGGCGAGCCCTCGAAAACGCGGGCGCTCGGCCTCGCGCCTGCTTCCTTGACCGCCTGTAGCGAGATCTCCATGTCCTGGCGCTGGCGCTCGTACGCAACCGCGTCCCCAGCCGCCTGATCGGGGACGACGATGAGGACGTCGTGGGGCTCCCGGGACCATTGGTCCCCCATGGTTTCCCTCACCGTGGCGGGATGCAGGGCGCCTTCGGCCACCAGGAGCATTCTCCGGCGCTCTGCGTCTCGCCCGCGCCGCCAGGCGCGGAATCCCCCTACGAGGGCCGAGACGAGCAGGAGGAGGCCCCAGAGCGCGCCAACGGTCGAGCTCGTCAGCGAGGTGAGGATGCCGATCGAGAGCCCGGCCAGGCCGACGATCACAACCCAGCGGAAGGCATCCGCCTCGGAGCGGATCGGAAACGGCAGCATGGAGGCGAATCTACTGAGTGGCTCGAGCGAACTGCTCAGATGACCTGGGACGACGGGTTCTCGGCCAACAGGAAGAACCAGAATGCCATGGCGACCAAGGCGAAAAGCAGGGAGCCGATCATCAACGACTCGAGCGGACCACGGACGCGTCTGGGATATCCGTCCTCGTCGTCGGCACGCCAGGCGCCGTTCACCCGCAGGTAGAGGCCGTTCAGCCAGGTCAGGCTCATGCCGAAGGCGATCATCGCGGCGGGCACGGCCAGGAGACCGATTGCGAGGTGGTATCCCTTCGACTCAGACAGCGGGAGCAACAGCCGCAGGATTCCGGCGGGCACGACGATCCATAGCGCCAGGCTTCCGGCCGCCATGAGCACGAGGAGCAGGACGGAGACGAGCCGGTCGACCGGGGCCTTGCCGTGCGGTTGGACTGTTTGAGACACGTCAGCCTCCTATCGGCGCTCTCGGGTTGGCGCCCCAGAAGACCAGGGTCCCAAGCATCCCGATGATGTGGACTAAGACGATGTTCAGAACCATCGACTTCGCTGTCGCGGTTCCCACCCCCACGGGTCCTCCCGAGGCGGTGTAGCCGTAGTAGCAGCCGACCAGCACGATCGCCGTCGCCATGAACATCGCCTTGATCACGGAGTAGAGGAGATCGGGTGGGTTCTGAAACATCCAGAAGATCAGGAAGTAGCCGCCCGAGGAGACATCGCCGATCTGCTGAACGACGGCCAGCCAACTGGCGATGAAGCCGATGCCGATCGCGGCCAGATACATGAACGGCAGGGTCATCCAGGCGGCCAGGAGCCGCGTCGCGGCGAGGAAGGTGACCGGCGGCACGCCCATCACCTCGAGGGCGTCGATCTCGTCAGAGATCCGCATCGCGCCGAGCTCGGCGACGATCCCGGTCCCGACCTTGGCGGCCATCATGTAGCCGAAGGCATAGGGGATCACCTCGCGCAGGTCGCACCAGGCGGCGAAGACGCCGGCGTAGGCCGGGGCGCCGACGGAGCGGTTGAAGTAGGCGCCCTCGATCCCACACTGCAGGCCGAGGATGAAGACGAGCCCCCAGATCACGATCGAGGAGCCGAGGATCAGGATCCCCGCCTGGCGCAGGCTCTCGCCGAAGAAGCCGAAGACCCGCCCCGAGTAGACGAGGCCCATGACCCGCCCACAGAAGCGGCTGATCTCGCCGATCGAATCGAGCCAGCCCTTCGGAACCGCCGTCCAGCTCATCGGCTATCCCCGGTCATCGAATCGTCTGCAGCTCGGGGTGGGTGGCCAGCAGGGTCTGGGTGAAGACGTAGTTGAAGGCGAAGACGCCCATGAAGGCGATCACGACGGCCTCGTTGACGGCCCGGCCGACGCCGGCGGCTCCTCCGGACGCAGTCATCCCCTTGTAGGAGCAGACGACGGCGATGATCGCCCCGAACAGGGTGCACTTGAGGATCGAGCCCCAGAGGTCGGTGACCGAGGCATTGCTGAAGAGGGTCGCGAAGAAGCCGCCGAGGGGCTGGTTGTAGAGCAGCTCGGCGCCGATCCCGCCGGTGATCCCGAAGATCAGGGCGTAGACGTCGAGCAGGCCGGTGATCAGCATCAGGGCCAGGAAGCGGGGGACGACGAGGTTCTTGATCGGGTCGACGCCGAGGACCTGCAGGGCGTCGAGCTCCTCGCGGATCTTGCGGGCGCCGAGGTCGGCGGTGATCGCGGTGCCGGCGACTCCGGCGACGACGACGGCGGTCACGAAGGGGGCGAACTCGCGGATCGAGGCCAAGATGAAGAAGCCGCCGAGGCGGTCGAGGGCTCCGAAGAGGCTGAGGAAGTTGGCGGCCTGCAGGCCGGGGGCGCCGAAGCCGAAGGCGACGCAGCTGATCAGCATCGGAAACCAGCAGAGCTGCAGGGCGAAGAGGAACTGGCCGATGAACTCGCCGCCGTAGGGGTAGGGCGGGCGGACGGCAGACGTGATCGTCTTCGCCGTCAGGATCATCATGTCCCCGACCTGCTCGAAGAGCGACTTCGCGGGAAGGAACGCCCTGTCTACTGCGGCCCGGACGCTCAATGTCGTGTTCATCGTGTTCTACGCCCGCGACGTGCCACCCGGAGGTGGCCCGGCTAACGGGCACCCCCCGGAGACTCGGATCCGCCACCAGCTCATCAGGGCGCCGATCGGGCCCCAGGCGGGGCGAACCTCGTAGGTCGTGCAGCCCGGCTTCCCCATCTCAGCGTTGGAGACCACCGACCAGCGGTTGGCGGCCGGGTCGGCGACCATCTCCTCCAGGTGCCTTCTGGCGCTCCCCTGGCGCCGACCGGCCTCCTCGGCCTCGGCCCGGGCCTCGTGCAGGCGGTCGATGAGCCCGTCTCGCACGCTCTCGAGCTCCCCGACATCGGCGACGCGGCCGGCCGGAGCTGTGACCGGCGGTGGGCGCTCCTCGAGGCCCAGATGCTCGACGTACGCCGCAAGCTGGGCTTCCAGGCGTGCGATCTGATCCCGCAGCGAGCGCCGGGCGGCGAGCGCGTCCTGCTCGGTTGGAGGGGCCGAGGGATCGGCCAGGCCGGGATCCGAACCCGGGAGAAGGTCGCCGGGCCCCGCGCCACTTCCGGCGTAGATCGTCTGAGCGAGCTCCCGCGGGTGGATCCCGCTCTCACGGGCCGCGTCCACGGCGTCGGCGGCGATCTGCTCGATCGCCGGGCGAGCGGGCGGGTCATCGGCGACAAACGTGCCCAGGCCGTGCTTTGACACCGCCAGCCCGTCCGCCTCGAGGCGCTGGTAGATCGACCGGGCGGTGTTGACGTTGACGCCCGCCCCGGAGGCGAGCTCACGAACGCCCGGAAGGCGCGCGCCCGCCGCGAGGCGGCCGCTCAGGATCAGCGCCCGCAGGCGCCAGCCGAGCTGAGTTCCGACCGAAACGTCCTCGTCTCGCCCCAGCTCGAGGACCGGCTCCCCACTGACGTTTCCCTCTCCCTGTGCCACTGTGCTAGCACACTAGCACACAGCGCCGGATGCTTCTACAGGATGTACACCGTCACGTAGACGACGATCCACATCACGTCGACGAAGTGCCAGTAGATCCCCGGCACCTCGACGCCGAGGTGGTCCTCGGCCTCCGGGCCGAAGTGGCCTCTCCAGGCGCGGATATTCGCGAACGAGAGGAGCATCAGGCCGACGAAGACGTGCGCACCGTGGAGGCCGGTGAGGCTGTAGAAGACGGTGCCAAAGGATTGGTCGCGGATGCTGAAACCGAGGTGGACGTACTCGTTGAGCTGGATGAAGAGGAAGGTCGCGCCAAGCAGCCACGTAGCCGCCAGGCCCAGCTTCATGCCGCGACGGTCGCCACGCTGGATCGACACGAGGGCGTAGTGGACGGTGAAGCTCGACGACACGAGGATGAACGTGTTGACGAGGGCAACGAGCTTCGGCAGCTCGATCCCCTCGGGCGGCCATGAGGGCGGTGAGACGACGACACGCAGAAAGAAGTAGGCGGCGAAGAAGGCGCCGAACAACATGACCTCGGACACGATGAACAGGTAGATCCCCAGGGTCTGGCGATGGATCCGCGAGCTCTCATTGGCCTCGGGCGGGCCGTGATGGTCGTGCTCGGCCGTGCCGGCCGTGCCGAGCGGAAGGCTTGCGCTCTCCATCAGCCGCTCACCTCCGCGCCCTGCGCCGAGTCGGCGGCCACCGCGGCGGCCACCGTCTCTGCCGGCCGGCCGGCCTCGACGTGCTCGACCGGCTTCTCGGTGATCTCGCGGACGCGCCCGACCAGATCCTCCTCGAGCCAGCGGGACTGCTCGCCTGCGAGGGTGGAGATCAGCACGTCATCGATCCGGTAGTTCGCGATCGCGTTCTCGACGGCCTGGAACGGGTCGGGGCTGGAGGGCTGGCCTGTCGCATCGACGTCGTCGCGGTAGAGCTCGGCCATCGTCGCCGCGAGGTCGCGGCAGATGGTTTCGCGGGGAACGAGGTCCGAGCTCGGGCAGATGAAGGTGTAGCGGTGCGGCGAGTCGCTCGCGCGATCCTTGAGCCGGTTGACGAGATCCGGAGAATTCACCGTCTGGGTGGCCACGACGAGCGTGTGAGTGACATCCCAGCGAACCGAGTCGTCCTGGATGCGGACCGGGATGTGAACGACCTCGGTGTCGGGCTCAAAATGATCTCGTGCCCACTCGACCATGTCCTTGCGCATCAGGCCGACGCGGGTGTTGTCGAGACACGAGAGCAGGATGGTGCCGGCCTCATGGGCTCGGACCGCGTCGTCCATCGCGAGGAGGGGGTCGGGGTCCATCACGTCGCCCACCGTGTCGAAGCCGAACTCGGCGAGGACGGCCATCGTCACATCGACGCGGCTGCGGGCGGCGTCGCGAATCTCGTCGGTGTCGATCAGCGTGCCTACCGTGGGCTGGTTCTGCGGCGCGGCCACGGCGATGTACGACGCTGCCGCCGCCCTCTCGCGCACGTTCGCCAGAAGCTTGCGCCCGCCGGCCACCTCGTTGACGAAGACGAGAAGGGGCCGGCCGTCGGGATCATGATCAACGTGCACCGGCGCGGGATGGCTCGCGTAGGTCTGGGGCTGTTCAGACTCGGCGGGTTTCTGCAGATCGAGGTGCGGCACCGGAGAGCCCTCACTGGTGCGCGGCGCCTCCGCCTCGGCGTCCTCGTCGGCATCCGGTACGGCGCCTGGAGAGTCGTGCTCGTCGAGCTCGCGCGCAGTCTCGCGCTCAGCTGGAGACTCGTCGTCAACCGTCACAGGTTCCTCGTGCTCGCGCTCATCGCCCATCAGCTGCTTCCGGCGACGCTCGGGACGGGCGGCTCGGGCACCTCGGCACCGGCCGACTCTCCGCCCATGATCACGTGGCGGGCCCCGGGAACGCCGTACTCATAGGGGCCGCCGACGACCCTCGGGATCTCGTCGAAGTTGAAGATCGGAGGTGGCGAGGAGACCTGCCACTCGATCGTGTTCGCCCTCCAGGGGTTCGCCTCGGCTCGAGGGCCGAAGCGCCAGGAGACGATCATGTTGTAGAGGAAGACGAGCTGCGCGGCGCCGAGGAAGAACGCGAAGCAGCTGATCAGCAGGTTCCAGTCGCCGAACTGCTGAGCGTAGTCGGCGACGCGGCGGGGCATGCCGTCCATCCCGATCCAGTGCATCGGGATGAAAGTGCCCCAGGTGCCAACGAGGGTGCCCCAGAAGTGCACGCGGCCCAGCCGCTCGTCATACATCCGGCCCGTCATCTTCGGGAACCAGTGGTAGATGCCGGCGAAGATCGTGAAGACGGAGCCGCCGAAGAGGACGAAGTGGATGTGGGCGACGATGAAGTAGGTGTCCGAGACGTGGATGTCGATCGGAACCATTCCGAGCATGACGCCACTGATCCCGCCGATCGTGAAGGTGACGATGAACGCGAGCGCGAACAGCATCGCTGTCGAATACGTGTGGATCTTGCCGAAGTAGAGCGTTCCGAGCCACGAGAAGATCTTGATTCCGGTCGGGACGGCGATCAGCAGCGTCGTGAACATCATCGGCACGCGCAGCCAGCTGAACATGCCGGCGACGAACATGTGGTGCGCCCAGACGGTGAAGCCGAGCACGACGATCGCCAGCAGCGAGAAGGCCATCATCCGGTAGCCGAAGATCGGCT
>JBBSQE010000084.1:0-12359 GCA_038258095.1 Solirubrobacterales bacterium | reverse complement strand
CGCTCCTTGACCGACTCGGCCGAGAAGCCGCCGAAGACGACGTTGTGCATGGCGCCGATGCGCGCACAGGCGAGCATCGCCACGACGCACTCGGGGATCATCGGCAGGAAGATCCCGACGACGTCGCCCTTCTTGATTCCGCGATCGGCGAGTGCGTTCGCGAAGCGCTTCACGTCGGTGAGGAGATCGGCGTAGGTGACGTCGCGGGTCTCTCCCTCCTCGCCGCGCCAGTGGTAGGCGACGCGGTCGCCGCGACCGGCATCGACGTGGCGGTCGAGGCAATTGACGGACGTGTTCAGCTTGCCGTCGGCGAACCACTTGTAGAAGGGCGGATCGGACTCGTCGAGCCCCTCGGAGGGCTCGGTGTCCCAGGTCAGGAGCTCCTTGGCCTGCTTGGACCACCAGGCCTCCGGATCGTCGTTGGCCTCCTCGTAGATCGCCTCATCGGACCAGAGGGCCTTGTCGCGGAACTCCTCCGGCGGGTCGAACGTCTTGACCTCGAGCAGCTCCGTGAGCTCCTGCTCGAGACTTCCGGATCCAGAGTCGGGTGCCATCGTTGGGGTGCCTCCTGGCGTCGTGGTGGTCGCCGATCAGACCGTGGGCCAACACTACCCGTGGAGGTGCGCCGCTATCCCACGCCGTTCAGCGTGTCGACCACGCCCTGCGTGTCGCCCTGCTTCCAGAAGTCGACGTTGAGGACGTTCGGAAAGGCGTCGCGTTGGCGCTCGCAGCGGCGTGCCCTGTCGAGCAGGAAGTCGTAGGCATTGACCTTGGCGGCGTTGGTGGGCCGCGGCGTCGGGTCGGTGCTGATCCAGTGGTTGATGAGGAAGAGCGAGTTGTCGGGCCCGCCCCGGTTCGCCGCACAGCTCATCTCCGCGGGCGTCTTGAAGTCGAACGGCGTCTCCTGGAAGACCTCCTCGTAGGCGGGCCGGTACCAGCTCGGAGCGCCCTTCGTGCGGTGCTCGACGACCAGCAGGACGCGACCTCCCGAGGTGACCATCTGGCCGAGCGTCGGCCACGGCGGCCCGTTCGGGCCCTTGTAGATCAGGTCGGCCAGCCCGGACTTCTCGAGTAGCTTGACCGTGTCGTCGGGACGCGTGTAGTCCTCGAGGTCGATGATCAGCACCTCGCGGGGGTTCGCCTCCAGGTACTTGCGGATCTGCACGAACGTCTCACCGGCGTCGACGGCGCCGAGCTCGCAGAATCCGTGGCAGAGGTAGATGTGGGTCGGGGCATCGGCCGGCGGCTTGGCGATGCGGCTGCGAATGCTCGTGGCCGCGTCGACCAGCTCCGGGCCCAGGTCCTGCCGGAGCTGGGCGTTGAGCGCCGGGTCGATCAGGTCGGTGCGGGTGTAGACTCGACGGCCCGGCACGCCGTAGTAGGTATCGATCCAGAGGCCGCGGACACCGCCGACGAGCTGGGACGGGATCGTTCCCTCCTGCTCGGCGAACAGGAAGCCCGGGTAGTCGGAGCCGGCGAAGGAGTTGTGGGTCGCGAAGAACGCGGTCCTGTCGAGAGGACGGTCACACAGCGCCTCCGAGCCGTTACAGCCCGGATCGGCGGGCCCCGCGAAGACCGAGGGTGTGGCCTCGTCGCTGCGCAGTGCGGCGGAGAGCCCAATCCCGACGGTGAGCGCCAGCGCGGCGACGATCGCCAGCCCGATGCCGGCGTCGCGAACGGTCAGAGCTGCCTCCGGTGGCTCCCGATCTACAGCGCCGCGTCGTGCGGCTCCGGGCTTCCAGCCCACGGCCGCCGCCGCTTCGGCGGCCAGCGCCGCCCCGCCGCGGGCGAGCAGATACGCCCCCGACCCAACGATCACCAACCGGATGATGAGATCCGACGCGAGCACGATCAGGAGGCCGGCGACGAAGATCCCCGCGGCCCATGTCGTCCGCGAGCGGCCACCCTCCGGCTCCTCGGCGATGCGCGACCAGCCACGACTCAGGGGCGCCAGCAGGCTGCCTCCCCGCCCGAAGGCGGCGGCGGCCGTGGCGAGGAGCACGCCGGTGCCGCCGATCACGAGCAACCAGGTCCTCATGTCGCCCAGGTATTCGTGCCAGATCGCGCTTCCGGCGTCGCGGCTGTCACCCGCGGGCACATGGTCGAGAACCGCGAGCCTCGCGACGGCCACCGCGACGGCGACGGTGACCGCGAAGCCGACCAGCGAGATACCTAGCCGGGCGATCGTGCGGCGCCGCCGGGGAGCGACGATGATCGCGAGACCGAAGATGGCCAGCGTCAGCGCCGGCAGGATGCCCGCCCAGCGGTCGACACTGTCGGCCGCCTGGGCCGCATCGACGAGAACGGGCTGATCGGCGAAGCGCAGGAGCCGCACGTCGAGATCCTTCGGAATCTCGGCGGCGAGTTGCGGATCAACCTGCTCGAGGGCGGCACGCAGCACCCCGCCGACGTTGGCGATCTGCAGGACGGCGTTGTCGGCACCCCGGTCGAACACCGCCCTGTGGGCATTCAGCACGCCGACCCGAATCGCCCGGCGGAGCGGGCCGGTGGTGAGCAGCGAGCCGACAGCGGACTCGACGATCGGCTTCAGCGTAACCAGGTTCGGGGCGGCCCGGTTGATCACGCGGACGGTGATCTGCTCGGAGACGATCCGCCCAACAGCCGCATCGTCGACGCTGGCGACCGCCGAATCCGCGAACTGCGACGAGTCGAGGACGTGGTCCCTGACGTAGAGCGTCAGCGTCGAGGCGAGCAGCGCGGCGAGGCCGACGGCGATGAGGCCGGTCGAAAGGAGTCGCCGCAGGCTCAGGGACACCAGGGCAAGGTATCGGGCGGTCAGGAGCCTCCGCTCGAGGGCGATTCCAGCAGCCGCTTCAGGTTCGTCAGCGAGCGCTCGGCCTCGTCGCGGGCCCTGTCCTCCCCGATGGCGCTCGCGGCGGCGGCGGCCAGCTTGCCTCCGGGCAGGCGCCACTCGTTCAGATACTTGAAGCGGGTGCCCGAGCCGGAGGGCTCGAGCTCGTAGACGGCTCGAGCCCGAGAGCCGCCGGGGCCCTTCCCCTTCCACTCCGCGAGGCGCGGGCGCTCCAGGCACACCACCTCCCAGGTGACCTTGAAGGAGACCCCGGTGACCCGCAGCTTCTGCTTGAACGTCGATCCCACCTCCAGCGAACCGACCGCGGGCTCGGCGATCTCGCGATGGGCCGTGACCCAGTCCCCGAGGCGGTCCGGGTCCATGAGGATGTCGAAGACCTCCTCGGGCGAGGCGTCAAGCTCGATCTCGTTCGTCACCTGCATCAGGCGCCTCCGGACCCGGCGAGGACGCGCTCGTCTGCCTCGATCGCCCGCTGGAGCGTCACGTCGAGGGGCTCGGGGCGTACGTCGAAGAGCTCGGCGCCGCTCGGGTCGGTGACCACCGTGTCGCCGGAGAGACCGAGGGCGAGCTCCGCAGCGATCGCGCCATCTCCGGTGGTCACCGCCTCCGCCCCAGCCGCCACGACGCCGGGTGTCGCCCCGGGGACCGGGATGTGGAGCGGGGGGCGGCGACCGAGCGCGCGGGCCATCCGCTGGATCAGCTCATAGGGCTCGAGCACCTCAGGCCCGCCGATCTGGACCTCACGGCCGCGTGCGCCCTCGGTGAACGGCGCCCGGCGCAGGTAGGCGACGACCTCGCGGATCCCGATCGGCTGCGTACGGGTGTGGAGCCAGGCGGTGTCGGGCACGACGGGAAGGCGGGTGACGATGTCCCGGACCAGCGTGTAGGACTCGCTGCCCGAGCCGACGATCATGCCGGCACGAAAATAGATGAGGGGCGGGCCGGCAGCCCGCATCGCCTCGGCGGTGGCGTGCCGGCTGGCCAGGTGCCTCGAGCTCGCATCTTCGCCGAGGCCGCCGAGGTAAATGACCTGCCCGACCCCGGCCTCCGTCGCCGCCCCGCCGAAGGCCCGCGCGGCGACGGCCTCGGCCTCGGGATAATCAGCCTCGCGGCCCATCATGTGGACCAGGTAGTAGGCGACGTCGAGCCCCTCCAGGGCGGCGGCGAGCAAAGCCTCGTCAGTCAGGTCCGCCACGGCGATCTCACATCCAGCGCGCGCCAGGGCAGCGGCGGCATCCGATTCCGGGTCGCGGACCAGGCAGCGAACATCGTGCCCGTCGGCCAGGAGGGCCGGAGCGAGGTGTCGTCCCACGAAGCCGGTCGCTCCGGCGATGAGTGCGCGCATCGGAGGGATTGTTAGCGGGTCGGGTCCATGAGTAGATCGCGGCGTTTCCGGGTATCCCGGAGCGATGACTTCGTCACATGCCGGCCGCCCGCCATCACGCGGAGGTCGGGCGAGGGAGAGCGAGAGTTCGTCAGCATGGAGGCTTGGAGGGACGGCGACATGCCGATGCAGGCTTCCCGCGACCCCGACGGGGAGGTGCCCATTCAGCACGAGTCGGGTCCGGAGCGGCGCCCCGGCAAATGACGGCTGCTGTAATCGATCCATGCGTCGTCGGGTCACATTTTCACTTGCGGTGCTGGCCGCGCTCCTCGCAACGCCCGCCGCCGCCGCTCCCCACGCCGGGTCGGGGAGTCTCGGAGATCCGCTCTTCTCCCACATGGGAAACGGGGGCTACAACGTCAGCCATTACGGGGTGGCTCTGCGCTA
The DNA here is from genome assembly GCA_038258095.1 of Solirubrobacterales bacterium. GTDB lineage: Bacteria > Actinomycetota > Thermoleophilia > Solirubrobacterales > 70-9 > JBBSQE01. The sequence goes on along the minus strand of JBBSQE010000084.1, from coordinate 7,755 downwards.
CGCGCCTTCCTCCGGCCGCCTGCGGGCGACCGCGGTGATCAGGGCACGCAGCACCGAAGCGCTGCGGAGCTTCCAGCTCGACTACCGGGGGCCCGCCGTCAGGAGGGTCCGGGTCAACGGCAGGCGGGCGGCCTACCGGCGCAAGCGCTCGAAGCTCGTGATCCGGCCGGCGGCCGCGCTCCCCGGGGACAAGCCCTTCGAGGTCATCGTCGGCTACGCAGGCCGGCCGCGGAGAGTGGTGGACGTCGATGGGTCGAGCGAGGGTTGGATCCGCACCGACGACGGAGCGGTCGCCTTCGGCGAGCCGCAGGGCACCCCCTCGTGGCTCCCTTGCAACGACGATCCCCAGGACAAGGCCACGATGACCACGCGCCTAACGGTGGCGCGGAGCATGAGCGCCATCTCGAACGGGCGGCTCGTCTCCGTCCGCCGCCACGGCAGGCTCAAGTCCTTGACCTGGCGAGAGAGCCAGCCGATGGCGACCTACCTCGCGACGGTCAGCATCGGCCGCGGTCAGATTGTCCGCGGCCGGGCGGTGGGAGTGCCGACCTACACGCTGGTCGATCCGCGCGAGCGGGTGGCGTCCCGGGTCGTGCGTCACCTGCCCGGGGTGCTGCGCTTCCTGCAGAGCATCTACGGGCCCTATCCCTTCGACTCGGCCGGCAACATCGTCGAACACGGCGCCGGCGTCGGCTACGCGCTCGAGACGCAGACGCGACCCACCTATGACGGCGCGCCCAACTTCACGACGATGGTCCACGAGCAGGCACACCAGTGGTTCGGCGATTCCGTAACCCTTCGGGACTGGCCCGACATCTGGCTACACGAGGGCTTCGCGACGTGGACCGAGTGGTACTACGCGGAGCGCCACGGGGGCGACAGCGCAGCCACCGTGTTCCGGCGCGGCTACGCCGAGCCCGCCTCCAACGAGGCGATCTGGGCGCCGCCTCCGGGAAACCCCGGGTCGGTGGCGAAGCTGTTCGCGCCAAGCGTCTACGTTCGCGGAGCGATGGCGATCCAGGCCCTGCGGGAGACGATCGGTGACGAGCCTTTCTTCCGGCTCCTGCGGAGCTGGCAGGCCACCCGCCGCCACGGCAACGGGACGATCCGGCAGTTCATCTCCCTGGCGGAGGACACCTCAAGCCGCCAGCTCGACGACTTCTTCAAGCGCTGGCTCTACAGCCCGGGCAAGCCGCCGGGCGGACCACTCGGGTCCGGGACCTAGGCTGACCGCGGCTCAATAGCCGGGGTAGTGCCGGGCGACGAAGGCCGAGGCGTCCTCGGCGTAGATGTCGGTGCTCCAGCGCGGGCCGTCGGAGTTGTTGGCCGCGGTGTCGAAGCGCAGGCCGGCGATGATCATCCAGGCGTGGCCGGAGTTGCCGTAGACGGAGATCCAGTTGCCGGGGCCGTCCTCGCCCCAGGTCTCCAGGCCGGTCGAGTCGAGCGGGCTGTCCAGCAGTCCGCCGCCGTGAAGGGCGAAGCTGACCGCACCGGAGCAGTCGTATCCGGATGACTCGAACGAGCCGTGGCCTCCGCCCCAGATGTAGGGGGTGTCGGCGATCGAGTTGGCGGCGGCGATCGCGGCGACCACGGCGGCAGGAGCGCCGGCGGGGGCGACGGCCTGGCCGTTGGAGAGAAGCGTCGCGGTCTCACCGGGACCGGGTGGCTTGACCGAGCCGCTCGGCGTCGGAACCGAGATCGAGGTGTCGGACCCCGCGGCTGCCGCCTGCGCCTGGATCTTCGAGGTGATGTCGCCGAGGTTGCCCTCGATGTCGGACTGGCGGGCTTGAAGCTCGTCGATCCGGGACTGGCGCGATGCCTGAGCGGCGAGAAGCTCGTCGTGCTGAGCCTGCATCGAAGCCTGCATGTCGGAGATCCGCTGCTCGCGGACTGCGATCGCATCCCGGGCCTTCTCGATCCGGTCCCGGGCATCGGCGAGGCGGATGACCTCGGCGTGGGCCTGGTTGCGAAGGCCACGGACGCGGACCGTGATCGAGTCGCGGTAGTCCTGGACCGCTCCGAGGTACTCGCTGCGCGCCGCGAGATCGTTGAAGTTGGAGGATCCGAGAACGAGATCCGCCGCGCTCGGGTCGCCGGACTTGTAGATCGACACGAGCTCCTCACGCAGCGTTCCCATCGCCTTCTTGAGGCGAATCCGCATGTCGATCAGGCGGCGATGCCCAGCCTTCAGGTCCTTCGTCGCCTTGTCGAGCTTTGCCTGCTCGGCGTCGAGCTGGGCTCGGACCTTCGTCGCCTGCGCCCTGGTGGCGGCGAGCTGCGCGATCAGGTCGTCGACACGGGCGTTGTCGGCCTGTATCTGCGCGGAGAGATCGTCCTGCTCCCCCTGCACCTTCGAAAGGGCGGCCTGGTTTGCCTTCAGCTTCTTCTGGAGAGTTGCCGCGGGGGCCGATACGGTCACCAACAGGAGGGCGCTGAGCATGCCGAGAGCCAGGGCGAGGGGCAGCCACCGCCTGGGTGCGGGCGTACGACGACCAGAGGTGTTGTCAGAACCGGTTCGCATCGGGAAGGGGGTCGCCGCAAAGGTCCTGGCGGCGAAAAAGCAGGCTAGCGAGAACGCACGTCGAATGTTAGGGGTTGCTAATAACTTGGGTGAAGTCTTGCAGGATGCCCGGTTTTTGTGCCGATAAGAACTAATTCGGGCACGTGCCCGGTGACCTCTGGGCGACACGCAATCGCAATGGGTGGCGGCGTCTCCCGGAGCCGTCCCGCCTATGCTGCGCGCAAGAGGAGAAGAGGAGAGAGATTGCGCCGCGCACTTGTCACAACCTGCCTGATCATCGCCCTGACCGGGGCCTGCGCCTCGGCGGCGGCGGCCGGCCCCTACATTCAGGGCCACCGGGGCGGGTCCGTGCGCGACGGGGTCCCAACCTTCCCCGAGAACACGATGCCCGCCTTCGAGGCGGCGGCGAAGCTCGGGATCACGCTGGAGATGGACGTCAAGCTGACCGCGGACAACGTGCCGGTGATCATCCACGACGACACGCTCGACCGGGTCACCGCGTGCACGGGCCCCGTCCATGCCAAGACCCTGGCGCAGCTCGCAGCCTGTCCGGTCGACATCCTCGGCACCGAGGGCAACTTCACTCCGCTTGCGGCCGGCGACCCGCGCGAGGCGCCCATCCCCACCCTCGCCGACGTCCTCGGGCTGATCCGCCAGACGGGCGCGACGGCGAGCATCGAGATCAAGAACCTGCCGACCGACAACGACTTCGACAGCACGCCCGCGTACGCGACGACGATCGCTACCGCGATCAAGCTGAGCGGCGTCCCTGATTCACACCTGATCATCCAGAGCTTCCTCTCGTCGAACCTCGACACCGCGAAGCAGATCCTCCCTGGGGCCGAGTTCTCGTTCCTGACCCTGAAGGCGCTTGAGGCGGCGGGTCCGCCGATCGCGCAGGGGAGCGGCTTTCAGTGGGTCTCCCCGCAGTGGCCGGTCGACCAGACCTATATCTCGAACGCGCACGCGCAGGGTCTGCGCGTCGTGCCGTACACGATCGATGACGCAGCCGGGCTGCGGCAGGCTTTCAAGATGGGCGTCGACGCGGTGATCACCAACGAACCGTTGCTCGCCCGATCCATCTTCACCCAGGAGACCAGCAGGCTCCCGGCGATACCGAAGGCGCCGGGCCGGCGCGTCTGCGGCAGGACGGCGGCGAAGCGGTCGCTGCCGGCGATCAAGGCGCTCAACCGTCGGGGAGGTGGGCCGCGGGTCTTCGCGATGCAGTTCAAGCAGGAGCTCCGCAACGTCGTCTCCTACCGGACGTTCCGCACGAAGATCGAGTGCGCGATCAGGCGCTATGTCCTTCCCAACCGCGCGAAACACCGGCCGAACGTGATCGCGTTCAACGAGGACATCGGGCTGATGACGCTCGCGACCGGGTCGCGCGGTGCCGCCACCCGGAGGATCTTCTCGAAGCCCGGCGGCGGCGATTGCAAGGGGCAGCCGCCGCCCTGCGGCGCGATCGCGGCCCTGTTGTCCGTCGGCTCGGCCTACAGCGGGCCGGACGCGGCCTACAGGTCGCGATACTCCGACGTGGGCTATCTGTCCGGGCCGTTCCTCGATGCGACCGATACCTTCGGTCGCGGATGGATGCAGGTCTTCTCGGACATGGCCCGGAAGTACCACCTGTACATCCTCGGCTCGAACGACCAGGCGCCCTTCCGCGAGTCTCGCGACCCGGCCGAGATCGACACGTTCTCCGATCCCGACCTGCCCCGTCCCAAGACCGTCTATGTGGCGACCAGCTCGAAGGTCTACAACGAGGCGTTCCTCTGGGGCCCAAGGTTCGTACGCTCCGAGGGGCCGCTGCCGCTTCGCAACGTCGTCGCCTCGAACCGCAAGGTGCCGCTGACAGACATCGAGAACGCCCTCGGCCTGACCTCGGGCCCGACCAGCGGCCCGGATGCCGTCGCCAACCTGCGCCCGTACCACCTGCCCCGCACCAGGGCCCGCATCGGTTTCGCCACCAGCCTCCCCGCCTTCGAGTACGGCCGGCCGTTCGGGCAGCGCTTGGCGCCGACGCTCGACCCCTGCTCCGACGTCGCCACCTATTACATGGCCTGCCTCCAGCGCCTCCACACGAACCTCGTGATGCAGGACGAGGCGAACCCCGGCCAGTGGACGACGGACGCCGGCTCCGGTGCATGGCAGCCGCTCGAATGGATGAGCTCAACCTGGCGTGCCGCAGCGGACCCGACCGCGACCTTCACCTACAACGTCACCCCGCACATGGTCGGCAACCTCGCGGATCTCCCCTTCGACGGCCAGACGGCGATCACCCAGCGAGGCCTACGAGGCAGGCGGGCCTGCACATACGTCGGCAACGCAACCCGGTTCAACACGAGGGTCGATCCGAAGTCCTACCGCGTCTACTCGGGCCGCAAGCGCCAGTTCCTCGCCCTGGCCCCATGGGTCACCCGTGACACCTCGAGGGCGAGGCTCGAGAGGCGCGGCGCGGCCCTGGCGGCCGGGTCTCACAGCAAGTACGAGAACGCCTACCTGGAGACGGCGATCGTCGCCGACCTGCCCTTCCCGCCCGTCCGCCGCCGGCCGAACTGCCTGGGCCAGCCGCGCCCGCACCGCCGCTAGGTGTCCCTCCACCGCGGAGGGCCGCCCGTTGAACCGCCCGGCGGGCACCCGTGTCACGTTGACTGCCTATTCGGTAGTCAACGTCACCTCGGTCGGCCCTACGTGCCCGGCGCCTCGGCGCGGGCGTGGCCGTTTGACGAGCCATTGGCCGATGGAACCGAGGCACCTTCGCCTCCTCGGTAGGGACCGGGCTTCGGGCGGACCTTCCCGCCCGGGAACGCGAGCCGGATGATCGTTCGCTGCACCATCCCGAGCTGGGTGCCGAACGGGCCCGAGTTGTACGGGAGGCCGTAGCGCTCGCAGACGTCCTTGACCTGGGGGGCGATCTCCGCGTACCGGGTGCTCGGCATATCCGGGAAGAGGTGGTGCTCCACCTGGTAGCCGAGATTGCCGCTGATCACGTGAAAGAGCGGTGAGCCCTCGATGTTCGCTGCACCGCAGAGCTGGCGGACGTACCAACCGCCACGGCTCTCGTCCTCCGCCTCCTCCTCGGTGAACGTGTACGTCTGGTCCGGGAAGTGGCCGCAGAAGATGATCGCGTAGGACCAGAAGTTCCGGGCCATGTTGGCGGCGAAGTTCGCCTTGGCGGTGGCCTTGTAGCCGCGCCAACCGCCCTCCAGCGCCTTGGCCATGGCTCCCTTCGCGGGCGAGCGCCCGACCTTGCCCTTCACGCGCCGCTTCAACCTGGCGCGGCGAGAGGTCTTCGCCAGGTCCTTGTCACGGGCGGCAAGCGCAAAGTCGATCGCGGCCATCGCGGCCCCTGAGACCAGGGGCCAGGCGATGTAGTCCTTGACTATCTGCCCCCTCGCCTTCTCCCCCATGCCCTTGAGCTCGCGCCTGATCTGCTCCTTTGACTTCTCGCCGTTCTTGATCGCGTCGAAGTCGAGGTCGTGGCTCGCCACTCCCCACTCGAAGAAGGCGGCCAGAAGGACGTTGTAGAACGGCTGGGCGAGATAGACCGGGTGCCACTTCTGGTGCGGGTCGATCCGCATGATCTCGTAACCGAGGTCCTTGTCCTTGCCGCGGATGTTGGTGAAGGTGTGGTGGACGTAGTTGTGGGAGTGCTTCCAGGCCTCCGAGGTCGAGGCCGTGTCCCAGTCCCAGGTCGACGAGTTGATGTAGGGGTCGTTCATCCAGTCCCACTGGCCGTGCAGGACGTTGTGGCCGATCTCCATGTTCTCGAGGATCTTGGCCAGGGAGAGCGCGGTCGTCCCGGCCGCCCAGGCCGGCCTGTGGCGGGCACCGAGCAGCATCACGCGGCTCATCACCAAGAGGCGGCGATGCATCTCGATCATCGACTCGATGTAGCGACGGTCGCGCTCGCCAAGGTCGCCGTAGACCTGGTCGTGGATCGCGTCGAACTCCTTGCCGATCTCCTCGATCTGCTCCGCGGAGAGATGCGCGAGGGGGCTCTCGACGTCGTTTTCGATTTCCAGTGTCGCGTTCAAGGTTTCCTCTCGATGGGGTTCATAGCTCTATCTCAACCGGGCCCTCGGGGGCATTGACACAGGTGCGGACCATCTCGCCTTCCTGGCCCGACACTTCTCCGGTTCTCAGGTCGCGGATCTCGCCCGAGCAAAGTTTTCCGACGCAGGTGTGACAGATGCCCATCCGGCAGCCGTAGGGCAGAGTGGCGCCGGCATCCTCGCCCGCGACGAGGATCGGCGTCCCGCCGTCGGAGATGGCCTCGATGCCCGACTTGGTGAAGCGGATCGGCCCTCCGTCCCCTTGCCCCCCGTCCTCGCCGATGATCGGCTGGAAGCGCTCCATCCGTAGGCGGTCGACATCCCCCTGGGACTCCCAGTGCTCGGTCAGCGCGTCGAGCATCTCCGCCGGGCCCGAGACGAAGGCGTCGCGCTCGCGCCAGTCGGAGCAGAGATCGTCGAGGTCGGAAGGCTGCATGCGGCCCGCGGTCCCCGTCTCCTGGATATGCAAGCTGAAGGTGTCGTGGCGCCCGTCGAGCTGCCGGAGCTGGGAGCCGAAGATCACGCCGTCGGGCTCGCGGGCCGAGTGGAGATGGACCACGTCCGGCATCGCGTCGTCTGCGTCGAGGCTGCGGAGCATGCTCATGATCGGGGTGATCCCGCTGCCGGCGCTGATGAAGAGGAGCTTCTCCGGAACCTCGTCGGGCAGGACGAAGGTCCCTTCCACGCCGCCGAGCCGGACGATCGCCCCGGGGCGGATCTCGCGGTTGAGGTGTGGCGAGACGACGCCCTCCTCGACGAGCTTGGGAGTGACGCTGATACAGCCGTCGGGACGGCCCGGATCAGAGGTCAGCGAGTAGGCCCGCCAGTGGTGTACCCCGTCGATCACGACCCCGACCCGCAGGTACTGGCCCGGTTGGTGGCCCTCCCACTCGTATCCGGGCTTGATCACGATCGTCACCGCGTCCTCGGTCTCGCGCTCGAGGCGCTCGATCCGCCCGCGCAGCTCGCGGGTGGACCACAGCGGGTTGATCAACTCCAGGTAGTCGTCCGGGAGCAGGGGGCTGAACAGCGACCTCACGGCGTGCAGAGCCCGCCGCTGCAGGGCAGGGACCTTCGGTGGGGCTCCGCGTTCAGCCATTCCCGAGACCATACGGAAAAATGAGAACGTGTGTCAACCCGACGTTCTCAGAACGCTAGACTGCGTGGCGTGGCGGT
>JBBSQE010000083.1:0-12404 GCA_038258095.1 Solirubrobacterales bacterium | reverse complement strand
GTCGCATTGCGGACGAAGATGATCTCCCGGCGGTCGGCTGCGCCGAGGTGGTCGGCCACAGTCGCGCGGGCGCCCTCGTAGGCGGCGGTTGCCTCGGCTGAGAGCGTGTGCGACCCACGGTGGACGTTCGAGTGGTGGGCGCGTTCGTAGCGGTCGACCGCCTGGATCGAAGCGCGGACGCGCTGTGCGGAAGCGCCGCTGTCGAGGTAGGCCAGCGGCTGGCCGTTCACCTCGCGCTCGAGCGCCGGGAACGCGGCGCGGATGTCCGCGATCGCGAACTCGCGAGGTGGGGAGGCGGTCGGCTCCATGCCCGGAGGCCGGCGGCTAGGCCGCGGCCTCGACCTCCTCGCCGATCCATCCGTAGCCGCGCTCCTCGAGCTGCGTGACGAGCTCGGGGCCGCCCTCCTTGACGATCCGGCCCTCGTACATGACGTGCACGGAGTCGGGCTCGACGAGGTGGAGGATCCGCTGGTAGTGGGTGATGATCAGGACGCCCATATCGGGGCCGGAGAGGCGGTTGACGCCCTCGGCGACGGTGCGCAGCGCGTCGATGTCGAGGCCGGAGTCGGTCTCGTCGAGGATGGCGATCTCGGGACGCAGCAGCGCGAGCTGGAGCATCTCCATCCGCTTCTTCTCGCCGCCCGAGAAGCCGTCGTTCAGGTAGCGGCTCGAGAACTCCTGCGGAACGCTGGCCTGATCCATCTCGGCGCGTGCGAGCTTCGCGAAGTCCTTGATCTTGATCTCCGGCTCGCCCTTCGCCTCGCGATGGGCGTTGAGGACGGTCCGCAGGTACTTGGTGACCGAGACGCCGGGGATGGCGACCGGGTACTGGAAGGCCATGAAGAGGCCGGCCTGGGAGCGCTCGTCGGGGGCCGCCTCGGTGATGTCCTCGCCCTTGAAGGTGATGGTGCCCTCCGTGACCTCGAGGGCGGGGTGGCCCAAGATCACGTTTGAGAGGGTCGACTTGCCGGAGCCGTTCGGGCCCATCAGCGCGTGGACCCGTCCCTTCTCGACATCGAGGTCGATCCCGCGGAGGATCTCCTTGCCATCGGCGCTCACATGCAGGTTGCGGATCTCAAGGTCAGCCATCGGTCTCCTTTTAGATTCGAATGTCGGTCGAGCTCGCGCTACGCGAGGCTCTCGAGTGCGGTCGGTGAGCTCGGGTCGCCGGCGCCCCCGAACTCGACCAGCTCCTGCAGGGTGGTCCCGGCGAGCGCGCGGGTGACGCCGCCCTGGACCCTGGTCCACAGTAGCTTCGTCGCGCAGGCGCCGTCATCGGACTCGTGCGAGCAGAGGACGCGGCCCTCGGGAGTCTCGTGGAAGCATTCCATCGGGGCGATCTGTCCCTCGAGGGCCTCGACGACCTCCTGCATGGTGATGTCCGCCGCATCCCGCGCCAGGCGGTACCCACCGTGGGCCCCCCTCGTCGAGTCGACGAGCTTGGCGTTGCGAAGCATCGCGACGAGGTGCTCGAGGTAGGACAGCGGGAGGTTCTCGGCGGAGGCGACGGCACCGAGGGACACCGGGGCGGAACCGGGCTGGCGCCCGAGCTCCACCATCAGGCGAACTCCGTACTCCGCTTTGGTCGAGAACAGCATCGACACAAATCCTAGCGATCGGGTCGGTTTTGCCCTGGGCCGGCCGGCTCGTGCACGGATCCGCCGGGTCAGGAGAACTCGTCGGTCTGGAGTGGATCGGGGTCGGGTAGGCGCATCTCCTCCGTTGGCCGCCGCCCGATGGCCTGCCGGAAGACGCGCCACGGGTTGACGCTGATGGCATCGCGGGCGACCGTGCTGAGGATCTGCCCGAGCCGGGAGTCGGCCAGCTCGCCGCCCGGTTCGGGGAGCTCGATGACCATCTCGGTGTGGCCCGAGGCGCTGCGCCGGGTGTAGGAGGCACCGGCGGCGAGATGGCGGAACAGCTCGAGCGCGTCCTCGTTGTCACTCATAACGATCGCGATGAAGTGGTCGATGCCCTCGGCTCTAGCCCGGTCCACGAGGCGGTCGAGCAGGGCGGAGGCGACGCCGCGTTTCTGCCACGGGTCGCCGACGACGACGGCCACCTCGGCGCTCGCCGGGTCCTCGGAGCGCACGTAGCGGGCGACGCCGATGATCGCGTCGGTCGTTGGCCGCACCGCAACCAGGGCTTCGTGGTCGTGATGGTCGACGCCGGTCAGGTAGGCGAGGTCCTGGGCGGACAGCCGCTGCAGCGGGGCGAAGAACCGGCGGTAGCGAGACTCGGGGCTGAGGTCCTCAAACGCGTCCGCGAGGGCCTGCTTGTCCTCCGTGCCGATCGGGCGCACGAGGATCTCCGTCCCGTCCTCGAGGGTGACGCTCTCGGGCGCTCCGCCGCTCTCCGGCGCGTCGCTCACGGCTCGATCAGCCCGCGGCGGATCGCGTACCGGACCAACTCGACCCGGTCGCGCATCCCCAGCTTGCGCATCGCGTTGGCGCGGTGGTTCTCGATGGTCTTCTCGGAGAGATGGAGGACCTCGGCGATCTCCTTCGTCGTGTGCGCCTCGGCGACCAGCTTCACGATTTCTTCCTCGCGCGGCGTCAGGTCCTCGTCCCCTGTCGAGCCGCGTTCGAGCACGTCCTTGATCAGCGCCTGCTGGGCGCCCGGCGTGAGGAACGGCTCCCCGCGCGAAACCGCTCTGATCGCCTCCAGCAGGTCCTCGTCGGCCTGGGCCTTCAGCACATACCCCGACGCACCGGCCTTCAGGGCCTCGAACAGGTAGCGCTGGTCGTCGTGCATCGAGAGGATCAGGACCGCGACCTCGGGTGCCTGCTCCTTGATCTCCCTGGTCGCCTGCAGCCCCGTCAGCTTCGGCATCCGGACATCGAGGATCGCCAAGTCGGGGCGCTCCCGGACGGCCAGTTCCCGCGCCTCGGCACCATCAGCGGCCTCGCCGATCACCTCGATGTCGTCCTGGCGCTCGAGCAGCAGCCGCAGCCCGGAACGGACTATTCCGTGGTCGTCGGCGATCAGGATTCGCATTGGTGGAGTGTTCCAAGCGGTCCGGCCAGCCGTCCTGCCGCCGGAATCTAGCCGTATCCTCCAGCCAATGGAGGCATCTGAGCCAAGCAGCTATCTGACCCTCGAGGCTGGCACGCCCGTTCTCGCCCACGGCGGCGAGCAGATCGGCAAGGTCACCCATGTGCTGGCCGACGAGGCAGACGACATTTTCGACGGGATCGTCATCGACACCACCCTCGGCCCGGGCGGGCATCGCTTCGTCGATGCGCCCGAGGTGGACGAGATCACCGCCGACGCCGTCCTGCTGCGGCTCGACCGGGACTCCTGCGAGAACCTGCCCGAGCCGAGTGCCAACCCGGCTGCGATGGAGGCCGACCCCGCCGATGACGAGTCGGGTCTCTCCCGCAAGCTCCACCAAGCCTGGGACCGCATATCCGGCAACTACTGACGCTCCCGGCGCCGTGGCCCCCGGCGCTTCTTCCGCGGTGCGTGACGACTTTTGGTGTGCTGGGGACCCCCTAACTCGTCACACTCAAAAGGGCTGGGAACCGAAGGCCCTCAGACCCGCAGCCGCACCGTCGTCCCGTCCCCGGGGCGGGACTCGATCGAGAGGTCCGCGCCGATCAGGAGCGCTCGCTCGCGCATGCCGGGCAACCCGAGCCCGCCCTCGGCCACCGCGAAGGCGAATCCGGCCCCGTCGTCGGCGACGATCAGCTCAACACCGTCACCGCGGCGAGACAGGGAGACCTCGACGTTGCCCGCCCCGCTGTGGCGGGCCACGTTCGAGAGCGCCTCCTGGGCGACGCGGTAGACGACCAGGGCGACGTCGTCGGGCAGCTCGGCGAAGCTGCCTTCGCTGTGGAAGAAGGCCTTGATCTCACCCTGGCCGGTCTGGGCGACGAGTCCGTCGACGGCGGCCCGCAGACCGAGGTCGTCGAGCGCGGTCGGGCGGAGCTGGCGAGCGAGCGAGAGCAACTCTGACATCGCCTGGTTCGCCGCCGCCTTGGTCTGGGCGAGCTCGGGCTCGAGCTCCGGTGGCGCGGCAGCCCGCGCCGCCTCGAGGTGGAGGAGGACGCCGGTGAGCGACTGGTTCACCTCGTCGTGAAGGTCCCTCGCCACCCGCGCTCGCTCCTCCTCCTGGGCCCGCAGCGCCATCCGCCCGGCCCGCCGACGCTCGGCCTCGAGGCGGCTCATCATCCGCAGGAAGGCAAGCTCGATTCGCTCCACTTCCTCCGTCTCGCCCTTTCCGTCGATCGACGGGGGAGGGCTGGCCCCGGGCCGGCTGAGGTCGACCTTCTCCATCTCCTCGATCAAGTTCTCGAGCGGCACGAACCGCTGCCGCAGCACCGCGAGGTTGACGAACAGGCTGATGCCGGCGGCCGTGACGATCACCAACACCACCCGGGCGGTCTCCTGAAGTTGTAGGCCGGCGAGGGTCGCCGCCAGCAGCGCGGCGATGCAGATCAGCGAGGCGTTGAGGGCGAGTACCTGGGTGAAGAGGGCACGGCGGCGCACGAACTCAGCCTAGACGCGTGGGTGGTACCCCGGTTGCGAACGGGGGGTGGCACCTATGTCGGAAGGCCGCCCGAGCGCTGATACTGGTCGCAGGCGTTTTACGAACATTCCCAGGCAAATCGGATCAGGAGCGACTCAAGACATGACAACCACCAAGCAATCGACCTTCGGAGCGACGCTGAGGACCACGGTCCTGCTGGCGACGCTCTCGGGCATCCTCGTCGCGATCGGCTTCGCGGTCGGTGGACCAAGCACTGCGCTGATCTTCCTCTTCGGCGCGGCGGCGATGAACTTCTTCTCCTACTTCTTCAGCGACAAGCTGGCGCTGAAGATGAGCCGGGCCAAGCCGATCTCCGAGCAGGAGGCGCCCCGGCTCTACGAGATGGTCCGCGACCTCTGCACCCGCGCCGATCTGCCGATGCCCTCGCTGCACATGATCCCGGCCGACCAGCCGAACGCGTTCGCGACAGGCCGCAGCCCCAAGCACGCGGCGGTGGCGGTTACGAGCGGCATCACAAAGCTGCTCTCCGAGGACGAGCTGCGCGGCGTCGTCGCCCACGAGCTGGCCCACGTGAAGCACCGCGACATCCTCATCCAGTCCGTCGCGGCGACGATCGGTGCCGCGATCACCTACATCGGCTACATGCTGCTCTGGTTCGGCGACGACAATTCGCCGCTCGGCCTCGTCGCGTCGCTGGCACTGGTGCTGCTCTCGCCGATCGCGGCATCGATCATCCAGCTCTCGATCTCGCGCCAGCGCGAGTATGCGGCGGATGCCGGCGGAGCGGAGATCTGCGGCAACCCGGAGTCGCTCGCGAGCGCGCTGCTGCGCCTCGAGGAGGGCGCCGCGGCGCACCCGATGCAGGTCAACTCGGCCGCCGAGCCGCTCTACATCGTGAACCCGCTCACCAAGAAGGGACTTGCAGGCCTTTTCTCAACTCATCCCCCGATCGAGGAGCGCGTCCGCCGTCTGCGGCAGATGCGTCCCAGCCTGGTCTGACACAACCGGGCGATTGGGGTCATTCGCAGAGCAGCGAAACCTCCTGAATCACCTGCGAATGCAGCGTACGGGCCGCCCGAAGGGGCGGCCCGTCGTGTGTCCGGGGCCGGGCGGCCGGCAGGAGGGCCGGGGAAGGGTGAGCCACTATACTTTCTGAAGTAGTACCTTCTAGGTCTATCCCGATCAGGATTCGCAGAGATTGAGAGAACGATGACTCCCACCAGCACCGAACCCACGCTTGACCAAGTGAAGGAGCAGATCGACGAGATCGAGCCCGCCGCAGCCCGCGACGAGCTCGCCGCCGACTCCGCGATCACCCTCATCGACACCCGCGAGCCGCACGAGTACGCCGAGGCCCACGTTGACGGCGCCGTTCTCGTCCCGCCGATTGAAGTCGCATCGCGCATCGATCAGGTTGCGCCCGACACCGGCCAGCGGCTGATCCTCTACTGCCGCTCCGGCGCCCGCTCCGCCCGCGCCGCGGCCAAGCTCGAAGCGCTCGGCTACGAGAGCGTCTCCTCGGTCGCCGGCGGGATCCTCGCCTGGACCGAACAGGGGCTCCCGGTCATCGAGACCGAGGGGTTGACGAAGGACCAGCGCGAGCGCTACTCGCGCCATACGCTCCTTCCCGAGGTAGGCGTCGAGGGCCAGATCAAGATGCTGAACACCAAGGTCCTGCTGCTCGGGGCCGGCGGCCTCGGAGCGCCGACCGCCCTCTACCTCGCCGCGGCCGGCATCGGGACTATCGGCATCGTCGACGACGACGTCGTCGACGAATCGAATCTGCAGCGCCAGGTGATCCACTCGACCGAACGTGTGGGAATGCCGAAGACGAAGTCGGCTCGCATCCAGATCGAATCCCTCAACCCCGATATCAACGTGATCGAGCACCGTGTGCGGCTGAACGCCGACAACATCCTCGACATCATCGCCGACTACGACATCGTTGTGGACGGCGCCGACAACTTCCCAACCCGCTACCTCTTGAACGATGCGTCGGTTCGTCTCCGCAAGCCGGTGGTGTCAGCCTCGATTCTCGCCTTCGACGGCCAGATCTCCACCTTCATGCCGTTCGAGGGGCCCTGCTACCGCTGCCTCTACCCGACACCTCCTCCCCCGGAGATGGCTCCGAGCTGCGGGGCGGCGGGCGTGCTCGGCGTGATGGCCGGCGTCATGGGCCTGCTCCAGGCCAACGAGGTCATCAAGCTCGTGCTCGGAATCGGTGACCCCCTGATTGGCCGGCTCCTGCTCTACGAATCCCTCGGCACCCGGTTCACCGAGCTGAAGGTGCGCCGCGACCCGGCCTGCCCGATCTGCGGCCCCGACGCTCCGGAGATCCCCGAGTCCGAGATGGGCAAGTTCCCGGACTATGAGTTGTTCTGCGCGGCTTAGGCCCCGGACAGCTAGCCTCACGCGCCATGCCGATGATCCGCATCCCACCGGTCCTGCGCCCCCAGACGGGCGGCCAGGCCGAAGTCGCCGCCGAGGGGGCGAACGTGGGAGAAGTCCTGCGGGCCCTGACGAGCGCGCACCCCGACACCGAGAGCCAGCTCTTCGGCGCCGAGGGCGACCTGAACCGCTACGTCAACGTCTATCTCAACGACGAGGACGTGCGGGTCCTGAGCGGTCTCGACACCGAGGTCTCCGACACCGACACGATCGTCATCCTTCCCGCCATGGCCGGCGGGGCGCCCCGCATCGCCTGAGGCTCGGCGCGGGACCCGACCGAGGGCCTCAGACCGAGGTCTCGAGGCGAGCGCGCTCCTGCTCCGCGCGCTCGGCCCACAGCGTGGCGCCCGAGCGGCGGTCGAACTCCATCGCGGTCTCGAAATGGGACGCCGCCGCAGCGGCGTCCCCGGTCAGCGCCGTCTGTACGCCGAGATGGTGCTCGGCCGGACCGAGGTAGGCGGTCCCGACGCCGGCCGTGAGCCCCTGGCCGACGAGGGCGCTGAGGCCCGCGATGAGACGTTCGGCATAGGCGGGCTCGGCGAGCGCCGCCGCCGACATCGAGGCGAATGCCAGGGCTCCCGGGGAGAGAGCAGGAGCCTTCGTGGCCGATGTGGTCTCCGGCACGAGCCGATTGAGGATCGCCCTGGCTTCGTCGTGCTCGCCCGTCTCGGCGAGGAGCAGGGCGAGGGCTGCTTGCCACTCGAGGTCGGTGAACCGCTCGGCCAGCTCGCGCAGGGCGCCGTCCATCTCAGCGACCCGGCCCATCTCCCAGCGCACGACGAGGAGGAGGAGGGCACCGGGGGCCAGGCCGGCGACGAGTCCCGGTTGCAGGAGCTCCGCGGTCACCTGCTCGGCGGCGGGGATATCGCCGCGAAGCAGCGACCGTGTCGCCGACAGTCGGCGGTTCTGCAGCTCGGCACGTTCGTTCTTGTGGCGCTCGGCGAGGCGGCGGTGCTCGTCGACCGCGTTGTCGAGACCGACGCGGTCACCCGTCTCGATCGAGATGATCGCCTGGAGCCGCCAGGCGATGATCTCGATCTCGCGGTCATAGCCATCGCCGCAAACGGCGAGCAGCTCCCGGGTCAGCTCACGGCGCTCCGGCAGCCCGCCAGGACTCATGCAGGCGTACCAGCGCCCCACGAGCGCCGCCCCCAGCGCCTGGGGGTCGCCGACCTCGCGGGCGGCGGCGAGGCTCTCCGCGCTCGCCTCCGCCGCCTCATCCGGGCGCCCGGTGAACTGGCAGAGCTCGGCCCGGCGTGCCAGAAGACATGCCCGCAAGGCGGTCGGCTCGGTGTTGACCTCGAGAGCGGAGTCGAGCAGTGCTTCAGTCTCGTCGCGGTCGAATTCGGGAAGCTCGAAGCCGCTGCGGCTGTGCCCCAGGGCGGCGCGGGCCAGGGCGGTGTGATCTTCGCGGCGGCGGGCCAGCCGGGCGGCGCGCGACTGCGTCTCCCGAGCGGCCTCGTCGTCACCGGTCATGGACTCGGCGATGCCGAGCGCGATCAGCAGCTCGCAGCGCAGATCGTCCTGGGTGGTGTCGCTGGCGTCGAGCGCCCCAAGCGCGTCGCGGTAGTGGAGGATCGCCTCTCCGAACGCGAGCGCGCCGAGCGCGCCGGCTCCCGCCCGGACGCCATACTCCACGGCGCTCGGGGCCATCTCGGGACCCGCGTTCGCGAACTGTCGCGCGAGCTCGGAGAGATGGCGCGGGTCGCGGCCGTGGCGTTCCTCGAGTAGCTCGGCAAGGCGGCGGTGGAGCCCGGTGCGCCGTGCCCTCGGCAGTCCGAGGTAGATCGTCTGCCGAAACAGTGCGTGGGCGAAGGCGTAGCGGTCGAGGGTTCCCTGGACGTCGGTGACGAGGCGCGCCACGACGGCGGCCTCGACCGAGCCGGCGACATCCTCGGCGGGCAGACCGGAGACCTCGACGAGCAGCGAGAGATCGAACTCCCGTCCGATCACCGAAGCAACCTCGAGGATCTCGGCAGCTCGCGGCCCGAGTTCCCCGACGCGGTGCCCGACGGCCTCGCGTACGAGGTCGGGCACCCCCTGCTCGTAGATCGCGCGGGGAGCGCGGGAGGGTCCCGATGGATCGGCCGAGCGCTCCGCGACGTGCCCGGCCAGTGCCTCGACGAGGAACGGGTTGCCGTCGGTCTCCTCGTGGATGGCGGTGGCGAGCTGCGGGTTGGGAGGGGATCCCTGGAGGAGGCCGACGAGCTCGGCGACCTCGGTCGTGTTCAGGCCGGAGAGATGGATCCGGCAGAAGAGGCGTTCCCGCCCCAGGTCCGCTATCGCCGCGGCCAGGCTCTCGCTCGGCTCGGTCTCGCGATGGGTGGCCAGGATCATCAGGCCACCCGTATGGGGGGAACGGGCGATCCGGCGGAGAGCGAGAAGCGAGTCGGGGTCCGCCCAGTGCAGATCGTCGATGACGAGAAGGGCGGGATGCTCGCGGGCGATCGAAGCAAGCGTTCCGGCGATCCCCTCGTAGAGGTCCTCGCTTGACGGGGCCGTGTCGGCCCGGACCGAATCTTCCAGGCGAACCGAGATTTCCGGGAGCAGGGCCGTCAGCGCCTCGGGTCTGGCGCCTAGATCGCGCTTCAGCTCGTCGACGGGCGCGTTCAGCGCCCAGTGGCGAAGCGCCTCGACGAAGGGCTGGAGCCGCAGCGAGCCGCGTTCGTCCGTCCGACCGTAGAGGACCCGGCCTCCCCGGGAATGGATCCTCTCGGCGAACTCGGTTGCGAGGCTCGTCTTGCCAACCCCCGGCTCTCCGCCGACCAGAACGATCTCGCGGACACCCTCGGTTGCCTCCGCCCAGATGCGGTCGAGCTCGTTGATCTCAACCTCGCGGCCGACGAAATGGCGATCGCGTGGAGTCAGCCACGTCGGGAGGGGCAGCGTGGCGGTTGCGGATCGTTCCCGCATCTCGATGCCTGGCTCGCTGATGCTGTCAGCTTTCTGCTCGTTGCGCGAGGGGGCGGCGCTGAGCAGACGGCGGTGCAGGGCTTGGATCTCGGCGCCGGGCGCTGAGCCGAGTTCCTCGGCGAGCAGCTGGCGCAAGCCCTCGAAGGTGCGCAGCGCCTCTGCGGTATTGCCCGAAGACACCAGCGCCCGCATCAGCAACAGGTATCCGGACTCGCGGAACGGAGCCGAACGGACCAACGCGCGGGCGGCGCGCTCGGCACCGGCCAGCTCGGACCCGCCCAGGCCGATTCCTGCTCGCGCGACGACCTCGCGGGAGCGCAGATGCAGCTCGGCGAGCTCGCTGCGGACCTCGTCGACCCAGGGGGCCTCGAAGCCTGCCAGGAACGGCCG
This sequence comes from Solirubrobacterales bacterium, assembly GCA_038258095.1. Taxonomy (GTDB): domain Bacteria; phylum Actinomycetota; class Thermoleophilia; order Solirubrobacterales; family 70-9; genus JBBSQE01. The sequence continues at coordinate 2,161 of JBBSQE010000083.1, read as the reverse complement.
GCCGGAGATGTTCATCGCGATGTGGGCCCTGGCCCATGCCTCGGACCAGACACCATCACGGAGGGAGTCCTGGGCGGCGACTATCGCCTGTTCGGCGGCCTCGATGTCGATCCAGGTGTCATCGGGAAGGCGCAGCTCGACCGCGTCACGGCCGGCGAGCGACTCGGAGCCGAGAGCGCTGCGCAGCCGCGAGAGCTGCGTCCGCAGGGCAGCCGGGGGGTCCGCCGGCGGATCCTCTGGCCAGATCGAGGAGACCAGCTCGTCGCGGCTCACCGACCGCCCTCGGTTGAGCACGAGGTAGGCGAGGAGAACTCGCCCCTGGCGCCCCCGGAGGTCGGGCGTGACATGGCGCCCGAGCACATCCGCCTTCAGGCGGCCGCAGAGCTGGATGCGCGTTGCGCCTGTCTCGGGTGCCCCCACGATGGAAACGATACGGAAACGTTGCGAGTACGAGAGCGCAACCGGGGGGGTGCAAGATGGTTAGCGATGAACGACGGCTCGACATTCGACCCTCAAGGACCCGAGCTGATCATCCGATGTGAATGCGGAGCGGTTGTGATCGCACACGGAGATGACCAGCTCGTGGAACTGGCGCGACTTCATTTTGCGGAGTTCCATCCCGACCTCGGGGAAGAGATGCCGGCCGACCTGATCCTTGCGATGGCTGAAGAGAAGGAGACTCAAAGATGACGCACACGAAGAGCAACGCCCCAAAGAAGGGACTCGGCTTCCTGATCGCCGTCGCGGCGCTCCTCGTCGCGTTCGCCCTGCCCGTTCAGGCATCCGCCAGTTGCAGTCCGACGGATTCCCAGTATGCGCCGCCCTCCGCGGCGGTCGACTGCTCGCCTCCCGGCGGCGGCGGTGGTGGCTCGCTGCCGTTCACCGGTATCGACATCGTCCCGCTGGCCGCGATCGCGCTGGCCCTCGGCGGCGCCGGCCTGACGATCCGCCGCTACGGCACCGGAGACAGCGAGAAGATCTGATGACCCGGTTGGGGGAGCGCAGATGAGCGGGAAGGGTGCAACGCACCCCCTGCTCACCGCGTTGCGCGCACAGCGCGTACTCGGCACCGCGGCGACGCGCATAGCGCCCGCTACGGTCGCCGGCATCGTCGCCGGCGGCCACCTCGACTCGGTCGGGCGGGGTTTCATCGTCTTCGCGGCGCTGATCGTCGCGGACATGATTCTCGAGCGTGAGCGCCACCCGCTCCACCTGATGGCGCTCGTCGCCTTCGCGGTGCGGACCGCCGTTCCGGTCCTCGGCGCCGGTCTTGCGCTGGCCACCTTCGCACTCGCCGGGAACCCGGTTCCCCTCGGGTCCCTGGCATCCGCAGTGGTGGCCGCGTGGATCGTGATCGCGTTCGCCGGTTGGAGCAGCGCACGATTCGACTCCTCGCGCCGCGTCCGCGTTGCTGTGATCGGCTCGCCCGGTCTTGCCCTCGGGCTCGCCGAGGAGCTGCGCAACGCCGGCATCCGCTCCTACTCGGTGATCGGCTGGATCGCCGGTGACAACCCCACCACGGAGCGAGGCGTGGGCGGCCCTCGACGCCTCGGTTCGCTGATGGAGGTTCGCGAGGTCGTCGAGCACCACTCGATCGGGCTCCTGGTCCACACGAGCGGATCGGTCGACGGCGATGAGACCCGCCACTCCCGCCTCGAGGTCTTCGAGCGCGTCGCCGACAGCTGCATGGACCTCCCGGTCCGCCTCATCGAGGCGAGCCAGCTCTACGAGGACCTGCTCGGCCACGTGCCGCTCGGCCAGTCCAACTCCGCCTGGTTTCAGTATCTCCTGCATCCCCGCTATCGCGCCGGTTCGGTGTGGTCGAAGCGGGTGTTCGACCTCGTGGTCGGCGCGGCGATGCTGGTTTTGACCATGCCGGTGCTGATCTTCTGCGCGATCGTCGTCAAGCTCACCGACGGAGGTTCGGTCCTCTACCGCCAGCGGCGCGTCGGGGAGCGCGGCGCCGAGTTCGAAATGATCAAGCTCCGCTCGATGCGCGTCGCCGCCGAAGGTGAAGGGGCGAAGTGGTCCTCTGACGACGACGATCGCGTGACGGCGATCGGCCGCTTCATGCGTCGCACCCACGTCGACGAGCTGCCGCAGCTATGGAACGTCCTGCGCGGCGAGTTGACGATCGTCGGGCCGCGGCCCGAGCGCCGCG
>JBBSQE010000082.1:0-12433 GCA_038258095.1 Solirubrobacterales bacterium | reverse complement strand
AGGCGCGCGTGGCGATGAATCGTGTGGCCCTCGGGCACGGCTCTCCTTGATCGCTCGAGTTGTCGCCGCAGGTCCGGCATGCGGACCTGGGACGACAATGATGGCCACTGCGCCCCTCGGCTGGCAGGCGGAGCGACGGGAAAGGTGTAGGTCAGTTCACCCCCAGGGCTCCTAGCCCCAGCGCCTGATCGAGCCGAACATGGTCCTTGCAAGCAGCAAACACCCCTTCAAAGGAGAAAGCAATGACCACGAAGACCAAGTTCCGCAACACCCTCGGCGCCCTCGCGATCAGCCTCGTCGCCCTGTCGGGCCTCGGCGGCACCGCCTCGGCCCACACCTCCCTGGCCCCGACCAAGGTCCTGATCCAGGCCGAGTCCGGTGGCTTTTACGGCTACGTCAAGTCGCCGAAGCTCGAGTGCAAGTCGGGCCGCACGATCGTCCTCTACCGCCAGCTCGGCTCCAAGCCCCACCCGGGCACCGACCAGCGGGTCGGGATGGACACGGCCCAGGCAAACAACGACGGCTACATGTGGGACATGGGCAACCCGGGCCTGCACACCGGCCGCTACTACGCCCGTGCACCGCGCACACCCCGCTGCGCCGCGGCAAACAGCGTCACGCTGAGGGCTCAGCAGTAGGGCCGCCCGAGCCCCAGCAGGTCAGAAGCAGGCGAGCCGGGCCCCGCGGGGCCCGGCTCGTTTTGCGTTGGGATGGGTCCGGTGGCGTTTGGCGGACGGGACGAGGCGTGAGAGGGTGTGAAGGAGAGGTCGTTTCAACCGAGGAGGAAGAGTCATGTCAGAGAGCGTTTATCGCGTCACCGAGGTGGTCGGTGTCAGCGCGGATTCATGGGAGCAGGCGGCCAAGAACGCGGTCGAGGCGGTCGGCGCGTCGGTTCGCGAACTGCGCATCGCTGAAGTCGTTCGCCAGGACGTCACGATCGAAGACGGCAAGGTCTCCGGGTTCCGCGTCCGGCTGGGAATCTCCTTCAAGTACGACAAGGAGTAGACCGAGCGCTCCGCGTCTCCCGGCTAACGACGCTCGTCGCGATACATCGCCAGGGCGTGGGCGCCGGCCGGATGGACGCGGAGCTCCCGGATCAGCGACGCCATCGGGGCAGGCAGCTCCGCGGGCTGGGGGAGGGGAACGCCGTATCCCGGCGGCATCAGGACGGGCGCGGCCAAGGCCGAGAAGGTCAGGTCGGCGGCGGTGAAACGCTCGCCGCATAGGTAGGGCCGGCCGTCGTCGAGGCGTTTCGCGACCGCGTCAAAGGTCGATCGCACGACTGACTCGGCCTGCGCCGCCGCGGCCGGGGTGACGTCGAGGTACCGATCGATGATCCGGGCCACCAGCGGGTAGGCGAGCGGGAACGCCCGCCGCTGCCAGGCGGGTACGCCGGTGGTGGCATGAGCGGAGGCGATATCCCTGTGTCCCCTCAGCCCCTCGTACATCCATAGACGCCCCTTGGGTCCGAGGCGAGCGTCAAAATCGGCTTCGAGCGCCCGGACCTCGGCCGGCCCCTTGGGGTCGTTGGGATAGAGACGGCGTCCGGACGGTGCCCGGCGGTCTGCTTCGGCGAGGATCTCGCTCGAGTCCGCGAAAACCCGGTCGCCGCAGACGAAAACCGGCGCCGTCCTGCTGCCGCCGGCCCTTCGCACCGCAAGCCAGTGGAGCACCTGCAGGTGCGCTCGCTCTTCGTAGTCGACACCGGCGCGATCGAGGGCCCAGCGCGCCTTCTCGCAGTAGTGGCTGATCGGGATGGTGATCAGGACATTGGGTCGGTCGCTCGCCTTCACCGGCCCCGAATCCTCTCAAGGAGCTTCGCCGGGACTACCGCTCAGGCAGGAGCCCCTCCATGACCGCTCGGGTTGTCGCCGTAGGTCCGGTATGCGGACCTGGGACGACAAATGATGGCCACTGCGCTCTGTCGAAAGGCATGCGGGGCGCCAGATGTGCCCCCGCGGGGCGCCAGATGTGCCCCCCGCGGGATGCCGGATGTGCGACCCCCAGCCGAGCACCTCCCTAAAATGTGCCGCTGTGAATCTGAAGGCGATAGCCGTAGCCGCGCTGGTCCTTGTCCTCGTCGGGGTCGGGATAGCGGCCGCCACCGAGAGCTCCGGGCCGGCCCTCTCGGCGCCGCACCATCGCCAACAGGCCAGGGCGAAGAGCCACGGTGCCGGGAAAGGGTGCCGCAAGCCGGTGATCCTGATGGTCCACGGAGGCGGCTGGTACCGCGGTGATCCCAGCTACGTGGATCACGCCATCCGCTACACAAAGCAACGCGGCGGATTCACCACGGTCGGGGTGCGCTACTCACTGCACTCGGTCGGGGCCGCTTTCCGGGACCTCGAACGCGCAGCCCGTCACTGGCGTGATCGTGGCTGTCGTGTGTTCGCCTACGGCGAGTCCAATGGCGCAAACATGGTCGAGAACCTCGCGTCACGCGGCCTGGTCAGCGCCGCCGCGGCCGTTTCCCCTCCCACCGATCTCCTCTCCTGGAGCTATCCGGCAGTCTCTGACCGGACCTACGGCGAGGACCTCTCAACTCCCCACGGGCGAGAGTATGCCGAGAACCCGGCGTCGAACCCGAAGTCATGGGGTTATCTACACGGCACCCCCAAGGTCCTCGGGAACCTGTCGCCATCGCGACATCCCTACAACGCGCGGCGTCAGGCGCAGCTCCTGATCTTCCAGAGCTGCGTGGATCACGTCGTCAAGTGCCAGATGAACCGCGACTACGCCCACTCCGATCAGAGAGCGTCATCGGGAACATCGAACAAGATCCACTACAAACCCGTGGGCGGTGAGCATGCGACGCCGAAGGTGAAGATCGCCGCCTTCAAGGTCTCCTATCGCTGGTTTCAGAAGCTCGCTCGGTAGCGAGCTTCGCGCTCGGGCCCGCGCGGGGCTCTTTTCTCAGCAAATCCTGAGCTGATTCCCGCTCGAAACTCGGACTCGAGGTTCAGGGTCGTCCCAGATGGAAGACCACGAACCGAAAGGACACTCGATGCCAACCAAGATCATGAGACTGATCGCCGCGATCGCCGCGGTCATGGCAATAGCGGTTGGAGCCTCGGCGATCGCCGGGGCTGCGACTGAGAAGAGCAACAGCGACTCCACCGCCGCCACCGCTCCGAAGGCCGGCAAACCCCCTGCCGGGGCCCCGCCCGCCGGCAGGCCTCCCCCCGTAGAGCCTCCGGCCGGGGCGCCGAGGCGGGGTGGACCTCCTCCCCCAGGCGCCCTGCGAGGCGGTCCCGGTGGTTGCCGCAAGGGAGGGCCCGAGGAGGCGCTGACCGGCGACACGGCTGACTCGGTGCGCAAGGCGGCGCTCGACAGGGTGCCGGGCGGGACGGTCATCCGGGCTGAGGAGAACTCGGACCCGAGCTCGGACGATCCGTATGAGGCCCATGTCCGCAAGACGGATGGATCCGAGGTCATCGTCCTCGTCAACAAGCAGTTCGAGGCGACCGACGTCATCAACGTCGGCCCGCCGCGCGGCTAAGGACCCATCTCGTCAGGGGGCGTGCGTCCGGGGGACGCCATTACCGAGCGGGACGCCGCCGGTACGGTTTCCGCATGGCAGAGCCATGTGGGAGCCGGGTCGGTGGTGGATCCGTGAAGGGTCATGGCGTTCATCCGGGCGTGCGATCGCCTACCGAGATGGGTCCCAAGAGCCGCATCCCCAAGAGGGCGGGGCTCGGGGCGATCCGGGCCTCCGCCCCCGCCTGCGAGGCGTAAATAATGGAGACCCGAGAACGGCCCCCTGAGGCACCATGAACGTGAAGCCCGCGACGCGCAGAGGGGGGCCCTGGTCGTATGCCCGAACCCCTTCGAGCATCCCGGTGGAGCCAAGGTCCGGCTCGAGCCGAAGAGCTCCGCGGACGCCGGTCCGACGAGCCTGTGGTACCCCGTCGTTCGCTGAGCCTGGGGATCCGCCGAAACTGCGGATCCCCCGAGACTTGATCGACTCCAGAATTCGGGCATACTCCGGGTCGTGCCGACCGCCATCGAATCCGAGCTCATGTTGCGCGGGGCCGACCTCCGTGTGACCCGTCCTCGGTTGGCGGTGCTGACCGCAGTGCACGACCATCCGCACGCCGATACCAACACGATCGTCGACGCCGCGCGCGAAGACCTCGGCGATGTTTCGCTCCAGGCCGTCTACAACGTCCTGCGGGCCCTGACCGTCGCGGGCCTGGTCAGGCGCATCGAGCCTGCGGGCTCCGTGGCGCGCTACGAATTGCGGGTCGGCGACAACCACCATCACGTCGTCTGCCGCTCGTGCGGTGTGATCGCCGATATCGATTGCGCCACCGGCACGAGACCTTGCCTGACTCCGTCTGAGGACCATGGCTTCGTGATCGACGAGGCCGAGGTCACCTTCTGGGGCCTGTGCCCCGACTGCACGACCGCACCAAGTCCATGAGCCCAGCCCCTGATCCTGAGCAACACACCCTCGAACCCGGAAGGAATTCCCTTGTCTGACACCCCTGATGCCGTAGTTGGAGAGATGAACACCGAGGAGGACGGCGGTTGCCCGTTCCACCCTGGCGACGCGCCGCACCCCACCGCGGGAGGCGACAACAGCGGCTGGTGGCCCAATCGGCTCAACCTCAGGATCCTCGCCAAAAACCCGGCCGAGGTGGACCCGATGGGCGAGGACTTCGACTACGCAAAGGAGTTCGAGTCGCTCGATCTCGACGAGGTGAAGCGCGATATCGCCGAGGTCCTGACGACTTCCCAGGACTGGTGGCCCGCCGACTACGGCCATTACGGGCCGCTGATGATCCGGATGGCGTGGCACAGCGCCGGCACCTACCGGATCAAGGACGGGCGCGGCGGCGCCGGAACCGGGCAGCAGCGGTTCGCGCCACTGAACAGCTGGCCCGACAACGCGAACCTCGACAAGGCGCGCCGGCTGCTCTGGCCGGTCAAGAGGAAGTACGGCCGCAAGCTCTCGTGGGCGGACCTGCTGGTCCTCACCGGCAACGTCGCCCTCGAATCGATGGGGTTCGAGACCTTCGGCTTCGCCGGCGGCCGCGCGGATGCCTGGGAGACGGACGAGGACGTCTACTGGGGCCCGGAGACCGAGTGGCTCGGCGACGAGCGCTACACCGGAGACCGGGAACTGGAGAACCCTCTCGCCGCCGTCCAGATGGGCTTGATCTACGTCAACCCCGAGGGCCCGAACGGCAACCCCGACCCCATCGCCGCTGCACGCGACATTCGCGAGACGTTCGCGCGCATGGCGATGAACGACGAAGAGACGGCGGCGCTGATCATCGGCGGCCACACCTTCGGCAAGACCCACGGCGCAGCCGACCCGGATGAGCACGTCGGCCCCGAGCCCGAGGCCGCTCCGATCACGCAGCAGGGGCTCGGTTGGAGCAACTCCTTTGAGAGCGGCAACGCGACGGCGACGATCACCAGCGGGCTCGAGGGCGCGTGGACCGAGACTCCGCTCAAGTGGGACAACAGCTTTCTCGAGACGCTGTTCGGATACGAGTGGGAGCTCTCCGAGAGCCCGGCCGGCGCAGCCCAGTGGAAGCCGAGGGACGCCGAGGCCAACGTGCCGGACGCCCAGGATCCAGACAAGAGGCACACGCCGACGATGCTGACGACGGACCTCTCGCTGCGGATGGATCCGGCCTACGAGAAGATCTCGCGCCGGTTCCTAGAGAACTCAGACGAGCTGAAGGATGCGTTCGCTCGGGCGTGGTTCAAGCTGACCCATCGCGACATGGGCCCGATCGAGCGCTACCTCGGCCCGGAGGTTCCCGACGAGGAGCTGCTCTGGCAGGACCGAGTCCCGGCGGTGACGCACGAGCTGGTGGGCCCGGAGGACATCGCGGCGCTGAAGGAGAAGGTCCTCGGCTCGGGCCTGTCGGTCTCGCAGCTGGTTTCTGCTGCCTGGGCATCGGCGTCCTCGTTCCGCGGAAGCGACAATCGCGGCGGAGCAAACGGGGCCCGGATCCGGCTCGAGCCGCAACGCGGCTGGGAGGTCAACGACCCAGATGAGCTGGCGACCGTGCTCCGGAAGCTGGAGGAAGTCCAGGCGGAGTGGAGCGCCGCTCAAAACGGCAGCGGCAAGCAGATCTCATTCGCCGATCTGGTCGTGCTCGCCGGCTGCGCGGGCGTCGAGGCTGCCGCTGAGGCGGCCGGCAACGAGGTCGAGGTCCCGTTCACGGCGGGCCGAGGTGACAGCACACCGGAGCAGACCGACGTCGACTCATTCGAGCCGCTCGAGCCGACCGCCGACGGGTTCCGGAACTACCTGCGGCCGGGCCACCGGCTGCCGGCCGAGTACCTCCTGGTCGATCGCGCAAACCTGCTCACCCTGACGGCACCCGAGATGACGGTTCTCGTCGGCGGCCTCCGCGTCCTCGGAGCCAACTCGGGCGGGTCCCAGCACGGTGTGCTGACCGACAACCCGGGGTCGCTCACGAACGACTTCTTCGTGAACCTGCTCGATCTGGGCACGGAGTGGACGTCGGCACCGGGCGAGGAGAACACGTTCGAGGGCCACGAGGCCGTCTCCGGTGATCTACGGTGGACCGGTACCCGCGCCGACCTCGTCTTCGGCTCGAACTCCGAGCTGCGCGCGGTCGCGGAGGTCTATGCGAGCGATGACGCCAAGGAGAAGTTCGTCGACGACTTCGTCGCGGCCTGGGACAAGGTGATGAACCTCGACCGCTTCGATCTCGGCTGATCGACCGCGACGCGACATGAATCCGCAGAGCGGTTCGAAGGAAGGACAGGGAGACGACTCTGCGTCCCAGCTGATCGACGGAAGGATCGAAGAGTTGGATGATTGGCGGGGCGAAACGCTCGCCCGAGTGCGGAAGATCATCAAGCAGGCCGATCCCGATGTCGTCGAGGAGTGGAAGTGGAGAGGGGTCCCCGTGTGGGAGCACGCCGGGATCATCTGCACCGGTGAGACCTACAAGAAGGCCGTCAAGATGACCTTCGCCAAGGGCGCCTCCCTGGAAGATCCATCAGGCCTCTTCAACTCGAGCCTCGAGGGCAACACCAGACGCGCCGTCGACATCCACGAGGGCGACGAGATCAATGAAGTGGCCCTGAAGGCGGTGGTTCGCGAAGCCGTGGCGTTGAACGAGTCCTGAGGGCTACGAAGCCGCTGGCACGGGTCAGGTGCTCTCGGGGCGGGCCAAGAACCGGTTCAGCGCTGGGTTGTCGATGTCGGAGGCGAGGTGGCGTGCGGCACCCAGGGCGCCGCTGTCGCCAAGGCGAGCGCGGTAGGCATTCGCGCGGACGGTGAACTCACGCATTCCCGCCGACGCAGCCAGGTTCTGAAGGTTTCGGGTGGTCTCCCGTGCGGCCGAGTTGCCGGTTCGGATGGCCAGGTCCGCGCTGGCGTCGAGCACGTAGCCGTGCATCCATTGATACGGGTCGGAAACACGAGCCACGCGTACACGAGCATCGGCGAGCCAGTCCCGAGCTGCCTCCTGGTCACCGCGGCCGACGTGGAGCAGCGCCGTCGCGCGCGCCGCCGCGCCCTCCCAGCAGGGGTCGGCCAGCGAGCAGCTCAGCGCGAACGAATGGGCGAGGCGCGGCTCGGCCTCCCCGTAGCGCCCTCGGCGAACTGCGATCTCGCCCTCCAGAGCTTCGGGCCAGGGGAGGAAGGACTGCCAACGCTCGTCGGCGACTATCGCCAACGAACGCTCGACCGCTGCCGCTGCCGGGACCAGATCGTCGCGAAGAAGGTGGACCCTTCCGATCAACGACAACGACCAGGCCGCCCGACGCGCGGCGCCGCTGCGCTCCGCGCACTCGACCGACTCCTCGAGCAGCTGCAGGGCCGCGTCGTAATGGGCGCGGTCAGAGAGGATCATTCCGCGCAGCGAGAGCACCGCGGCGCGCTCGCCGTCGCCTTCGGACAGGCGCAGGGCGCGCGCAAGCCAGCGACCCGCCGATGCGTTGCGGCCCGCCTGAACGTCTACATAGCCCAGCTCACGCATCGCGGCAACGAGCGTCGACCGCTCGCCGGCTTCCTCGGCAACGGCGAGCGCCTCGTGCAAGATCGCCGACCCCTCCTCGTCCCGGCCACGGAGGGCGTGCACAAGCGCGGCTCCAAGCTCTGCGAGGCAGGCGGCCCGGAGCCCGGCGTCATCGCCGGCGAGCGCCTCTGAGCAGGCAAGGCGCAGGCACTCGATCCCGGGCTCCACCGCTCCCGCGTCGATCGCGACGCGGCCCGCCTCGAGCTGGTCACGGGCCAGCTCCGGATCGCCGACCGACTCGCGCCGCGGGCCGGCACCGTCGTGCACCACGCGGCCGAGCTCGGGATCGGGCTCGACGCCGAGCTCCCGTCGCAGCAGTGCGCTGTACCCATCGAGCTGGACCTCGGCCGCCCGAGTGCCTTCGCTTCGCCGTAGACACAGCAGCAGCACCTCCTGGCAGTTCTGATCGAGCGGATCGATCGCAACCGCGCGTCGCGCCAGCGAGGTTGCCTCAGCGTGCTCGTCCGCCGCACGGCAGGCAAAGGCCTGTTCCCGCAGCGAGGCCTGGCGCAATCCCGCCAGGTACGCACGCTCCACCCCCAGCCATATCTCGAACTCCGGGGCTGAAGGGAAAGTCATGCCCTGGAGCAGCTCGCCATCCGGGGAAGCGCTTTCGGGTCCCGCTACGGGCTCGCCCGTCAGCGCCAGTGCATCGATCTGAACCTCGGCAAGGGCCGGGAACCTCAGCGGGTCGCCACGGACAGCGTCGGGCATGGCCAGCGCACGGCGCAGCTCCACCAGAGTCCAACGCAAGGCTGCCAGCGGATCATCGGCCTCGGAGAAGAGCAACTCCGCGACCCTGGTGCGCGAAGTGCTCCCGTCACCGAGAACCAGATAGGCGAGCAGGGCCCATGCCTTGTTCCCCCGCGGCGGATCGACCGGAGCACCGTCGTGCTCGATCCGCGGTACTCCCAGCAGGCGTATTTCCAGGGTCAAGAGCTCCCGCTGATCGTAGCTCCGGGTCGCGCCACCGGTCGATACCGCCACGGGCTCAGCTTCAGCCGACGGGAGCAGGGGCACCGGCGAGCAGGTCATGCACAGCCTCGGTGGTCAGCGCATCGCCGCCCATCATCCACGCTCCGCTGTCGACTTCCTCGATCGTGACCGTGGTGACGGCGCGCACCGGTTCGCCTGCGACTGCGACGAACGCGTCGGTGATCCCCTTTGCGACTTCGACCTTCTGCTCGGAGGTGAGCACGTCGGCTATGACCTTTGCGTTGACGTAGGGCATTTTGTTCTCCTTCGGTAGTTGACGAGACGATCCAAGCCGCCCGGCGTTTGAGCAAGCGTTTGAGGCCTCGTCACAGAGCTGCGAGACTCGTTGCATGCCCCGATACCTGATCGAGCGAACCGTGGGTGATGTCACGCGTCAGCAGCTCGACGAGGTGGCCGACCGGGCCACCCGGGTGAGGGAGCAGGATTTCCCCGACATCACCTGGCTCCACACCCATGTGGTCCGCACCGAAGCCGGCCTGACGGCCTATTGCGTTTACGAGGCGCTCGAGCCCGACCGGATCCGCCAGCACGCCGATGCGATCGGGCTTCCCGCCCAGGCCATTCACGAGATCGAAGCCGAGCTCGCCCCTGTCGAAGGCTGAGGTTCGCGATGACGGACCCCGCCGAGTTCGAGCGAGAGCGCCTCGCATTGTTCGAGCGAAACGGTTTCTCCGGGACTGCCCTGGGGCTCAACGACGGTGCAAGCCGAAGCACCTACGCAATCACCGGGGGCAGTGGCTCGGTTCCGATCGTGCTACTTCACGGCGGGCTGTCGGAGGCGAGCGAGTGGGCGCTCGTCGCCGGGCGGTTGGCAGGCAGGGTCGTGATACCCGACCGGCCCGGGTGTGGCCTGAGCTACCCGATCGACTACCTCGAGGTCGATGACTACCGCGCCGCAGCCGCCGAATGGGTCTCGGGGCTGGTCACCAGCCTCGACAGCGACCAGGTCGATCTCGTTGCCAACTCGATGGGCGGGTTCTTCGCCCTGGCCTTCGCTCTGGCTCATCCGGAGCGGGTCCGGCGCCTGGTCCTGGTCGGCGCCGCCGCCGGACTGCATACCGAGATCCCGCTCTTCCTGCGTCTTTGGGGGAGCCGAATCGCCGGCCCGTTGATAGGCCGGATGACGATCGACGATCCCGAGGTGCTCCGCAAACGCGTTTTCGGATCGATCCTGGTCGCTCATCCCGAACGCGTTCCGCGTGAGGTCCTGGAGGTCGCGGTGGCGGCCTCCGCCCTTCCCGGAGCCGCGCGCGCAGCGCGGAGCATGCTGCGCGCCGTCACCACGATGCGCGGCTGGCGCCCGGCTCTCGATCTTCGCGAGGAGACCGCCCGCCTCACCGTCCCCACCCTGTTCACCTGGGGAGAGGCCGACGCCTTCGCGCCACCCGAGCGTGGCGAGGCCGTGGCCGCCCGCATGCCGAACGCCGAGTTCGAGGTCATGACCGACACCGGCCACCTGCCGCAGATCGACAGCCCCGAGCGGGTCGCCGCTGCGGTCAGCTCGTTTCTGGGGCGAGAGGGGAACAAGTGATGCTCCCGGGCGGCCGCTCGTGCTGACGGGGCGAGCAGCAACTACTCGTTGCCGCCGCCCTTGCGGGCGACGACGAGGAGATACTCGTAGGGGTACTCGGCCTGGCCCCCGGGCGCGCCCCGGTTGCAGCGGGTTGCGAACTCGAGGAGGTCGCGGTCGAGCCCTCGGAGGCGTTCCGGCTCGTCGGCGAGGCTCGAGACGATCGTCATGCTCGTAGCGGCGTAGCGGATCCACTTCGACGGGGAGCGCAGCGGACCAACCACGCGGATAATATCGCCCCATGCGCGTGGTCATCAACCATCTTCGCCTCGAGCGGCCCCTCCCGGCTGCCGTGATCGACTCCGCGCAGGACGCCTGCGAACGGGTTGTCGCCGGCGGCGGGACGGCGGCGACCCTGGTCTCAGTCGACCCACACCACGCCGTCCTGATCCTCACCTTTCCCGATGCCGAGACCGAGGAGCGAGTCAAGGCCGAGATCGGCGGCCCCTGGACGAAGGAGCACGTCGTGCCGCTCCTAGCCGACGGCACCGATCGCAGCACAGGCGAAATCCTCGCCTCCGCCTGACGCCACCCTCCCTCAGGGTCCGAAGACTCGAGCCCCAAACGGAGGGGCGGAACTCAGCCTGACCGCTATCCCTCTCACTCCGCCGGGGCCGGGAGTGAGGCGCGGGTTCGCGAAGCGGCGACACGCGCGGGCGCGCCAGTCGCCCCTGAGCCGATCCGCCGTGCGGCCGTCGGGCTCATCAACGAGCTTGCACGTGGCGCCACCCTCCCCCCGGCATGGAAACCCGTCTTGATCGACTTGATCGAGAGGCCCGACAAGGAGCGCGGTGACGCGGACGCGATCGGCGAGTGGGCGGACGCCGGGCCCCGGCGGCGTGGCGAGGCTCTTCGCGACCTGTTGCTGCTGGCCGACGCGATTCCCGGTTCGGGACGCGAGAGGCCCCTGACATTCCCGGGCCTCTCGACGGTTCGCACTTGAAGGCGCCGAGCCTTCCGGAGAAGGTGCTGGGGATCGACGGCGCGCTTTCCGCGGGGAAGATCGCGCATGCGTTCGGCGGTGCACTCGCTCTGGCCTACTACGTGGAACCGAGGGCGACGATCGATGTCGACGTCAACGTCTTCGTGAGCCCGAGCGACGCCGACCGCGTACAGGCCGCCCTCGAGTCGCTGGGCGTCCAGCCGCATCCCGATCGCGCCGCACTTGAGCGGGACGGACAGGCGCGCTGGCGCTGGGACAAGACCCCGGTGGAGCTCTTTCTCGACAACGACCCGATCCATTCCGCCATGCGCCGGGCCATCCGGCTCGTGCCATTCGGCGAGGAGAGGATCCCCATACTCGCCCCGGAACACCTGCTCCTCTGCAAGGTCGCCTTTGACCGCCCCAGGGACTGGATCGACATCGAGCAGATGCTCCTCTTGTCACCGGACCTCGACGGCCAGGAGATTGACCTCTGGCTCGACCGCACGCTGCCTGCGAAGGACCCTCGTCGAAAACGGATCGCGGCGTTCATCGCGAAGTACCGCGGGTAGACCCAGGGGACCGATTTCGGCCTGGCAAGGAGCTTCCGCCCCGCGCCTTGGGTCTGCGTTGTTCCCGTCAGCTCCGGCCATAACGGGGTTCGACCTGGACTGGGCCGATCTACACTGGCTGGCGGATGAGCAGCGCATCGATCGTCACGTCATTCTGGGAAAACCTCGAGCAGCACAACGAGCAGGCGTTCTTCCTCGTCCTCGTCGGATTCGTCGGCTCCTTCGCCTTCATCCGCATGAGCACGCGGATCATCCGCAGCGAACGTGTGTCGTGGTGGCCCGGCAACATCGAGAGTGCCGGGCTCCACCTCCATCACCTGGTCTTCGGGATCGTCACGATGATGGTCGCCGGGACGCT
>JBBSQE010000081.1:0-12444 GCA_038258095.1 Solirubrobacterales bacterium | reverse complement strand
TCGTGCCGGTCGAGGAGACCGTGCGCGGGTTCCGCGAGGTCATCGACGGCGAGCACGACGACGTGCCGGAGTCGGCGTTCTTCATGCAGGGCGGAATCGACCAGGTCCTCGACAGCCTCAAGGGCTCGGGCGGCGCCAAGGGGGCCAAGAAGGAGAAGGACTCGAGCGAGGATGCCTCGGGCGATGACGCCGGCGACGAGGATCCGGGCTCTGACGACTCGGGCGACAGCGACTCCGAGGACTCAGAGGACTAGGCCTTGGCCGGCGAGACCCCATTCGAGGTCGAGGTCCTCACCCCGGAGGGCGAGGTCTGGAGCGGCGAGGTCGCCCAGGTCTCGACGCGGACGATGCGGGGCGAGATCGGCGTTCTCGCAAACCACGCGCCGCTCCTGGCGGCCCTGAAGCCGACCGAGCTGCGCCTCTATACCGACAGCAGGGACTCCGAGCCCGAGCGCTACGCGCAGGCCCACGGGATGATGCAGGTCTTCAACAACAAGGTCCAGATCCTGGTCGAGGAGGCGCTGTCCGAGGAGGAGCTGGACAGCGGCAAGCTCCAAGAGCAGCACTCCGACGCCGAGCAGCGCCTCGCCGATGCCGAGGAGGGGAGCGCCGCCGCCCGGACCGCTCAGAAGGACCTGGACCGCACCGCGGCCTTCCTCGAGATCGCCGGCGGCGAGCGCGGCGGCAGCGCCTGAGCCCGACCGACCCGTGTCACATCACCCACCAGGTTGGTGGGCAATGTGACATCGGTGGCGGTGAACTCTCATAGCCTGTCCCACTCCCATGGACCCGACCATTGCGCTCGCGGAGCGACTCATCGCCTACGACACCTCCGGCCCGGAGGCGATCCGCAACTGCGCCGGCTTCGTGAAGGGGTGGCTCGAGGCGCGAGAGATCCAGACCCGTGAGGAGGTGTCGCGCGAGCGCCCGGTGCTGCTCGCTGAGGTCGGGCCCGAGGACGCGCCCACGGTCGTCCTCCACGGGCACCTGGACGTCGTCCCGGCGCACGCGGACCAGTTCGAGCCGCGGATCGAGGGTGACCGCCTGTACGGCCGCGGCGCTTATGACATGAAGGGCGCGCTCGCCGCGATGCTCGTGACCACGGCCGAGATGCGAAACCAGTCCAACGTCCGGGTGAGACTCGCCGTCGTCGCCGACGAGGAGCAGGAGGACGAGGAGGATCGCGGGACCGACCACCTCGTCGACCTGGGGTTCACCGGCGACTTCGCGATCACCGGCGAGCCGACCGACATGCACATCGGCGTCGAGGCCAAGGGCGTCCTCGCCGTGCGGCTGGCGGTGAACGGCCGGGCGGCTCACGGGGCCACCCCGTGGCTCGGGGACAATGCCGTGCTGAAGGCGATCGATGTTTTCCGAAGCATCGAGTCGCTACCGTTTGCGCGGCAGAGTTCTGAGCTCTTTGACCGTCCCTCCATCAACCTCGGCAGGATCTGGGGCGGCGATGCACTGAACAAGGTTCCGGATCGATGCGTGATCGACGTCGACATACGACACCTACCCGACCAGGATCCAGCCGAGGTGCTGCGGCAGGTCGAGAGGCTGCCCGACTCCGAGGTGCTCGCGACGTTCACCCGGCCTCCCGTGCGGGTCGACAGGGACTCGATCTTCGTGAGGACCCTTTGCGAGGCGACCGCGATTCATGTCGAGGGCGAGCCCACGAGCGTCGGGCGGGACGGGGCCTCCGATGCGGTCTCCTTCATTCGGGTCGGGGTGCCGGCTGTGGAGTTCGGGCCGACGGGCGCCGGCCACCACGGCCCCGAGGAGTGGGTCTCCGTTTCATCGCTCCAGCGCTACGGCCAATCTTTGACGACCTTCCTGCAGGCTCTTCCGGCGAAGATGGGCGCCTGAGATGACCGACGAGCCGAAGCGACCTCACGACCAGGAGGAGCCGGAGCCCGGCGACGAGCCGAATCGCGAGCCATCGACCGAGGAGCAGTTCGCGCTCGAGGCCGATGTGTCGGGACCGCCGACCGACGAGCACTTCGAGGGCGTCCCGCCCGATCAGATCAGCCGCGGTGACCTGACGGAGGACATCCCGGCGCTGGAACCTGAGTTTGCCGAGGCCCTGCGGGCGGCCGGGGACGAGCCGCCTTCCGAGGAAGCTGCGGCGGGGAACGATGAATCCGGTGCCGGGAACGAAGGATCCGAGGAGGAGGGCGGCGAGGAATCGGAGCCCGCCGAGCCGGTTGCGGCCGCAGAGCCCGCCGCCCCCGCCGCACCGCCCACACCGGCTCCGCAGGCAGCCGACCCGGGTGAGACCGTCGAGTACTCGCCGGGCGACGCGCCCGACGATCAGCCTTACGCGGGCGACGATGCGGGAAAGCAACCCGACACACCCGCTCCATCGGCCGATCCCTCCCTCGACAGGACGGTCGTTCTCCGCGAGGGCCGGGAGGAGGCCAGGAAGGCCGTTGCGGCGGCGACCGAGACCGGCCGCCCGTGGGCGCCGAAGCGCCCGCCGGCATCGGGTGATCCGGAGCCGCCGCCGAAGAGAAAGCGACTGTGGCTGCGGTATTTCGCCGCGTCAATGATCGTGATCGCCTCGTTCGCCAGCGCGACGACCGCCATCGGTGTACTGAGACTGACGACCATTCTCAATCGCCTGACGCCGATCCCGGGCATTGCGGGCCAGCTGAAGAAGGTCGAGCCGGGGGAGCCCGAGACGTTCCTGATCATCGGATCCGACATCCGGGCGGCCGACGCGGCCGCCGGCGCCCGGGGCCTGTCCGACACCACGATCCTCCTGCGAATCGACCCGGATCAGAACCGGATCGCCATCCTCAACATCCCGCGCGACCTCAAGGTGGACATCCCCGGGTACGGCGTCGACAAGTTCAACGCCGCCTACTCTCTCGGCGGTCCGCAGCTGACGGTCAAGACCATCAAGTCGATCACCAGGAGCCGCGAGCTTCCCAACGGCATCCCGATCAACCACTTGGTCAATGTCGATTTTCTCGGCTTTGCCCAGGCCATCGACACCATCAACTGTGTGTATGTCGACGTCGACCGCCGCTACTACCACTCGAACGAGGGCGTGCCCCCGGAAGATCAGTACTCGGAGATCAACATCCAGCCGGGCTATCAGAGCCTCTGCGGTAGAGACGGGCTCGCCTACGTCCGCTACCGGCATACGGACACCGACCTCGTCCGCGCCGCCCGCCAGCAGGACTTCCTCCGGGAGGCACGCCAACGCGTTCCCCCGACCGAGCTGCTGAAAGAGGCCACTGGGCTCAGCAGCAAGCTCATCAACGCCTTCACGTCTCACACGCAGTCCGACATCAAGGAGCCCAGCACGATCATCGACGTGCTGAAGCTGATGATCGGAGCCCGCGGTGCTCCGATCAAGGAGATCCATTTCCCCGCCACGCTCGGGCCGAGCTACGTCACCGCGTCCCGCAGCGACATCTCTGACGCGATCCAGCAATTCCTCCGTGGCGAGGCGAGCGGCGGTCCGCGAGGGTCCCTCTACCAGCGGGGCTCGAGCGCCCCGGCCCGTGCGAAGGGGTCAGCCGGAGGGCAGGGTGGAGCGAAGCCGAAGAAGAAGAAGCCCCCCAAGGAGAAGGCGCCGCCGACGCCGACCTCGGCGTCGGACGGCCTGGTCGACGCGAGCAGCGCCGGCCTCGAGGAGGCCCAGAGGGCCGCCCGCCACGCGTCAACGGACTTCCCGATCTACTACCCGACCCGCATACCGCCCGGCTCCGAGTACGACGATGGCGAGCCCTTCTCGACGAACCCCCGCGTCTACCACCTGACGGACGACGACGACAACGTCTACGGGGCCTACAAGACCGTGCTTGCCCAGTTCGCCTCCGACGGCACGCACTACTTCGGTGTGCAGGGGCTCCATGCCTGGCAAGATCCGCCGGCCCTCAACGACCCGAGCGAATCCCGCAAGATCGGGAAGCTCGACTGCGACATCTTCCTGGACGGCGATCGTGTGCGGATGATCTCCTGGCACGACGGCGACAACAGCTACTGGCTCTCCAACGATCTCCTGCAGACGCTCACGAATGACCAGATGCTCGGCATGGTCCGATCCATGAAGGTGGTCGTGCCGAAGGAGAAGGCCAGACCCAGGGGCAAGAAGCAGTGAGCGGGTTCGAGGAGTCTGACGCGGCGGACGGGGTCGAGCGCGAGCCGATCGGGGTCATCGGTGTCGGATGGGTCGGCCTGGTCACGGCCGCCTGCTTCGCCGAGCTCGGCCATGACGTCATCGCCCGCGACATCCTGCCCGACAAGGTCGAGGCCCTCTCGCGCGGCGAGTTGACGATCCATGAGCCGGGGCTCCCCGAGTTGGTTGCCAAGAATGCCGAGCGCATCACGTTCACCACGGAGATGGCAGACGTGCTCGACCGGGCGCGCCTGCTGTTCATCTGCGTCGACACGCCGCCGACGGTCTCCGGAGACGCGGATCTCTCACGGGTCCAGGCTGCGGTGCAGGAACTTGGCCCGGTTGGAGATCGGGTCCTGATCATGAAGAGCACCGTGCCCGCCGGCACCGGTGACGCGATCAGGCGGGACAACCCCGAACTCGTCTACGTCTCGTGTCCCGAGTTCCTCAAGGAGGGCACTGCGGTCGACGACTTCATGCGGCCCGACCGAGTCGTCATCGGGGCCGGCGAGGGCGCGGAGGCAGGGGCGGACGCCGTCGAGCGTCTGTACCGGCCTCTGGGAGGGGAGCTGGTTCGCACCGATGTGACCAGCGCCGAGATGATCAAGCTCGCGGCCAACGCCTTCCTCGCCGCCAAGATCTCCTTCATCAATGAGATCGCGAACGTCTGCGAGGAGGTCGGCGCCGATGTCACCGACGTCTCCCACGGCATCGGCCTGGACGACCGGATCGGCCCACGATTCCTGCAGGCCGGCCTCGGGTGGGGTGGATCGTGCTTCAGCAAGGATGTCTCGGCGCTCAAGCAGCTCGCCGCGAACTCGGGGTATCACTTCCAATTGCTGAACTCCGTCATCGAGGTCAACGAGCTTCAGAAGCGCCGGGTGATCAAGAAGCTGGAGACGTACCTAGGACCCCTCGCGGGCAAGCGGGTTTGCCTGCTAGGCCTCGCCTTTAAGCCGAACACCGACGACATGCGCGGGGCGTCCAGCCTGGTTCTCGCGGGGCGCCTCGACGGTGAGGGCGCCTTTGTGACCGCCTTTGATCCCGTCGCAGCGAGCCGGGCCCAGCTCGAGATGCCAAATGTCGAGATGCGGCCGTCGGCCCTGGAGGCCCTCGATGGCGCCGATGCGGCGATCCTCGTCACCGAATGGAGCGAATTCGCAGACATCGACTGGGGGGAGGCGGCCTCGCGGATGGCACGGCCGCTCCTGATCGACGGCCGGAACTTCCTCGACCCGGAAACGCTGCGAGCCGCCGGCTTCACCTACGAGGGGATCGGGCGCGCGGCCTCTCCGATCGCTTCGACTTCCGCGCCGGAATAGATGCAGGCGCTGGTCCTCGTCGGCGGGGAGGGAACGCGGCTGCGGCCGTTGACCGAGCGAATGCCGAAGCCGGCGATCCCGCTCGTGGACCGCCCGTTCATCAGCTACATGATCGAGTGGCTGGCGAGCCACGAGGTCGACGATGTCGTGCTCGCCTGCGGCTTCCTGCCCGACCGGCTGCGGGAGGTGCTGGGCGACGGCGCCCCGGGGGGTCCCCGCATCCGCTATCTCGCCGAGCCCCAGCCGCTCGGTACGGCCGGAGCGATCCGCTTCGCCGAAGACCTCCTCGGCCAACGCTTCCTCGCTCTCAACGGCGACACGCTCACGGATCTCGACCTCTCGGCCCTGATGGCCGCCCACGACGAGCGCGGCGCGCGCGCCACGATTGGCCTGTACCCGGTCGGCGATCCGTCCGCCTACGGCCTGGTCCGCCGGGGCCCGGACGACGCGGTCGCCGAGTTCCTCGAGAAGCCGTCAGCGGAAACGATCGCCGAGCTCGGCATCGACGAGATCAACGCCGGCGCCTACGTCCTCGAACGCTCCGTCCTCGACCTGATCCCGCCCGGTCGCGAGGTGTCGATCGAGCGCGAGGTCTTTCCCCAGCTGGTCGGCCACGGGCTCTACGGCAAGCGCCTGGAGGGCTACTGGATGGACATCGGTACTCCGGAGCGATATCTGCAGGCGAGCTGGGACATCCTCGAAGGGCGGGTTCAGACGGAAGTCGCGACCGATCGGGCGGGAGTCCAGGTGGCCGCGGGCGCCGAGGTGGCGGCCGGCGCACAGATCGGCCCTCGAGCGGTGATCGGCGACGGGTGCCGGATCGAGGACGGAGCACAGGTGACCGAGTCGGTCGTGCTCGCCGGATCGACGATCGGTGCCGGCGCGAGGGTCTCGCGGACGATCATGTCGCCCGGCGCATCGGTCGCCGCGGGTGCGATCATCGACGGCTCCGTGATCGGAGAAGGAGAGACCGTCAGATGAACGCTGCCAGCGTCGACGCGATGCGGGCCGACATCCTCGGCCTGCCCGACCACATTCGCGACGCGCTCTGGAAGATCGAGTCCGCCCGGCTCGAACCCGTAGAGACGGCCGGTGTCCTCGTCTGCGGGATGGGGGGCTCCGCGATCGGGGGTGACCTGGCCATCGCGGTGTTCGGCGACCGCCTGCGCCGGCCTCTCCTCGTCGAGCGCGGCTACGCGCCGCCGTCGTGGGTCGGCCCCGAGTGGACGATCCTCTGCTCGAGCTACTCGGGGAACACGGAGGAGACCCTGTCGTGCATGCGTGCCGCGGGAGAGCTCGGCGCGCAGCGGGTCGTCGCGACCACCGGAGGAGAGCTCGCCGAGCTGGCGCGCGCCGGGGAGGTCCCGGTCGTCGGCCTCCCGGGGATCCTGCAGCCGAGAGCCGCGGTCGGCTACATGGTCACCGTCGCCGCGGAGGTGAGCGGCCTGGCCGGAGTGGCGCCGCGGATCACGGCTGAGATCGAGGCCGCGGCCGCCATCCTTGAAGTGGCAAGCGAGGAGATCGCCGGCCGCGCCAAGGAGATCGCATCGACACTCGACGGGTCGGTGGCGGTCGTCTACGGGGCCGGGTTGACTGCTCCGGTGGCCCGGCGCTGGAAGACGCAGATCAACGAGAACGCCAAGCTGCCCGCATTCTTCTCGGAGCTCCCCGAGGCCGACCACAACGAGGTGTCGGGGTGGGCCGGCTCAGACGGCTCCTCCGCGCCGCCCTTCTCCGCCATCTTCCTGGCCGACTCCGATCAGAACTCGAGGATCCGCCGCCGTATGGAGCTGACGGCCGAGCTCGTCGATGAGCGCGGCACCGTGACCGCCACGGTCGAGACGGAGGGGAACTCGCGCACCGCCCGCCTGCTCTGGGCCGTGATGCTCGGGGATCTCGTTTCGCTCGAGCTGGCCGAGGCCCGAGGCGTCGACCCGACGCCGGTCGAAGCGATCGAGGGGTTCAAGGAGCGACTGGGACGACCGTAGCCGTTGATGCGTCCGCCCCGTCCTCGTTCTCTGCCCGGCCAGCCGTGCGCTTGTCCCACCAGTTCCAACCCACCAGCACTGCCGCTGCATAGATCCAGCCGAGGAGGATGTCGAAGAAGTAGTGCTCCCCGGTCGCCATCAGCGTCAGGCCCATGGCCAGCGGATAGGCGGCCAGGAGAGGGCGCCAGTACCAGCGCACGCGTGGCCAGAAGTACATGGCTATCAGGGCGGCGAACCCCGCGTGGAGGGAGGGAACCGCGGCGACCTTGTTGACGACGGCCTGGCCCCGCTCCATCGATTTGGCGGTGCGGAGGCCGATCAGGTTCCAGCCGTTGGCAGTGGAGCGATGGATGGTTTCGATCAGACCCTCCTGCGAGGCCATCCAGGGGGGCGCCGCCGGATAGACGATGTAGGTGATCAGCCCGGCGAAGCTCAGCGAGAGAAGGCGCCGCGTGAAGCCGCGGAACATCTCTCGATTGCGGTTCCAGAGCACCCCGGCGATGGCGAGCCAGACGATGAAGTGGGAGGTATAGACGAGCGTGAACCCCGCCTCCCACCAGTTCGGATTCCCCACATCGATGATTCGCTCCTGGAGCCAGACCGTCGGCACCTGCCCGGCGAAGACCCAGCGGTCGAAGTCGATCATGCTCGTGAAGTGAACCGGGATACCGACCTGGTCGGCGACGCCGCGAGAGACGTCGTAGAAGAGGAGGATCAGCGCGAGCGGGGCCCAGTCCTTGACCAGCTGCACGATCTCACTGCGCTCCCGCCCGATCGAGGCGCAGGCGAGGCCCGCGCAGGTCCACGCGATCACCATCACCGACTGAAGCGGGACGCCCCAGGTGAGGGTGGAGAAGACAAGGGCCGCGAGCCAGGCCAGGAGCGCCAAGCGACGCACGAGGCGCACCTTCTGCAGCTCCGAGTGGGGCGGTACCCCGCTGCGGGCGTGGATTTCGAGTTCTGCCGTCGTCATTCAAGTGCCCTCGAGAGCAGACTCTCGGCCCAAGAGATTTACACAATCGCAACATCTCCGGGTGATTCGGTTGGCCGCTATGTTGACTCGCCGTGAGCAGAAAGGCATGACACCTCAACAGCCGATGAGAGCGATGATCCTGGCCGCCGGCCTCGGAACTCGGCTTCGCCCCGTCACCTACGCGATGCCGAAGCCGATGGTGCCGGTCTGTAACCGGCCGGTCATGGAGCACATCGTCCGCCTCGCTGCCCGGCACGGCTTCACCGAGCTCGTCGCAAACCTGCACTGGTTCCCGGAGCTGATCCGAGGGCACTTCGGCGACGGCTCGGAGTTCGGTGTCGAGCTGACCTACAGCCCCGAGGAGCAGCTCCTCGGCACATCCGGGGGTGTCAGAGGGACCGCCGACTTCCTCGGAGACTCGTTCCTCGTGATCTCAGGGGATGCGCTGACCGACATCGATCTCGCCACCATGCGCGAGTTCCACGATTCCCATGACGGCATCGCGACACTCGCGACGAAGCGCGTCGACGACACCTCCCAGTTCGGTGTGTCGATCACCGACGGGGAGGGCCGCATCAAGGGGTTCCAGGAGAAGCCCGACCCCGCCGAGGCCCTCTCGGACCTGGCCAACTGCGGGATCTACATGTTCAACTCGGCGATCTTCGATCACTTTCCGGAGCCGGGGCGGAGCCTGGCCGCCGGGGAGGATGATCCGGACGGTTTCGCCGACTGGGCGATGGATGTCTTCCCGGCCCTGCTCGAAGCCGGGATCCCGTTCTACTCACACGAGATCGAGGCCTACTGGAACGACATCGGGAATCTGGACGAGCTGCACAGCGGCAACCTCGACGCGCTTCATGGCGAGGTGGAGGTCGAGCTCCCTGCACCGGAGTCCGCCCCCGGCATCCATTCGACGAGTGACCCGGGCGGGGCGGAGATGACGGCCCCGGTCCTGATCGGCTCCGGGGTCGCGCTCGGCGGGGACGTGCGCATCGACGGTGACGTAGTGATCGGCGACGGTTGCATCATCGGCGCAGGTTCCTCGCTTCGAAACGTCGTGTTGCTCGACGGCGTCGAGCTCGTGTCGGGAACGGTGCTGGCGGGAGGCGTTGCCGCCCGTCAAGTTCCAGAGTCCTGACGTTCTGAGCGCAAAGTCCTGACGCTCTGAGCGCATCTCGAATGCCCGCGAGAGCCACCATCACAAGGTGGAGCTCGTTCGGGCCATCGCCGCGGCGCTGACGCCGTCCCTTTGCCCAGCCTGTGGATCGGCGTCGCTGGCCGGGTCGGCGCTGTGTGGGCCATGCTCGCGGTCGCTCGCGACCGCTCACCCTGTCTTTCCGACCGCGCCTCCGGAGGTCGATCTGGCCTGGTCGGCGGCGCCGCACGAGGGCGTGGCCCGGAAGTTGGTCGTCGCCCTCAAGTTCCGGCGTCTGGTGGCGGTTGCGGTCCCGATCGCCGAGCGGATCGCCGATCGGTCGCCTCCAGGACTCCTCGACGGCGTGATCGTGCCGGTTCCACCGGCTCCCGCAAGGCTGCGGTCCCGAGGATTCGACCCAGCCGGGGAGATCGCGCGCCGGCTTGCACGCGACGGTGGCCGCGACGTCGCCGACTGTCTCCGGCGGAGGGGCGGCCGGCGGCAGGTGGGCAGCGGCAGGACGGCTCGCCTGGCCGATCCGCCGCGGATCGACGCGGCGGGGCGAGCGCCGCTGCGGGTACTGCTGGTGGACGACGTGATGACGACCGGGGCGACTCTGAGCGCCTGCGCGGCGGCCCTCCGAGCGGCCGGCGCCGAGGAGGTCATGGCGGCGACCTTCACCTGCCGGCTTTGACGATCGTGGGTCGGCCGGAAAGAACCTCGGAAGGAATCAGTTGATCCCGCCGATCGTGGAGAGTAGGGTCGCCTGACACCCGAACCAGGAGGATCGATGCGGATCGAGATACGTGGGCGCAACGTCGAGGTCACCGACGAGATGCGAGATCACGTTCACAAGCGATTCCGCCGGGTCGGCAAACAGGTCTCGGACGTTGCGACCCTCGACATCGAGTTGTGCGAGGAGAAGAACCCGCGGGTCGCCGATTCCCAGATCGCCGAGGCGACGCTCCACGTGAAGGGCCTCACCCTCCGGGCGCACGAGGCATCGCCCGAGATGCTCCATTCGATTCACGAGCTGGCCGAGGACATCCGCCGCCAGGTCAAGAAGCACCGCGAGAAGCGCCGCAAGCGCCAGCGCACGCGTCGCCTGGTGCGGACGATGCGCCGCGGCAGCTCGACGGCTTAGGCCCTGAGTTCGCTGAATTTCGTGGCGGCAGACGAATTGAAGAAGGCCGGGGCGGGGTCGCGACCGGCGAGCTACGAGGAGGCTCTTGCCGCCCACGAGTGGGAGATGCCCGAGCGCTACAACATCGCGGCGGAGATCTGCGACGCCCAGGATCCGGACGCGACGGCGATGATCTGGGAGGACTTCCGCGGCAACCGTCGCGAGGTCAAGTGGTCCGAGCAGCGCTCGCTGGCAACCCGGGCCGCCAACCTCCTCGCCTCGAAGGGGGTCGAGCGCGGAGACCGCGTTGCCGTCTGCGCGCCGGCATCGCCGGAGACGGCGGCCGCGTTCATGGGAACGTGGAAGCTCGGCGGGATCCTGCTCTCGCTCTCGGTGCTCTACGGCGACGACGGGATCAGGCACCGCGTCGGGGATTCAGGGGCCAAGGTCATCCTCACCGACGCCGAGAACGCCGAGCGGATGCCGGCTGACCTGGTGGAGGAGGTGATCGTCCTCGACGCCGACCTGCTCGCGGCTCAGGATGACGGGTTCGAGACGGTCGACACCGCGGCCGACGACCCGGCCCAGATCTACTACACCTCCGGCACGACCGGGCTCGCCAAGGGCATCCTTCACGCCCACCGCTACATCCTCGCCCACGAGGAGTTTCTCTACTGCCACGACGTGCGTGAGGGTGAGCTCTTCCACGGCATGGGGGAGTGGGCGTGGGCCGCCGGCATCTGCCCGTTGCTCGGGCCCTGGCGATACGGCGCCGTCCAGTACGTCTACCAGCGCAAGGGCGGCTTCGACCCGGTCGAGCAGCTCAAGGCGCTCTCCCGCAACGGTGTGACGAACGTGTTCACGACCCCGACAGCGATGCGCTCGATGATGGCGATCGAGAACGCGGGCGAGCAGTACCCCCAGAAGTTCCGCGTGGTCTGCTCCGCGGGCGAGCCGCTCAACCCGGAGGCGATCCGGTGGTTCCGCGACCAGTACGGGGTGACGGTGCTCGACTACTACGGCCTCAGTGAGTCCTATCCGCTGTGCGGGAACTTCCCGTTCATGGAGGTCCGCGAGGGCTCGATGGGGCTGCCGATGCCGGGCTGGGACGTGCAGATCCTCGACGAGGACGAGAACCCGGTCGGCGTCGGAGAGCGCGGAGAGATCTGCCTGCGGGCGCGGTCGAATCCGCACTATCCGCTCGGTTACTGGGGCAACGACGAGGCGGCGGAGGAGACGTTCGGCGGCGAGTGGTTCCACACGAAGGATGCCGCGGAGCGTGACGAGGACGGTTACTTCTGGTACGCGGGTCGCGCCGACGACGTGATCATCTCCGCCGGCTACCGGATCGGCCCGTTCGAGGTCGAGTCGGCCTGCATCGAGCACCCGGCGGTCCGCGAGGCTGCGGCGGTCGCATCGCCCGACGAGCGCCGCGGGATGATCGTCAAGGCGTTCATCGTCCTGGCCGAGGGCCACGAGCCCTCCGAGGAGCTCGCCGCCGAGATCAAGTCTTCGGTCCGGGACAGCCTCTCCGCCTACGCCTACCCGAGGAAGATCGAGTTCACCGACGAGCTGCCGAAGACGCTGACCGGGAAGATCCGGCGCATCGAGCTCCGCGAGTCCGAGACCACCTAGACGCCGCGGACTCCGCGTGCCGAGGAGCCGGGTGAAGGGGAGAGAGTTGCTCCGCTGACACCCTTGACTGAGCATGGGAACGCTTGCGCTTCGCTTCGCTGGTCGGCGATCGACAACCCTCCCCAGACATATCCGG
>JBBSQE010000080.1:0-12489 GCA_038258095.1 Solirubrobacterales bacterium | reverse complement strand
GCAGGGCGTCGAGCTCCTCGCGGATCTTGCGGGCGCCGAGGTCGGCGGTGATCGCGGTGCCGGCGACTCCGGCGACGACGACGGCGGTCACGAAGGGGGCGAACTCGCGGATCGAGGCGAGGATGAAGAAGCCGCCGAGGCGGTCGAGGGCGCCGCAGAGGCTGAGGACGTTGGCTGCCTGGAGGCCGGGGGCTCCGAAGCCGAAGGCGACGCAGCTGATCAGCATCGGAAACCAGCAGAGCTGCAGGGCGAAGAGGAACTGGCCGATGAACTCGCCGCCGTAGGGGTAGGGAGGGCGGACGGCCGACGTGATCGTCTTGGCCGTCAGGATCATCATGTCCCCGACCTGCTCGAAGAGCGACTTCGCGGGAAGGAACGCCCTGTCTACTGCGGATCTGACCATCTCTCCTCGCGACGCCGGACCGCGGAATGCGCCCCCTCCCGTCGCGTTGCGGATCTTACGTCATGGCGAGGCGCGGCGCCAAATGACAATTGGATTAAGAACCGGAAAGCGGCCGCGACCGCGGGTCCGCCCGGCCTCGTGGTATGTTCAGCGCGCTTTGCGGGGGATCGGAGGAGAAGCTCAGCGAGCCCGCGCAAGCCGCGCCGGGGCCGCTGCTCTACTCCTTTTCGCGTCGCTTGCGCTCGTGGCCTGCGGTGGGGGAACCCGCCAGGACGCGAACGAGCCGTCCGGCAACTTCCCGGTCCGGATCTCGACCGCGCAGTTCCCGCCCCGCCAGATGCTGGCCCAGTCAACCGACCTGCGGATCGGCGTGGAGAACAGCGGCAAGAAGGCGCTGCCCTCGCTGGCGGTCACGATCTCGATCGCCGGCAAAGAGGGCGAGGACTCGATCCTCCCGTTCTCGGCCCGCAGCCCGCAGCCGGGGCTGGCCCAACCGGATCGTCCCGTCTGGATACTCGAGAACGGCTACCCGAAGCTCGCCGACTCGAGCGCGCCCGGGGGAGCGGCGACGTCCAACGAGAAGACCTTCGACTTCGGCCCGCTCGCGCCGGGAGACACGACGACGGCCGTTTGGCACGTGACCCCGGTCGCCGCCGGGGACTACACGCTGACGTACCGCGTCGACGCCGGTCTTGGAGGCCTGGCGAAGGCCGTGACCAGCTCGGGCAACCCGCCCCAGGGCTCGTTCCACGTGAACATCTCCGACATCCCGCCCCGGACCCGGGTCAACGGCAAGGGCCAGGTCGTGGTGATCGGGCAGGGCAGCAGCTCCGCCAAGTCAAAGTAGTCCCACGCCGGGCGCCGTCACCCGGCGAGCCGCGCGAGCACCGCCCGGAGGATCTTGATCACGTGGTCTGGCTCGAAATGGATCTGGTGGTGGGTGAATCGCAGCGTGTTGAGCCCCTTCGCCAGGTGCTCCTGGTCGCGACGCCGGTCGGTCGCCTGTTGAGAGGGAGTCCGATGATGTCGCAGGCTGTCCGCCTCCACGATCAGGCCCAACTCGGTCCAGCAGAAGTCCACGCGCCCCGTATCAGTGCGAACCTGAGTGTCCGGCAGGGGTAGCCCGGCCTCGAGTACCAGGCGCAAGAACGCACGCTCGAGCTCCGAGTCGGTGAGCCGGAAACTGAAGCGACCGAGAACGCCACGCACGAGCTTCGAACCGGGCAGCATCGGGAATCTGGCGGCGAGTGCCCTCACCGAGTCGGGGTGGGTGAGTCCGCGGCCGTTGGCGTCATTCACGGCAGCCTCGAGGCCGCGCGGGCCGAGGGCTTGGGCGTTGTCGATCAGCGTCAGCGCCGGGGACGTGACAGGGATGAGGTCGGCATGTCGCAGCTCTGACGGAAGGACCGAGGCTCGCCGATGAACCAGGACACCATGGGGAGTGGGTCGCCGCGGCAGGGGCACGCTCACCTCGGTCAAGCGAAAGCGTTCATTTCCGAGTTCCCACAGGGCGAATGCAGCTCCGTGGCTTACGCCCGCCCCTTCCCCGCAGCGCAGAGCGTCCGTCATCCAGCGCTCCTTCAGCGTGCCCCGAGGCCGGGAGATCGCGTAAACGCCCCGCGCGACTCGATGCAGACGTCCCGATCGCACCCGGTGCCGGATGCCATCGGGGGTCATCCCGAGATCGATGAGCTGCCGGTACGTGATGCGGTCGTGCTGGCGGGCCGCGATCTTCCAGACCGCGCTTCGCCATGGTTGAACCCTTGTCGGCGTCACAACCCCGATAAGAGTTCAACCTTGTCGGCTCTCCCCCGCTGCCGACGTCATCGCCTGACGTTCTCCTCCGAAGCTTCGGTCCCTCGAAGCGCCCCGGCCGGGACTTTCGGCCTGCCATCGTGTTCGCATGTACGTGCGAAGGCTTGCCCTGCCCACTCTCCCGGCGGTCCTGGCGCTGGCGCTGCTCGCCGGCTGCGGGGACTCCGGGTCCGGGTCGACGACGGAGACCTCCGGCACACCCGCCGCGGCCGGCACCACGGCCGCTGAAGGCACCACGGCACCGGACTCGACCGCTCCGGTTCCCACGACCGCCGGCGGCGGGCCGCCGAAGACCGGCGACGGCAAGGGTGGCGTCAAGCTCACGAGCGTCGGACAGTTCGACGCGCCTGTGTATCTGACGCAGCCGGCCGAGGGCGGGGATCTCTATGTCGTCCAGCAGGGAGGAGCGATCCGCGTCGTTGACGACAGCGGCGAGATCCGTCCCAATCCATTCCTCGATGTCAGCGACGAGATCGCCAGCGGCGGCGAGCAGGGTCTGCTCTCGATGGCGTTCACCCCGGACTACGCGAAGTCCGGTCTCTTCTACGTCGACTACACGGATACGAACGGAGACACGCACGTGGTCGAGTACAGGCGCTCCTCAGAGGACCCGCTCGTCGCCGACCCCTCCTCCGCCCGCGACGTCCTCACCCAGGATCAGCCCTTCTCAAACCACAACGGCGGCCTTGTCCTGTTCGGGCCCGACGGCAAGCTCTACATCGGCTTCGGCGACGGCGGCTCGGCCGGCGACCCGATGCGAAACGGCCAGAACCTCGACACGTTCCTCGGCAAGATCCTGCGGATCGACCCGGCCCAGTCCGGCGGAAAGCCCTACGCGGTCCCCACCGACAACCCGTTCGTCGGCGAGGGAGGCGCCAAGCCGGAGATCTATGAGTACGGCCTGAGAAACCCCTGGCGGTTCTCGTTCGACGCGCGGACCAGCGACTTCCTGATCGGGGACGTCGGCCAGGACGAGCAGGAGGAGGTCGACTTCCTCCCGGCCGCCCGGGCAGCCGGCGCGAATCTCGGCTGGTCGGCGTTCGAGGGCGATGCGTCGTACAACGAGGACCAGGCCTCGAAGGCCAAGGAAGCCATCAAGCCGATCGCCGTCCTCACCCACGACGACGGCAACTGCTCGGTCACCGGCGGCTACGTCGTCCGGGACCCGACCCTGACGTCCCTCTACGGGCGCTACCTCTTCGGCGACTTCTGCAAGGGGGACCTCGTCAGCCTGGTTCCTTCCGGGAGGAGCGCCGAGCCGGTTGACCTCGGCCTGAACGTACCCGGGCTTTCATCCTTCGGCGAGGACGCCGACGGCCACATCTACGCGCTCTCGATCGAGGGCGACGTCTACCGGCTCGACGCGAGCTGACCGAGGAGGACCGAACGTGAAGCTGAGCCGAGCCGTCATCCCGGTCCTCGCCCTCGCGGCGCTCCTCACGGCCGTCGCCACCTCCGGCGCGCCCGCAAGAACCGCGCCTCGCGCCAACTCCGGCTTCGCCCTGAAGCCGATCGGCAGCTTCGACACTCCCGTCTACGTGACCGGTGCGCCGGGGTACCCGCGGCTCGTCTTCGTCGTCGAGCAACCGGGCCGGATCATGGTCCTCGTCAACGGGCGCAAGCGCAAGGCCCCGTTTCTCAACATCAAGAAGCTCGTCAACTACGGGGGGGAGCGGGGACTTCTCTCGGTCGCCTTCCCTCCGGACTACCGGCGCTCCGGGCGCTTCTACGTCTATTACACGGCCGGCAACGGCGCGATCACGATCGACGAGTTCCACCGCCGGACCCCGACGCGGGCGGCACCGAACACACGACGCAACGTGATCAGGATCCCCCACTCGCAGAACTCAAATCACAACGGGGGCCAGCTCCAGTTCCTCGGCAAGCTCCTGTACTTCGGGACCGGCGACGGCGGGTCCGCGGATGATCCGCCCGGCAACGCACAGAACAAGAACATGCTGCTCGGCAAGCTGCTGCGAATCGACCCGCGGGGGCAGCGCAGCGGCAGGAGCTACGGGATCCCGCGCTCGAACCCGTTCGTCGGCAAGCGCGGCCGCAATGAGATCTTCAGCTACGGGCTGCGCAACCCGTTCCGATTCTCGTTCGACACCGTGACCGCCAAGCGGCCGAGGATCGTGATCGGGGACGTCGGCCAGAACGCGATCGAAGAGATCGACTACGAGACGCTGCCGGGCGCGTCGGGCGCGAACTTCGGGTGGGATCCGTATGAGGGCTACTCACAGCACGAGGCCCCCTTCATCAAAGGGACCCAGTTCCCGATCTTCGCCTACCCCCACAGCCGCGGTGGCAGCTGCTCGGTGATCGGCGGCTACGTCGTCGGCGACCGGCAGCTCAGGGGCCTCTACAAGCGCTACGTCTACGCCGACCTGTGCGAGGGTCAGATCCGCAGCCTGAGGCCAGGGGTCAGGCGGGTGAAATCCGATCGGAAGATCGGCGTCGCGATCTCAACACCGACATCGTTCGGCCGCGACGCCCGGGGCAGGATCTACGTCGCATCGCTCGACGGGCCCGTGTACAGGCTGGTCGCGCGCTAGGAGAAGTCCCGGGCGCGGCAGTTCTGGGCGCGGCCAGACGTTTCGCGTAAGGTCTGGCTGCCCAGCCAAGCGCGCACCGAAGGGATTCGCCATGGAGAGCAGCACCGAGGTCCGACCGGAGTCTCAGACGAACGACGCGAGCGCCGGCGCCGCGGGAGGCTTCGACGTCATGAACCCCGCCACCGGGGAGCTGATCCGGTCGGTGCCGATCAGCTCGGCCGACGAGGTGGCTGCAACCGTCGCCCGGGTGCGCGCCGCCCAACCGGCCTGGGAGGCTCTCGGCAACGAGGGCCGCTACGCCAAGCTCGCCCTGCTGCGCGACTGGCTGATCGACAACTACGACCGTGTCGCCGACACGATGCAGGCCGAGACGGGGAAGGTCCGCGGTGACGCCGCCGCCGAGGCCGTCTACCTCACCGACCTGATCAACTTCTACGGCTCCAAGGCGGACAAGATGATCGGCGAGGAGAAGATCCGCCCCCACTCCGCGCTGATCGCAGGGAAGAAGCTCCGGGTTCAGCACCGGCCGTATCCGGTCGTCGGCGTCATCAGCCCCTGGAACTTTCCGCTGATCCTCTCGCTCGGCGACGCGCTGCCGGCGATGCAGGCGGGCGCCGCCGTCGTCATCAAGCCTTCCGAGTTCACGCCTCTGGGCCTGATCGAGGTCGTCGATGCGTGGCGCGACGAGATCGGCGGGCCCGACGTCCTCGCCGTGGTCAACGGGACAGGCGAGACCGGCACCGCACTGATCGACGAGGTCGATTACGTCCAGTTCACCGGCTCTGACCGGACCGGCAAGAAGGTCATGGCGCGGGCGGCCGAGTCGCTCACGCCGGTGAGCCTCGAGCTCGGCGGCAAGGACCCGATGATCGTCCTTCGCGACGCCAACGTGGAGCGCGCGGCCAACGCCGCGACCATCGGCGGGATGATGAACTCCGGCCAGATCTGCATGTCGGTCGAGCGGATCTACGTCGAGGAGCCGGTCTACGACGAGTTCGTCGGGAAGCTGACGGACAAGGTGCGCGAGCTGCGCCAGGGTGCCGACGGCCCCGACTACAACATGGACGTCGGCGCGATGACCTCGCCTAACCAGACTGCGATCGTCGAGGAGCACGTGAACGGCGCCCTCGCCGACGGCGCGAAGGTGCTGACCGGCGGCAAGCGCAAGGACGGTCCCGGCGACTACTACGAGCCGACGGTCCTGGTCGAAGTCGACCACTCGATGCAGGTGATGCGTGACGAAACGTTCGGCCCGGTCGTCGGCGTGATGAAGGTCTCCGATGAGGAGGAGGCGCTGCGTCTCGCCAACGACACGCGCTACGGCCTGTCGGGCTCGGTGTTCGGCGAGAAAGACCACGCCGAGGCCGTCGCCCGCCGCGTCGAGTGCGGGGCGATCAACGTCAACGACGTGCTCTCCAACTACTTCGCGGTCGGCGTCCCGATGGGCGGCTGGAAGGACTCCGGGATCGGCTTTCGCCACGGCGAGTACGGGATCAAGAAGTTCTGCCGCCCCGAGTCGGTCGTCGTCACCCGCTTCGGCGGGGCCAAGGAGCCGCTCTGGTACCCGTACACGAACAGGCGCCGCAACTTCCTCCGCAAGGCCGCGATGCTCTTCAACGCGCGCGACCTGAAGCGCCGCCTCGGGCGGAGCTAGCGAGGTCGCCTCGAGGCGACCAGGACCGTCCGCGGTCGCCAACCCGGTCATCCCGGCCGGGTGGTGATTGGGTCGCGCATACAGCGACCAAGCGCCAGACCGTCCGATTTCGCCCCCCGTCCGGTCCGCTCCCGCCGGTAGGTTCCACGCGCCATGTCCGTCCTCTTCGAGCACCGGCTGCGCATCGCGGGGTTTGAGACGCGTGCGCTCGAGATCGACGGGGACGGGCCACCGCTGATCCTCCTGCACGGCTGGAGCGACAGCGCCGATACCTGGCGGGGGTTGCTCGACCCACTGCGCCGCCACGGGCGCCGGGCAGTTGCTCTGGACCTGCCGGGCTACGGCAGCGCGTCGCACCTGAGCTCGACCGAGCCGGTCCTCGAGCAGCTCGACCGCTTCGTGCGGGCGGCGTTGATCCGTTTCGGCGACGGCGAGCCGGTCGTGCTGGCGGGGAACTCGCTCGGTGGTGCCACGGCTCTGCGTGCGGCGGAATCCATCGGCGCCGCGATCGCCGGGATCGTGCCGATCGCACCGGCCGGCCTCGACATGGCGGGGTGGTTCGCGGCCGTGGAGTCCGAGCGGGTTCTCCGTGCGCTGCTTGCCTCCCCGGTCCCGGTTCCGGGCCCGGTCGTCCGCCGCGCCGTCGGGGCGGTCTACCGCCAGATCGCCTTCGCCGGGCCGGTCGAGGCGCGCATCATCTCCTCGTTCACGAGCCACGTCGGCTCGACGAAGGACGTCGGGCGCATCCTCGCCAGCGGGCGTAGGCTGCGGACCGAGCTGCGCGACCCTTTCAGGCTCGACCTGGTCGGCTGCCCGGTGCTCGTCATCTGGGGTGAGCGCGACCGGATGGTCTCTCCCAACGGCGCCGAGCGTCTCGTGGACGGCCTGCCCGACGTCGAGGTTGAGCTGATCGACGGCTGCGGGCACTGTCCTCAGATCGAGCGGCCCGAGCGGGTGCTCGCGCTGCTCGAGGACTTCTGCGACCGGGCTTCGCTGCAGGCGGCCACCTGAACGGCCCTGGATCGCCCCTGTATCCTCGCTTCACCATCCAGAGCGGCTGAGGGACCCGGACCCGAGACGCCGCCGCAACCAGGAGCCCTCTCCGGAGGACCTTCGGGTGCGACCGCCGGGATTCGATGGAGGCAGAACCGATTTGAGCTCAGAACGCGACTACATAGGTGCCACCCGCGAGCGGATCGTCGTCTTCGACGGCGGCATGGGCGCGACGCTGGAGATGTTCGACCTCACGACCGAGGACTACGGCGGCCTCGCCGGCAAGTGCCACGAGGCGCTCGTCCTCAACCGCCCCGACGTGATCGAGGGCGTCCACGCCTCGATGCTCGACGCAGGCGCGCAGGTCGTCGAGACCGACACCTTCCAGGCCAGCCGGATCAAGCTCGAGGAGTGGGGCCTCGGCGACCACACGCTCGAGATCAACACCAAGGCCGCGGAGATCGCTCGCAAGGCCGCGGGCGACGACCGTTTCGTCGCGGGCTCGATCGGGCCGACCGGCTTCCTGCCCGCCTCCGATGACCCGACCCTCGGGCAGATCACCTTCGCCGATCTGGTGGAGGTGTTCACCCAGCAGGCGACGGGGCTGGTCAGCGGCGGCGCAGACCTGATCATCATCGAGACGGCGCAGGACATCCTCGAGGTCAAGGCGGCGATCTTTGGGGCCCGCGCGGCATTCAGGGAGACTGGCCACACGCTCCCGATCCAGACCAGCGTCTCCCTCCTGCCCAACGGCGGGAAGATGCTCCTCGGCACCGACATCGCCGCCGTTCTCACCACGCTTCACGCGCTCGATGTCGACGTGATCGGGCTCAACTGCTCGACCGGGCCCGAGGACATGCGCGACGCGATCCGCTTCCTCGGCGAGCACTCTCCGCTGCCGGTTCACTGCATTCCCAACGCCGGACTGCCCCTCCAGGGCCCCGACGGCGAGACGATCTTCCCCGAGAAGCCCGAGCCGCTCGCCGCAAGCCTGGGCGAGTTCGTCGAGCGCTACGGCGTCGGGATCGTCGGCGGCTGCTGCGGGACCACGCCCGACCACATCGCCGCGATCGCGGAACGTGTCAAGGACCTGAAGCCGGGCGGGCGCCCCGAGCCCGGCCCGCCGGAGCTCTCCTCGATGATGACCTCCACCCCGCTCGTGCAGGAGCCGCGCCCGACGCTGGTCGGCGAGCGCGTCAACTCGCAGGGGTCGCGGGCCGCAAAGGAAATGCTCCTTGCCGACGACTACGACGGCCTCACCCAGGTCGCCGAGAACCAGGTCACCGGTGGTGCCCACGTGCTCGACGTCTGCGTCGCGCTGACCGAGCGCCAGGACGAAGACGAGCAGATGCGACGGGTCGTCGAGAGGATCTCGCTGACCCAGCCCGCGCCGATCCAGGTCGACTCGACCGAGCCCGACGTCATCAAGCTCGCGCTCGAGCAGATCCCCGGGCGGGCGATCGTCAACTCGATCAACCTCGAAGCCGGCCGCGACAAGGCCGACATCGTGGCCCCGCTCGCGAAGGCTCACGGCGCAGCGCTCATCGCCCTGACCATCGACGAGGTTGGCATGGGCAAGACCGCTGACCGCAAGATCGAGGTTGCCAGGCGCATAGTCGACATCGCCTGCGGTGACCACGGCCTCGACCCGGAGGCGCTGATCTTCGACGCCCTCACCTTCACCCTGACGACCGGCGACGACGAGTGGAAGCCGTCCGCCGTCGAGACGATCGAAGGCATCCGCCGCATCAAGGCCGAGATCCCCGGAGTCAAGACATCGCTGGGCGTCTCGAACGTCTCCTTCGGCGTGTCGCCCCCCGCTCGCGCGGTCCTCAACTCCGTCTTCCTACACCACTGCGTCGAGGCCGGGCTCGACCTGGCGATGGTCAACCCGAACCACATCAAGCCATACGGAGAGATCGCCGAGGAAGAGCGCCAGCTGACGAACGACCTCGTCTTCAATACGCGCGAGGACGCCCTCGAGCGGTTCATCGGCCACTTCGAGTCGAAGGGCCCCGAGGAGGAAGACGAGGGCGCCGATCCGACCGCCGACATGGAGCCCGAGGAGGCGCTCCACTGGCACATCCTGCGCCGCAAGAAGGACGGCGTCGAGGACTGGATCGACAAGTGCAACGAGAAGATCGGCGCTGTCCCGACCCTGAACACGGTGCTGCTCCCGGCGATGAAAGAAGTCGGCGACAAGTTCGGCTCGGGCGAGCTGATCCTGCCGTTCGTCCTCCAGTCGGCCGAGGTGATGAAGCGAGCCGTCGCCCAACTCGAGAACTACCTCGAGCGGATCGAGGGCCACAGCAAGGGAAAGGTCGTGATCGCGACCGTATTCGGCGACGTCCACGACATCGGCAAGTCGCTGGTCAACACAATCCTGACCAACAACGGCTACACGGTCGTCGACCTCGGCAAGCAGGTCCCCGTCGACACGATCATCGACGCCGCCGTTGAGCACGAGGCCGATGCGATCGGGCTCTCGGCCCTTCTCGTCTCCACCTCGAAGCAGATGCCGATCGCGATCGGTGAGCTGCACGAGCGCGGGCACGGGTTCCCGGTGCTGATCGGTGGCGCCGCGATCAATCGGGACTTCGGCCGGCGCGTCCTCTACCCGGGGGGGCGCGACTCCGACGACGTCTACGAGCCCGGCGTCTTCTACTGCAAGGACGCCTTCGCCGGGCTCGACACCATGGATGCTCTGGTCGACGAGGAGACGCGGAGCGGCCTGGTCGAGAAGATCCGCTCGGAGGCCGAGGAGCTCAGGAAGAAGCCAGTCAAGTCAGACGACGGGCCGCCGACCACAGACGACTCGGTGCGCTCGGGTGCGCGCACCGACGTCCCGATCCCCACCCCCCCTTTCGAGGGCGCCCGGGAGATCGATGTCCCCTTCGACGAGGTCTTCCCCCACCTCGACCGCCACGTCCTCTTCAAGCTGCACTGGGGCGGGCGCGGCCGCAAGGGCGAGGAGTGGCGCAGGATCGTCGAGGGCCACGACGGCGAGGAGGGCTTTGCGCCGAAGCTCAAGCGGATGTGGGCCGAGCAGGACTACCTCCATCCGCGAGCTCGGCTCGGCTACTTCCCGTGTAACGCCGATGGTAACGAGCTCGTGGTCTTCGATCCGGAGGACCATGGGCGCGAGCGCGAGCGCCTCGTCTTCCCCCGCCAGCCGAAGCACGACCGGATCTGCCTGACGGACTTCTACCGCCCGATCGATTCCGGCGAGCGAGATGTCGTCGCGCTCCAGGGAGTCACCGTTGGCCCTGAGGTGACCGAGGTCATCGAGCGCCTGGAGTCCGAGGGCGAGTTCGCCGAGCAGCTCTTCGTCCACGGCCTCGGCGTGCAGTCCGCCGAGGGCCTTGCCGAGTGGCTCCACTCGCGGGTACGCAAGGAACTCGCGATCGGCCCCGGCCAGGGCCGCCGCTACTCGTGGGGCTACCCCGCCTGCCCGGAGCAGTCTGAGCACGAGAAGGTCTGGCGGCTCCTCGGCCTCGAGGAGATCGGCATGAGCCTCTCCGGCGGCTACGCCGTGATGCCCGAGCAGTCGACCGTCGCGATCATCACCCACCACCCCCAAGCCGTCTACTTCGGCATGAAGTCCGGCTTCATCCCCGAGGACGTGAAGCCCGACGAGCTGATCGCCGGTACCGAGCGCGGCGGCGTGGTCCCGCCCGAGGAAGACCCCGAGGACGGTCCGGTCGAGAACGAGGGCTGAGCCCAGATCTCAGCGAGCGCAATCGACGCAGAGCGTGGCCTGGGGCGCGACCTCGAGCCTCCTGGCCGGGATCGGCTCACCGCAGTTCTCACAGATGCCGTAGGTCCCGGCTTCGATTGCCTCGAGCGCCTGGGTGACGCGGCGCTCGGAATCCGTCAGCGTCTCGAAGACGCCGACCTCCGTGAGGCGGCTGACTGCCTCGGTGGTCCCGTCCCCGACCCGTTTGCCGAAGCCGACCTGGCTACCCCGCTCCGGAGGCTTCGACAACTCCGCCAGGCGCTCGCGGAGCTCGGCCAGCTCGGCGCGAAGGTTGCGCTCGACTGATTCGAGGTCGATTTCCCGCTTCGGCACCCGACCGAGGATAGGTAGGCGGGTAACATCGCGCACATGACTGAGGTGGCGACCGCCAACGAAGAGGCAGTCGGAGCATGGAACGGCGTGCTCTTCGACCGGTTCCTCGAGTTCCGTGACGTCGTCGTCAGTGCGCTCGGCGCCCATGGAACGAGGGCACTTGAGCTGCATCCGCCCCAATCCGGTGAGCAGGTGCTCGACGTCGGCTGCGGGTTCGGGGACACGACGATCGAGATCGGGCGCATGGTCGGGCCCG
Organism: Solirubrobacterales bacterium; assembly: GCA_038258095.1. Taxonomy (GTDB): domain Bacteria; phylum Actinomycetota; class Thermoleophilia; order Solirubrobacterales; family 70-9; genus JBBSQE01. Next base: position 744 of record JBBSQE010000080.1, on the reverse strand, counting down.
ACGGCCGCGCGGTTGGGATCGACGCTGCCGAGCGCTTCGTCGAATCTGCACGCGAAGAGGCGGCGCAGGCGGGTGCCTCCAACGTCAGCTTCGAGGCCGGAGATCTCGAGACGTCCCGGCCTCGGCAGGAATTCGACCGTGTCTTCTCGCGCTTCGGGACGATGTTCTTCGCCAATCCCGTCGCGGCGATGCGCAACATCCGCGGCGCGCTGGTGCCCGGCGGGCGGCTCTGCATGGTGGTCTGGCGACAGAAGATCGACAACGAATTGATGTACCGGGCCGAGCAGGTGGTCGAGCAGTTCGTGACCGAGGACGAGGACTCCGACGAGCTGACCTGCGGACCCGGGCCGTTCTCGATGGCCGGCGCCGATACGACCAGCGACATCCTGATCGGGGCCGGCTTCGAAGATGTCGAGTTCCATCGCTCCGACATCGACGCCCGGTTCGCGGATGACCTGGATCGCGCCATCGCCTTCATCACTGCGCTCGGTCCCGCCGGCGAGGTCTTGCGCCTGGCCGGAGACGAAGCGATCGAGATGCGCCCTCAGATCGAGGCTGCCCTCCAGGAGGCGTTCGCCGAGTACGTTCGCGGCGACGGCGTCTACGCGAAGACGTCGACGTGGATCGTCAGCGCGGCTAACCCCGCGGCTCGAGGATGACCACCGGGATCTCCCGGCCGGCGCGCTCCTGGTAACCGGCGTAGCCGCCATAGGCATCGACGGCCTTCGGCCAGAGGCGCTTGCG
>JBBSQE010000079.1:0-12573 GCA_038258095.1 Solirubrobacterales bacterium | reverse complement strand
TGAAGTAGTCGCCGAAGCTCCAGTTGCCGAGCATCTCGAAGAACGTGAGGTGCCGGGCGGTGTTGCCGACCTCCTCGATGTCCGTCGTGCGGAAGCACTTCTGGACGTCGGCGAGCCGCGGCGCCGGTGGCTTCTCGCGGCCGAGGAAGTACGGCTTGAACGGCTGCATGCCGGCCGTCGTCAGGAGAACCGAGGGATCGAGCGCCGCGGGCACGAGCGATGCCGACGGCACGACGCGGTGGTCGCGGTCGGCGAAGAATCTGAGGTAGGTGTCGCGGATCTCCGTGGTCTTCATGGAGCGCAGAAGCCTAAGCCTAGGTGCGGGCTGATCGGTGCGCACCCCGCCCGCGAGCACGGTGGCCACGGCCGGCGAGCGTTCATTGGGGAGTTGACGCCCCTGGGAGGGCCTCAACATCCCAGTCGTCCGGTCAACGGCGGGTGATCGCCTCCCGCAGGCGCGCCGAGCTGTAGAACACGGCGGATGGCTACCGAGAAGGACTACGGGTCCCTGCCCTCCGGACTGCCGGTTCCGGAGGATGACGACGCGGCGGATCACCTGGTCGGGATTGAGGTTCCGGGACTGGAGCTGCAGGGCACATCCGGGGGTGCCGTTTCGTTGCGCGAGGTCTCGGCCGAGACCCTGGTGCTCTACATCTACCCACGGACCGGGATGCCGGGCGAGCCGCTCCTGCGCGGATGGGACGAGATCCCCGGCGCGCGCGGATGCACGCCACAGAACTGCGCGTTTCGAGATCTGAAGGACGAGCTCGCAGGTGCGGGCGCGAGCGTCTACGGCTTGAGCTCGCAACCACTCGCAGCGCAGTCGGAATTCGCCGAACGCGAGCACATGCCGTATCCGCTGCTCAATGACTCAGCGATGGCGCTGGCGGAGCCGTGTCCAGTAGGTCTGGAGCTGCCGACATTCGAGACGTCGGGCCTGCGGCTCTTCAAGCGGCTGACGCTGATCGCCCGCGCCGGGCGCATCGAGTGGGTGCTCTATCCGGTGTTCCCGCCGGGCTCCGATGCTGCCGCAGCCCTGAGCTGGCTTCGAGCCAACCCCGTTTAGGACGTCCGTTGGGAAGTTGACGCCCCTGGAGGGGCCTCAACATCCCAGTCATCGGGTCAACGGCGGGTGATCGTCCCGTGGCCGACGATCGTGTCGCCGCTCAGCAGCACCGCGGCCTGGCCCGGAGCGGCGCCGGCGAAGGGATCGGCGAGCTCCACGGTGCAAGCCTCGTGCCTTCCCGCGGCCCCCTCGACAGCCGCCGGGACAACGGGAGCGTGGTAGCGCAGGCGCACGCCATCGACCTCGGAGCCGTCGCGGTGCAAGACGACGTTGCGCACCCGCACCTCCGACACCTCGAGGTCCTTCCGGGCGCCGACGGTCACCGTGTTCTCGGCCGCGTCGGTCCCGAGCACGTAGAGGGGGTCGCCACCTCCCACGCCGATTCCCTTGCGTTGGCCGACGGTGAAGTGCTGGTGGCCCGAATGTGTCCCTAGGCGCTCGCCATTACGGTCGACGATGGCGCCCTCGCGGTCGCCGAGGCCCGCGTGGCGGCGCAGGAACTCCCGCTTGCCGGTTCCCGCGAGGAAGCAGAGGTCCATGCTGTCGGGCTTGCGATGGACCGCCAGACCGTGGGCCCGGGCGACGGCCCTGACCTCGGGCTTGGTCATCTCCGAAAGCGGAAAGCGCAGGCGTCGCAGGTGTTCGGGCGGCAGCGAGGCGAGCATGTAGCTCTGATCCTTCGCCGGGTCCGAGGCAGCGGCCAGCAGTGGGCCGCCCGCATCGTCGACCACCCGCGCATAGTGGCCGGTGACGAGGTCGGTGGCGCCGACACGGTCGGCGAGATCGATCATCGCCGCCAGGCGCACCTCGCCGTTGCAGAGGACGCACGGGTTCGGGGTCTCCCCCGCCGTGTAGCCGTCGATGAAGCGCCCGACGACCCGGCGACGAAACTCCTCCTCGAGGTCGAGGGTGATGTGAGGGAGGCCGAGCGAGTGCGCGAGCCGGCGGGCGCCGAGGACGGCCTCGGGCGAACAGCAGGCCTTGGTGCCGTCCGTCTCGGGGTCGGCCCAGAGCTTCAGCGTCACGGCGACCACGTCGGCGCCCCGCTCGCGCTCGAGGAGAGCCGCGACCGTGCTGTCGACCCCGCCCGACATCGCGACAAGTACGCGGTCAGCTTTTGGAGAGGCGAGCGTCTGCGCCGAGGCGGCGGCCGAGGCGAGGGCCCGGTGGAGCGCGTCGCCGACCAGCTGCGGGGCGTGCAACTTGGCCGGGATCAAGCCGCCGAGCTCGGCCTCGATCTCGTCCGACCCGACGCGCGCTGCCGCGAGGACCGAAGCGCCGTCCACCAGTTCGCACACCGCCGCGCCGGCAGCGACCATCGCGCCGCAGCCCTCGGCGTCGAAGGTGGCCTCGGCAACCGCCCCGGCCTGGAGCCTGAGCGACACCCGGCACAGATCGCCGCAGGCAGCCCCGCCAGCCGCACCAGAGTAGGCGCCACGCGGCGCATCGCCTCGCCGCGAGTCGTCGCGCAGATACTGTTCGAATTCGGCCGCGCTCATGCGCCAGAGGTTACGGGGCGCGCCAAGGAACAAAAAAGAGGCTCCAACCCACCGGTGTCGTCTCGGCTTTTGACCCTTCAAAGAGAAGGTGGGTGCCCTGCCTCCGGCCCCACGGGGCAAGAGGACGGTGGGCTCCCGAGCCGTTGGTGTTGGGAAAAAATTTGAGACGACTTGCGAATGGGCTCGAGCCTCGGGGACAACCTACCACCGCCTGCGCCCGGGTCAAATTCTCGGGCCGGGGTTCGGGGTTCGGGTCAGTCCAGGTTCGAGAGCAACTCCTCTGCGTCCGACCAGCTCCCGGGCGGCACGCGGAGCGCGATGTCGCCGCGGCCGAAACGGTCGAGCTTCCAGTCGGCGGTGATCACGGCGGTGATCTCCGCCTCGTGGAGCGCGCTCTGGAACGCCTGCGCGATCGGGAGGTCCCCGTAGTCACGGACGACCTCCCACTCGTCATAGAACGGGTCGCCGATGTGGATCGTCGCGTTACCGGATCCCCCGGTCATCCCGCGGCGCAGGCGGTCGAACAGGCCCATCAGCCGGTCGAGGGCGGCACCGGCGGCGGTGGCGGCTTGACGGCTCGGAGGGCGATGCCGAGGTCGCGCAACTGGCGTTCGTCAACCGGAGCCGGTGCGCCTGTCAAGGGGTCGCCGCCCGAGGCGGTTTTCGGGAAGGCGATGACGTCGCGGATCGAGTCCGTGCCGTGGAGCAGGGCGACCCAGCGGTCGAGCCCGTAGGCGATGCCGCCGTGCGGCGGGGCTCCGTAGCGGAGTGCCTCGAGGAGGAAGCCGAAGCGCGCCTCGGCCTCCTCGGCCCCGATCCCGAGCGCCGCGAATGCGGCCTCCTGGACCTTGGGGTCGGAGATACGGATCGAGCCGCCGCCAAGCTCGACCCCGTTCCAGACGAGGTCGTAGGCGAGCGCGCGGGCCTCCCCTGGCTGCTCGGGATCGAGCTCGCCGTCCGGCGCGACGAAGGGATGGTGGAGCGCGTCCCAACGATCCTCTCCCTCGTTCCAGCCGAACAGCGGCCAGTCGGTGATCCAGGTCAGCTCGTTCGAGCCCTCGGGGATCAGGTCCCAGCGCCTGCCGAGCCGGACGCGCAGCCCCCCGAGGATCCCGGCGACGACGTCGGGCTTGTCCGCGGCAACGAGCATGAGGTCGCCCTCCTCGGCGCCGAGGGCCTCGTTCATCGCACTCAGCTCCTCGGCGGAAAGGAACTTGGCGATCGGAGCGCGCCAGCCGTCCCCCTCGCGGAATGCCCAGACAAGCCCCTTCGCTCCCAGCTCTTTGGCTTCCTCGATCAGGCCGTCGAGCTGGGCCCGAGACATCTCGCGCTTGCCGCAGTTGAAGGCACGGACCGCTCCCCCGGCGTCGATCACGCCCCGGAAGGCCTTGAACTCGGTCTCGCGGAGGATGTCGGTGAGGTCGGTGATCTCGAGGCCGAAGCGGGTGTCCGGCTTGTCGGAGCCGAAGCGCGCCATCGCCTCGTCGTAGGGGAGCCGGTTGAACGGGATCGGGACCTCCAGCCCCATCTCCCCGAGCACATGGGAGACCAGGCGCTCGTTCAGGTCGAGCACGTCCTCGACGTCCACGAACGACATCTCGATGTCGAGCTGCGTGAAGTCCGGCTGACGGTCGGCGCGGAGGTCCTCGTCGCGAAAGCAGCGGGCGATCTGGAAGTAGCGCTCATACCCGGCGACCATCAGGAGCTGCTTGAAGAGCTGCGGGGACTGCGGCAGGGCGTAAAAGGAGCCCTGCTGGATGCGGCTGGGCACGAGGAAGTCGCGGGCGCCCTCGGGGGTCGAGCGCGTCAGCACCGGCGTCTCGATGTCATAGAAACCTTCGTCCCCGAGGAAGCCGCGGATGGAGGAGCTCACACGGTGGCGGAGCCTCATCGCCTCCTGCATGCGCTCTCGGCGAAGGTCGAGGTAGCGGTAGCGCAGACGGGCGTCCTCACCAACCTCTCCCCCGCTTCCCTCGATCTCGAACGGCGGCGTTTCCGCGTCAGAGAGGAGGTCGGCCGAGGTGACCCGCAGCTCGACCTCGCCGGTCGGCAGGTCCTCGTTGACCGTCTCCGGCGGGCGCTTCACGACCGGGCCGGCGACCGAGACGATGTCCTCCGATCGCAGCCTGTGGCTCAGCTCGTGGGCCTCGGCGGACTCATCCGGGTCGATGACGAGCTGGACGATCCCGGTGCGGTCGCGCAGATCGACGAAAACAAGGCCGCCGTGGTCGCGACGGCGGTGCACCCATCCGGCAACGCGCGCGTCGGAGCCGACACGGTCAGGAAGTACTCCCCCGCACCAGGCGTCGCGGTATGCGTTCGGGCGGAGGGCTGGGAGTGGTTCGGCGCTCATCGATGCGCCAGTCTGGCAGGCGCGGGGTGGCCGCCGTCGCCGCCCCGTCTGGCCTGGCCTACTGCTTCTGGATGTCCCTGCCCGGACCGCCGACGAGCCGGTCTCTGCCCGGGCCGCCGAACATCCGGTCCCTGCCGGGGCCGCCCAAGAGCCTGTCTCGTCCGCGCCCTCCGAGCATCTTGTCGTTGCCGGCCGCACCCACGAGGACATCGTTGCCGTCGTTGCCCTGGAGCCCATCGCCTCCTGCGTCGCCCCTGAGCTGGTCCCTGCCACGGCCGCCGGTGATGATGTCGCGGCCGGCGCCGCCGCAGATCAGGTCGTTGCCGCCGAGGCCGCTGATCCTGTCGTTGCCGCCGAGGCCGGCGATGATGTCGCGCTTGTTGGTCCCCTTGATGACATCGCGGCCCGCCGTGCCGGTGATCGTCGCAGTCTTGCCTGCACACTTGCCCTTGAAAGGCGGAGGCGGGGGGGTCGGCTGGAGCTCGAATGCGCCCAAATCGCAGCGGGGGCCCTGGGGCCTCGACACCCCCCGGGCATCCGTCGCCGCGCACGTATCGGGTGCGGCCTCGCCACCGACATCGATCGCCGGGCTGCCCGACTCCAGAGCCCTGGTGCTGACATCGCCGCCATTGTCGGCCAGAGGCCCGAGCTTCGGGTCCTGGTTCTTGATGTTCGTCATCGGGTCGAAGCCGACGAGACAGGTCGCCGGCGCGAAGTTCCCGATCAGCGTGTAGCGGGGGAAGAAGCCAGGCCCGCTCGAGCAATCCGGAAGCTGGTTCGCCGGAGTCGGCGACGAGTCGGAGTTGTTGGCGATGATCGTGTTGAAGGTGTTGAAGGTGCCCATCGTGGCGAATCCGCCACCGTCCCCATTGTCACTGGCATCCCCGTCTGCGTTGTTGCCGGCGATCGTCGAGTTGCGGACCGTCGTCGCGCTACCCCCGGGGGCGTAGACGCCGCCGCCTGAGCCGTAGGCGACGTTGCCCGAGATCGTGACGTTGGTGAGGGTTGCGGAGGCGTAGTTGGTCAATGCCCCGCCGTCGATGTTGGCGAAGTTCTGCGACAGCGTCACGTTCTCGAGTGTCAGCGACCCCACGGCGTTGAGGATGGCACCGCCGTTGTTGACGCCCGAAACATTGCCACCGACGATCGTCACATTGCGGATCTCGAGAGATCCGGTGCCGCTGGGGTGGTCGAAGACTCGGTCCGCTCCACCGCCGCTGATCACGACCTTGCCGGTTCCGGTGATCGTCAGTGCATCATTGCCGCGGACGTCGAGGTCACCCGTGACTGCGAATTCCTCGCCCGAGCCCGGGAGACCCGCTGTGCCGTAGGTGCCCGCCGGGATCGTGATCGTGTCCGACCCGGCTCCCGTCGGGCAACCGCCCACGGACGCGTCCGTGTTCGCGCTGAGGACCGCCTCGCGGAGGCTGCAACCGGTTCCGGGATTGGAGATCTCGTCGGTCATCGTGGTGACCGAAATCGTGGCCGCCGACGCCGCTGCCGGAGCCAGGACGGCGACCGCACATGCCGCGGCGAACGACTTCGAAATCGTTCTGATCCTCAATCCCATCAGCAACCCCCAGTCGGACTTGTCACCGCCGAGCATAACCCCGGTACCGGAGTCTGCTCAAACCCGTCAATCTCTCCCGGTCAATTCCTCCAACACCCGTCCGGCGTCACCGGAGCGCTGTTGTCCCGTCTCCATGTCCTTGATCTGGACCGCGTCACCGGCCTCAAGGATCACGACGGCGCGCGCGCCGATCCGGTTCGCCTGCTTGAGCTGGCCCTTGAGACTGCGGCCGGCGAGGTCCAGCTCGGCGCTGAGGCCGGCGTGGCGAAGCTCGGTGACAAGCGCCATCGCGCGCCGTGCCTGGCCACCGTCCCCCACTGCGACGAAGACATCGCGCGTGGGCTCCGGCTCGGCGGCGGCGCTCGCAAGCAGGATCCGCTCGATGCCGGCGGCCCAGCCGACGGCGGCGGTGTCGGGGCCGCCGAGCTCTGCGATCAGGCCGTCGTAGCGACCCCCGCCCCCGATCTCCGACTGGGCGCCGAGGCGGTCGCAGGTGAAGGCGAAGACCGTGTGGGAATAGTAGTCAAGGCCGCGAACGAGGGTCGGGTCCACCTCGTGCTCGATGCCCGAGTCGTCGAGCAGAGCGCGAACCTCGGCGAAACGCTCGGCGTCGGAGCCCTCGAGTCGCTCGACCAGCTTCGGAGCGTTCTCCATCACGCCTTTGGTCGACTCGTCCTTGGCGTCGAAGGCCCGCAGCGGGTTCAGGTCGATCCGGCGTCTCACGTCCTCGGAGAGGTCGCCCTCGTTCGCACGGAGATACGCGGTCAGCTCCTCGCGGTAGGCGGCCCGCGCCACGTGTGAGCCCAGGCTCGAGACCCGGCACTCGACCCCGGGGATCTCGAGCTCGTCGAGCAGCTCGGAGAGGATCACGATCGCCTCGGCGTCGGCCAACGGATCATCGGTTCCGATCGTCTCCAGGCCCACCTGGTGGAACTGGCGATAACGCCCGGCCTGCGGCGCCTCGTAGCGGAAGAACGGGCCCCAGTACCAGAGGCGCACGGGCTGCGCGAGCTTGTGCATCCCGTGCTCGACGTAGGCACGGCAGACGGCCGCGGTGCCCTCGGGCCGCAGCGTGATGCTCCGGCCGCCCAGGTCGTCGAACGTGAACATCTCCTTCTCGACGATGTCCGTCGACTCGCCGACCCCGCGCTTGAACAGGTTGGTGTCCTCGAAGACCGGTGTCTCGATCCTGCCGAACCCGGCGCGGTCGAAGATCCCCTCGGCGGCGGCCAGAGCACGCGCCCGCAGCGTCGCGTTGCCGGGAAGGACGTCGAAGGTGCCGCGCGGGGCCTTGGGCCGCTCGGGCACGGGGCTACTGCGCCAGTTCGGCGAGGAACGGGTTCGTCGCCCGCTCGGCGCCGAGCGTCGTGATGCCCATGTGGCCCGGGTTGACAACCGTCTCTGGAGGGTGACCATCGAGCAGGGTCTGGATCGATTCGGCGAGTACGGCCCAGCTCCCGCCCGGCAAGTCGACGCGGCCGACCGACCCCTGGAACAGGACATCGCCCGAGAAGAGGACGTCCTCTCCCTTCACCGAGTAGGTGACGTGGCCGGGACTGTGGCCAGGCGTGAAGATGACATCGAGCTCCATGCCGGCGAGCTCGAGCGTCTCGCCCCCGGAGACGTTCTCATCGGCGTCGTAGCTCTCGAACGGGCCGAAGCCGGGCCACGGGACGTAGGCCATGATGTCCGCGAGCACGGGGACCTCGATCTCGGGACAGTAGACGGGAGCGCCGGTCGCGCGGGCAACCGGGGTGACCGCGCCGATGTGGTCGAAGTGGCAGTGGGTGAGCAGGATCGCCTCGACCTTCACTCCCATCTCGGCGGCGACCCCGAGGATCCTGTCGGCCTCCTCGCCGGGGTCGATGATCAGCGCGGTGTCAGCGGACGGGTTCGCCCGCGCGATGAAGCAGTTCTCCGCGACCGGTCCCACCGTGAGCATGTGGACATCCATCAGCGTCCTCCGCTGCGTCCGCGCATACGCGCACGCTCACGGCGGCGCCAGGCCCACTGGTCGATGTAGAAGCCGGCGGGGATGTAGAAGGCGAGCATGAAGACGCCGAAGGCCAGCGACTGGACGAGCGTCTCCCCGAAGATCAGGAACAGCAGCACGACGAAGAGAACCGCAGCGATGACGCCGCGGATCGTGGCGGAGCGCCAGGTCGGCGGTTTGTCTCCCCGTCCACGGGCAGGCTTCGAACGGCCGGACTTCGCGCGGGCCTTCGCCTCCTCCCGCGTCCGCGGCCGGGCGCGGCGGCTCGCGTCGACCTTGCCTCCCTGGGTGCCGCGGTGCTTGCGCTTGCGCTTCTTCTTCGTCTGGGCCATGAGAAGGAATCTAGACGTTCAGGCGTCGCTCGATGATGTGAGCGGCCCCCTCGAAGCCGCGGATCGGTACGTCGTCCGGATAGCCGACAAGCGCCGCCTCCGGAATCAGGCCGACGAGCTCAGCCTCGACCGGTCTTGCGCCGTGGCTCGCGGCGAGCTCGCGGACCCGCTCGACGACCGCTCCGAGCGGCACGCCGAGCGGATCGTGGATGTTCGTCGACACCTGCGCCCGGCCGCTCCCGAGCGCCAGCCCGATCGCCCTCACTCCGGGCAGCCCCCCCCCGCTCTCGCGCAGCGCCGCGGCGATCGCCCGGCCAGTCTCGACGTCGGCGGTGTCGAGCTCGACGTTGAAGGCCGCGAGCGGGCGGCGGGCGGTGACGAGAGTGGCGCCGGCCCTCGGGTGCGGCTCGTCGGGGCCGAAGTCGGGCCGAAGGCCCCCGTCGGCCATCCGGGTCTCCAGGCGCGCCGGCCCACCGTCGCGAAAGTGGGAGCGCTCGGCGCGCTCGGGGCTTGACGCGAGCTCTCCGTAGAGGAAGACGGGGATGCCGAGGTCACCGATACGCTCGGCGACGGCCACGGCCGTGTCCCGTGCCGCGCCTTGATCGGCGCCGTCCAGATAGACGACCGGGCACACATCGAGCCCGCCGATGCACGGATGCAGGCCCTGGTGCGTGCGCATGTCGATCGCGCAGACGGCCTCGGCGGCCAGGCCCCCGAGCGAATCGGGGAGCGAACCGGACCCGCCGGACATCGTCAGCACCGTCCGGTTGTGGTCGGCGTCGGTGTGGCGATCGAGGATTTCCACCCCGTCGCCCCGAACCGCGCGCTCGAGGTCCGCGATCAGCCCGAAGTCGCGCCCCTCGGAGATGTTCGGGACGGCGAGGAGCGTCATCCGGCCACCCCAGAGGAAGGGGGTGGGGGGACGAGGCGATGTGGGGCGGACGCCACGCGCTGAGCCCTCAGCCCTCGGCCATCTCGACCAGCTTCGTGACGGTGTTCCAGTTGCGGTTCGTCGCCACGACGCCGAGGCGCTTGTCGACGAGTGCCCGGCCGAGTTTCGAGCGCTGCATCCCGCCCGGGTGCCACGAGTAGACCTCGCGGCCGGCGACCTCGAACCGCTCCGGCTCGAAGTCCGCGGGGTCGAACCCGTCGACCACCCTCTTCGCAGGCTTCTCGGAGAGGAAGGTGACGAGCAGGAGCTTTGGCTTGCCCGTGTGCTCGCCGAAGGGATTCGCGTCCACGACCTTCCTCATCTGGGCGCGCGAGCGGACGACCACCGGGACCTCGATGCCGAGCTCACCCTTAAGTGCCTTCCCGATCGCCTTCGCCGTGGCCGCGGGCTTCGTCTTCGCGTCAAGGACCACGTTGCCGCTCTGGACGAGCGTCCGGACATCGGCGTGGCCGAGCCCCTCGCACATCTCGCGCAACTCCGGCATCGCCACGCGGTTGCGTGAGCCTAGGTTGATCCCCCTCAGCAGCGCGATCTGGATCGCCATCGCCCCGTCCTCGTCAGACGACGAGCCGGCCCGCGTCCACGAGCGGCTCACCGTCGACCATGACCGTCGGCCTCAGCGCGACGCAGTCGAGGTGAACCGGCACCTGAACGTTGCCGCCGATCGCGGCCGAGGCGCCGAAGGCGACGTGCGCTGTGCCGAGGATCTTCTCGTCTTCGAGGATGTTGCCGGTGAGGATCGCCTTCTCATTGGTGCCGATGCCGAGCTCGGCGATGTTCGCGCCCTTTTCGCCGCCCGCGGCGAGCAGGCGCAGCAGCTCCTCTCCGTCGGGCCCGGTAGCGCCGACCAGATTCCCGCCGGAGACTGTCAGCAGGACAGCGTCACCGACCTTGCCTACACCGGCGATCGAGCCGTCGATCGAAAGTGCTCCCTCGGCGTCGAGCGGTGGGATGAACCCCTCGCCGCAGGGCAGGTTGCCGAAGGCGCCGCGGGCCGTGAGGTCGCCGGCGTCGGGTATGGCGGTGCGGCCCTCGAGCGAGAGGCGCAGGTCGCTGCCTCCCTCGCAGGTGATGTGGGCCTCGGCGCCGTCGTCGAGGATTTTCGCGACCGCGTCGCCGCGCCTGCGCAGCTCGGCCATGTCCGCGCTCATCACCCTGGCGAGCATCTCCTCGGTCACTCCCGGGAGAGTGGCGATCCGGGCTCCGGCCTCGCTGGCGGCCTTGCGCGCAGCGGTGTGGGAGAGCGACTGCACGGTCGGCGCCAGGACCACATCGGCGGCGGCCATCGCGGCGGCGAGGGTCCCGGGGGGCTCGCCGGCGTGTGTCGCGCGCTCCGCCATCACCGCAAGCGTCGCATCGGCTCCCGCGTCCTGACCCTCGGCGCGGAGCATCTCCCCCAGCTCCCGCGTAGCCGGGTTGCAAATGACGAGGAGCTCCTCCCCATCGCTCACTCCCAGGCAGTCCCTGACGACCGCCCTCACGGCCCGCTGGAGCTCGGCATCGCTCGGCATGCGCCAAGCCTAGGACACGGGCACTGGCAGACTTGGGGCGATGATCCAAACAGGAACCAGGAGGCTTCGTAGATGACCTATCGCGTGCTCAAGGCAGACGAGGCGTTCTGGCGGCGGTCCAACCAGATGGGGGTGTTGAACACCGACCTCGCCAAGCAGCTCGAGGCGGGCTCGCTCGGCTCGCGGCTGTGGCGGATCGGGCCGGGTCAGGCGTCGACGAAGCACCGCCACCGGGCCACCGAGGAGCTCTATCTCCTGCTCGAGGGCGAGGGACGGATGCGTGTCGACGACGACGTGCTGGCGCTGGCGTCGCTGGACGCGATCCTGGTCGAGCCCTCGTCGACCCGGCAGCTCTTCAACGACACGGACACGGATCAGCTCTGGCTGGTCTCGGGCGCGCCGACCGAGCTGGCGAACACGCTCGAGATGTCAGACGAGGACCTGCGCTACCTGTATCCGGACGGGCCCAAGGCGCTCCCTCTGGAGCTCGGCGGCTAGCGGCGGCGCGCAACTTACGCCTGTCCGTGCGGTTCATTTCCATAACCGGGAAAGACGACGAGTGGAGCAAGATGAGGGGCAGCGCCATGCGTAGAGTGATCATCGGGATCGTCGTCTGTACCGGCCTGCTCGCGCCGGCGAGCGCAAGCGCAACCGTCCCCTCCGTCTTCACCGGGCTCGCCAGCCCAGCGGTCACCTGCTCCGTCCAGGGCGCCGGGCCAAATGCCGGCCAGCGCTGGTGCAGCGGATCCCCAAGCCTGGTCCGCAGCTGGGACGGGACTCCGGTCGATGTCAGCGTCACCCTTCCTCCCGCGCCGGTCGGCCCCGACGGCAACTTTCCCCTGATCGGCATCTACCACGGCTGGGGCCAGAGCAAGATCCTGCCGGGAGAGGGATCCACGCAGAACTGGGTCGACGACGGCTACGCCGTGTTCTCGATGACCGACCGGGGCTGGCACGAGACCTGCGGGTCCGATGCCTCCCACGCCAACCCGCCAACGTGGGGCACCTGCGCCGACGGCGACATCAAGATGATCGACATGCGCTACGAGGTCCGCGACGCCCAGGAGCTGATGGGCCGGCTCGTCAACGAGGGCGTCGTCAACCCCGGCGAGATCGGCGCCAAGGGAGGCTCCTACGGCGGCATGATGGCGGCAGCGCTCGGCACACTGAAGAACCGGACGATGCTGCCCAACGGCTCGCTGGTCCCCTGGGTCAGCCCGGTCAACCACACCCCGATCTCGATTGCCGCGGCCACTCCGTCGGCGCTCGCAACCGATCTCGTCTACACACAGCTTCC
>JBBSQE010000078.1:0-12609 GCA_038258095.1 Solirubrobacterales bacterium | reverse complement strand
CTAGATGACTGATTCCTAATCGCTCCGGCGCGGCGAGCGGCTGGGTAGGGCCAGAGAAAAGGCCGTCGAAGGTCGGCGTGTTCCCACAAAGCCGACCACCTGGAGGTGGAAGCGATGCGCGCCGACCTCGACGACCTTCTGACGGCACTTTATGTCTTTGCCGCGGATTTCCTGCCTGGGAGAGATCCCTCCCGGCCGGGGCGAAAGCCAAAGATCACCGACGCCGAGTTGATCTGCCTCGCCGTCGCCCAGATCATGCTCGACTGCTCGAAGGAGCGCCGCTTCCTGCGCTTCGCAAGGCGCCGCCTCGGCCACCTCTTCCCCTACATCCCCGGCCAGTCCGGCTACAACAAGCGGGTCCGGGCGCTGGCCCCTCAGATCGTCTCCCTGCTCGGTGCCCTGGCCCGCATCGCGCCCTCCTGGTGTGACGGGTTGAGGCTGGTTGACGCGACACCGGTCCCCTGCGGGGCCTCGCGGGAGACCGTGAAGCGCTCCGAGCTCGCCGGCCACGCCGCCTACGGCTTCTGCGCCGCCCACTCGCGCCACTTCTGGGGCTTCAAGCTCTACCTGCTCTGCGCCTCCGACGGGATGCCGATCGCCTTCGAGCTGGCCCCGGCCAACGCGCCCGAGCGCGAGGTTGTCGCCGAGCTGCTCGGGCGGGTGGAGCTGGAGGGCTACACGGTGATCGGCGACAAGGGGCTCTCGGGCGCTGAGGTCGAGCAGCTCGTCGCCGCCCTCGGCGGCACCTTCCTGCGTCCCGATCGCCGCGACGAAGCGACGCGCTTCGGCTCGCTCGGGGCAGTCCGCCAGTGGATCGAGGCGATCTTTGACCAGTTGAAGGACCAGCTCTCGCTCGAGCGCCACGGCGCCCACACCCTGCAGGGCCTCTGCACCCGCGTCGCCCAGCGCCTGCTCGCCCTCGGCGCCTGCGTCTGGCACAACTGGGAGGTCGGCGAGCCCGGTCGGAGCCTGATCGCCTATGACCATTGAGCGGGCTGAATAGGAATCACTGATCTAGAGCGCAGCGAGTACCTCGGTTGCCACGCGTTCGCCGGAGCGGACAGCGCCGTCCATGTAGCCGTTCCAGTAGTCCGACGTTTCCGTTCCGGCCCAGTGGATGTGGCCGATCGGGCGGCGGATCCAGTCTCCATACGCGGTGAGGACGCCGGGTGCGGCGATTCCCACCGGGCAGCCGCGCGACCAGGGCTGCGCGGACCAGTTCGACTCCAGGTACTGGACCGCGGAGCGGGCCTGCGGACCGAGCAGGGTCACGAACTCGTCGAGGACCTGGCTCCGCCGCGCCGTTGGCGATTGCGCATTGAAGGCTCGCGCATTGTCACCGCCGACGAAGCCGAAGATCACACCCTTGTTGCCGTCCTTGGGGCTGTCGTCGAAGGTCGCCGAGACTGGGCCCTGGGTCGAGAGAGCGCTGCCATTGAGGCCGGCCTCCCGCCAGAACGGTTTCTCGTAGACGACCGTCACCTTTGTCAGCGTCCCCTGCGGCAGGCGCTGGGTCAGCTGATCCCGCTCGAAAGGCAGGGCCGGGTGGTAGTCGATTCGGCCCGCCAGCGTGGGTGGGATTGCGACGACGACCCGCTTGGCCTCGACGTTGATCCGGTCCGAGTGGATCTCGACGTGGCCCCGGCGCTGGATGATCCGCCGCACCGGGGTCCGCCGGATCACGCGCCTGCCGAGCCGGCGCGCGATCCTCTGGCAGATGGGCTGGGTGCCGCCGCGAAAACGCGACATCTGGGCACCGCCGCGGGTGTTGAAGTTCCTCTCGAACGTCCCCGGATTCTCCGCATTGCCCGAGGACGCGATGTAAAAGAGGACAAAGAGGAGGGAGAGCTCACGCGGCTCGGCGCCGAAGATCGGACGGGTGGCGGCGGGACCCAGGGCCTTGAACTGAGGGGTGATCGCGTTCTGGTTGATGAAGCTCTCGAGCGTCTGCGAGTCGTAGCTGGCCGCGTTCGCGGCCCGCTGCGGGGCGGCGACCGGGACCTCCGTCGACATCTGGTCGAGCCGGGCGACGAGGAGAGCGAGGTCGGGCAGGATTGATGGATCAGGCGGAGCGGTGCCCGTCACGCCCGTGTCGGAGTAGGTCGAGCGGCCGTCGGAGGAGAGGTAGACGTTCATGCCATCGTCGTAGGTCGGGAAGGTGCCGATGCCCACCTCCTCGGCGAGCGCGACGATCCGGTCCTGGGTCGGCCCCGCGAAGGTTCCACCCCGCTCGGTGATCTCACCGTCGCCGATGGACGCGTTCTGGGCGCGGCCGCCGACCCTATTGCGCGCCTCGAGCACCACCACCGACTGACCCTTGGCGGCGAGGCGCCGCGCTGCGGTGAGCCCGGCGAACCCGGCGCCGACGATGGCGACGTCGACCTTGCGCTTCCTGAGCTGGCGGTTGCGATTGGGCGCTCTCGGCCTCTCGGCCGCGCCAGCCGGGGCTCCGGACAGCAAGGCTCCGGCGCCGGCCGCCGCTCCCGTGCCCAGCAGGCGCCGCCTGGTGATCGCGCTCTGTGCTTCTTCCCGCTCCTCCACGCGTTCTCATTATCACCCAACCGCCCAAACGGGGCGCCGGTTCGACCCGTGTTAGCGTCCGCCGCGTGGACCAGGGACCCCGCTTCCCAGCCGTCGGCGAGGCCGCCGGGCACTACGAGAGCTTCTATGTCAAGGCCTGCGAGCCCGGCGGCGAGCGCGGCATCTGGATCCGCCACACCGTCCACAAGCGCCCCGGGTCGCGGCCGAATGCATCGGTCTGGTTCGTCCTCTTCGACCGTGAGGCCGACGGGCCGAAGGCGGCTAAGATCACGGTGCCCGAGGAGGAGCTGTCGGTGCCGGGCGGCGGTTGGATCAAGGTCGCGGATGCGGAGATCGCGCCGGGCCGCGCGAGGGGCTCGGTCTCGACAGACGCCCTCGCCGCCTCGTGGGAGTTCACCTTCGTCGGGGACGCCGAGCCCTGCCGGTACCTCCCTGCCGAGTGGCTGTACCGGGCGCCCCTGCCGCGGACGAAGTTCGTCGCCCCCTACCCGCTCGCCCATTTCACCGGCCACGTCACTGTCGACGGATCCGAGATCCCGATCGACGACTGGCCGGGGATGATCGGCCACAACTGGGGCACCGAGCACGCGGAGCGCTGGGTCTGGCTGGAGGGAACGGGGTTCGACGACGACCCCGACGCCTACTTCGACGCCGGCGCGGCGCGGGTGAAGCTCGGCAGCCGGACGTCGCCCTGGATCTCCTCGGGGATGCTCGTCCTCGACGGCGAGGAGCACCGCCTCGGCGGGCTGGGCGCGATCCGCTCGACCTCGATCGACGCTCGGCCGGGGGCGTGCGACTTCGTCCTCCCGGGCCGCGACGTCACCGTCCGCGGCCGCGTCTCCGCCCCGAAGAAGGATTTCGTCGCCTGGGTCTACGCCGACCCCAAGGGGCCTGAGCACAACACGATCAACTGCTCGGTCGCGGACCTGGAGCTGACGATCGAGCGCAAGGCCGCCCCGCCCCGCACCCTCACCCTGCAGGCCGGCGCTGCCTACGAGTTCGGCATGCGGGAGACCGATCACGGGATCCCGGTGCAGCCCTATCCGGACGGATGACCCGCGACGGGACCGGAGCCCGGGCGCCGTGCCCGCCGCCCGGGCACGGCGACGCCTTCGGTGGCGTGGCCCCCGGCCGTGCGGGTAGTTCTCGTGGACTACGCTGAGCATCCAGCCCGCGAGGACCCACGAGAGGAGCCGAGATGGCGACAGAGACGGTCACGGCGACCGACCACCAGCTTCTTGCCGCAGGCGAGTGGCAGACGACCGGCGAGTGGAAGGACGTCGAGAGCCCCTACGACGGAAGCCCCGTGGGACGGGTCGCGGTGGGAGACGCGGATCTGGTCGACAGGGCCGTCCGCGCCGCGCATGACGTCTTCAGCGCCGGCGAGTTCCCCCAGCACGAGCGAGCCGAGGTCCTCGACCGGGCGTCGCATCTCGTCCACGAGCGCTCCGACGAGCTGGCCCTGGCGATCGCCGCCGAGGCCGGCAAGCCGCTGAAGACGGCCAGGGTCGAGGCCCAACGCTGCGCCGACACCCTCGCGTTCTCCGCCGTCGAGGCACGCAAGCTGACCGGCGGCACCGTCCCGATGGAGGCCTCGTCGGCAGGCGCGGGCAAGCTCGGCGTGATGCTCCGCGTCCCGTACGGCGTGGTCGGCGCGATCAGCCCCTTCAACTTCCCGCTCAACCTCGTCGCCCACAAGCTCGGCCCGGCGATCGCCGCCGGCAACTCGGTCGTCCTCAAGCCCGCCGGCCAGACGCCGATCTCAGCTCTGAACCTGGCGAGAATCCTGCTCGAGGCCGGGCTCCCGGAGGCCTGGCTGAGAGTCATCCCCGGCCCCGCCTCCGAGGTCGGCGACGTGATCGTCAAGCACGAGCTGACCACCGCACTGAGCTTCACCGGGTCCTCGAAGGTGGGCTGGGGCATCCGCTCCGACGTCCCCCACAAGCAGGTGAACCTCGAGCTCGGCTCGAACGCGCCCCTGATCGTCTCAGACGACGGCGCCTGGGAGACGGCCGCCGACAAGGCGCAGATCCACGCCTTCTCCCACGCCGGGCAGAGCTGCATATCGATCCAGCGAATCCTTCTGCACGAGGACATCGCCGACAGGTTCGTCGAGCGCCTCGTCGGGAACATCGAGAGCCTCAAGGTCGGCGATCCGCTCGACGAGGAGACCGATGTCGGCCCGCTGATCACCGGCGACGACCGCGACCGCGTCAAGAAATGGATCGACGAGGCGGTCGAGGCCGGCGCGACGCTGGCGATCGGCGGCGAATTGGTAGACGACGGCCGCTGCCTGGCACCGACGATCCTCGTTGACCCGCCGAGGGGCACCAAGGTGTGGTGCGAGGAGATCTTCGGGCCGGTCGCTACCGTCCACCGCTTCTCGCGCTTCGAGGAGGCCCTGGAGATGGCCAACGACTCGAAGTTCGGGCTCCAGGCAGGCGTCTTCACCGCCGACGTCGGCCGCGCGATCGAGGCCGGCAACACGCTCGAGTTCGGCGGCATCCTGATCAACGAGGTGCCGACCTTCCGCGCCGACCAGATGCCCTACGGGGGCGTCAAGGACTCCGGCAACACTCGCGAGGGCCCCGCGTTCGCGGTCCTGGAGCTGACCGAGGAGCGCTTCGTCAGCCTGCAGGGTGCGTAGCGGGGACCCTCTCCTGCGCTAGCGTTAACCCCCGGGGCGCGGCTCGTCCGCGCGGGAGTCGATAGCTAGGGAGATGGAGTGAAGAAAGTACGGGTTCTCGTCACTGCAGCAACGGTCGCCTGCGCCGTCACCGCCAGCGGGGTCGCGCTCACGCAAGCCGCGTTGACCCAGGACACCTACGGCAAATCGACGCTCGAGCAGCGGATCGGGCCGGCAACCCTCGACGCGGGCTTCCGCCAGCTCGCTCTGACGCCGTCGAGCGGCGAGCCCTACGTCGTCCGCGAGGACGGCGTCGGCGCCGCGAAGTCCGGCCGTGAGGCGCGCCGCAAGTCCCTCGCCTACTTCGGCCAGCTCTCCGACTTCCAGCTTGCCGACGAGGAGAGCCCCGCTCGGGTTGAGTTCCTCGACACGGTCAGCTCCCAGTTCAGCGCCGCGTTCCGGCCGGGCGAGGCGCTCGAGCCCCAGATCGACGACGCGATGATCCGCCAGATGAACTCGTTCATCAACGCCGCGCCGGTCGCGGCTGCCGGCGGTGTCCGCCCGAAGATGACCTACGCGATAGACACCGGCGACTCCGCCGATAGTCAGCAGCTGAACGAAACGCAGTGGGTGAGGGAATTGCTGGAGGGCGGCCCTCTCGACCCCAACTCGGGCGTCGACCCGGCCACGCCGGGTGCCACGACCGGGCCGAACGGCGCGCCCAACCTCCTCTGCGGCCCCTCCGTCATCGGCTCAGTTCCCGGTGCGGCCGAGGCGGCCACCTACACCGGCGTCCAGGACACCGACGACACGGGCATGGCGTCGAACTACTACGACCCCGACCTCCCGACCCAGCCGGCCGGCCGCTACTCGACCTTCCCGCAGATCACGGACCTGATGAACCGTGCCCAGGCTCCCTTCACCGCGGCGGGCCTGGACGTGCCGAGCTACGTCGCCTTCGGCAACCATGACGGCCTGGTCCAGGGCAACGTCGCTGCGACCTCGACCTTCGAGACCGTGGCGACCGGCTGCATCAAGCCCCTCAGCGCCACCTTCCCCGGCGGCGCGAACTTCCTCAACTTCACCCCCCAGGACGTCCTCAACCTGTTCACCACCGACCCGTCGAAGACGATCCTGGTGCCGCCGGATCCGGAGCGGCGCTACGTGTCAAAGCAGCAGTTCAAGCAGGTGATGAAGTCGGGCGCCCAGGCCGACGGCCACGGCTTCGGCCTGATCGATCCGGCCGTCGATTCCGCATCGAAGGGTTCCGCCGGCTACTACACCTTCAGCCCCGAGCCGGGCATCCGCATGATCGCCCTCGACACCATCTCCGAGGGCGGCGCGATCGGCGCCTCCGCCGACGGTAATGTGGACGATCCGCAGTTCAAGTGGCTCGAGGACCAGTTGCAGAAGGCGACTGCCTCTGACGAGCTGGTGATCCTCTTCAGCCACCACGCCATCAACAGCCTGACCGCCGACGTGCCGGACGAGATCGCCCCGGCCTGCACGTCGGACGACGTTCACACCCACGACATGAACCCCGGCTGCGACGTCGACCCGCGGGCCTCCACTCCGATCCACCTCGGCGACGACATGACCGCGCTGCTCCACCGCTACCCGCACGTGATCGCCTGGGTCGCCGGCCACAGCCACGTCAACAGGGTCGAGCCCTATCCCGATGGCAAGGGCGGCGGCTTCTGGCAGGTCCGCGTGGCGGCCGAGGCCGACTGGCCCCAGCAGGCCCGCCTCCTCCAGCTCTTCGACAACGACGACGGCACCCTCTCCCTGTTCGGGACGATCATCGACCATGCCTCGAACGCCGCGGCGCCGGTCGGCGCCGCCACCGCGTTCGACACGAACGACCTCGCATCGGTCGGCCGCACCCTCTCCTACAACGATCCCGACGCGGGCGCCCGCGCCTGTGGGACCACCCCCTGTGGCGAGGGTCTAGCGGTCGACCGCAACGTCGAGCTCTTGATCTCCGATCCACGCAAGACTTCAGGGGGCGGAGGCACCGTGAAGCCCGGCCGCTGCGTCAACCGCCGGATCGGCACCTCGAAGCGCGACTTCCTTCGCGGGACGCGGTCAGGCGACAGGCTCAACGGCCTCGGCGGCGACGACCGCCTGCTGGCCTTCGCGGGAGTCGACTGCATCGCCGCCGGAGGCGGAGGGGACGTGGCCTCGGGAGGGTCCGGCAACGACCGGATCTCCGGCGGTCCCGGAGCCGACCGGCTCATCGGCGGGCCCGGCAAGGACCGGCTGCACAGCGGCCAGGGCGACGACCGGGTCGGGGCCCGTGACGGCGCCCACGACGCGATCCGCTGCGGCCGGGGCCGCCGAGACGTGGCAATCGTCGACCGCAAGGACTCGGTCCGAGGTTGCGAGATCGTGCGCCGTGCCCCGGCAAGGAGCCGGGGACGTCGCTAGTCCTCGGCCGGGTGGGCAGATGGCGATTGGGATGTTGACGCCGCTATACGGGCGTCAAGTCCCCAATCAGTTCGCTGTGCTCGCCTCGCCCGACGCTCAGTCGTGGGGCCGGGCCATCCTGCGGTGGTCGAGCGCCTTGTTCAAGACGTCCTCCGAGACCCCCTTCTCGATCGCGACCTCGCGGAGGATGCGGCCTGAGTCCGCCGCCTCCTTGACGATCTCCGCCGCCCGGTCGTAGCCGATGTGAGGGTTCAGGGCCGTCGCTGTCGCCAGCGTCGACTCGGCGTGGCGGGTGGTCATCTCCTCGTTGGCCTCGAGGCCGGAGACGCAGCGCTCATCGAGGAGGCGAGAGGCTGATGCCAGGAGCTTGATCGAGTCGAGCAGGTTCCTCGCGATCAACGGGACCCGGACGTTCAGCTCGAACTGGCCCTGCATCCCGCCGATGGTGATTGCGGCGTCGTTGCCGATCACCTGGGCGGCGACCTGGATCACGACCTCGGGGATTACCGGGTTTACCTTGCCCGGCATGATCGACGAGCCCTTCTGGAGCTCGGGCAGGCGCAGCTCGGAGAGGCCGGCGCGCGGGCCCGAGCCCATCAGTGCCAGGTCGTTGGCGATCTTGTTGAGCGAGATCGCGTAGACCTTCAGCGCGCCGGAGAGCTCGACCAGCGCGTCCCGGTTGCCCTGGGCCTCGAAGCGGTCGAGGGGCTCGGAGATCTCGAGGCCCGACTCCGAAGCGAGACGCTCGCGGACCTTCGCGGCGAATTCCGGGTGCGTGTTCAGACCCGTTCCCGTCGCGGTGCCGCCGAGCGGAATCTGGCCGACGTGGCAGAGGGTCGCATGGATCCGGTCGTGCCCGAGCTTCATCTGCGCCGCGTAGCCGCCGAACTCCTGTCCGAGCGTCACGGGGACCGCGTCCATCAGATGGGTGCGGCCCGCCTTGACGACGTCGGCGAACTCGTCCTCCTTGGCTTCGAGGGCGGAGCGCAGCCCATCTAACGCCGGCAGGAGGTCGCGCTTGACCTCGTCGAGCGCCGCCAGGTGGACGGCGGACGGGAAGACATCGTTCGAGGACTGCCCCATGTTGACGTGGTCGTTGGGATGCGCGCCGTCCCCGGCGATGTTGGCGATGACCTCGTTCGCGTTCATGTTCGACGAGGTGCCCGAGCCGGTCTGGAACACGTCGACGGGGAACTGGTCGTCGTGCTCGCCGCGGCCGACGGCCTCGCCGGCGGCGCCGATCCGATCAGCGAGGTCGGAGTCGAGGCCGCCGAGCTCGCCGTTCGCGCGGGCGGCGGCACCCTTCAGGCGGCCCAGCCAGCGCACCACCGGCGCGGGCACCGGCACGCCGGAGACGGGGAAGTTCTCGATCGCCTTGGTCGTCTCTCCGCCCCAGAGCTGCTCAGTCAATTCTTGCCTTTCGTTTCCGGTTTCAGTGTGTCGCGGGAGGAAGGGTATCCGGGACCCTCAGCCGGCTCTTTCCGCCTCGCGCTCGCCTGTCGTGAGCCCCCTCTCGAAGGCGGGAGGGAGGGGCCTGCCGCCCGGGCTGTAGAGGACAGCCGCCTCGATTCGCTCGGCGAGGTTGTCGTGGATCCCTCCCGTTTCCGCGGCGCGGCTACGGACCGAGCCGAGCAGGTACCCGAGCCGGATCGGGGCTACGCCTCCGGGGTCGCGGTGACCCTGCGCGTTCAGGGTCTGCGCCGCGGCGACCATCGCGCCGCCGGCGTTCGCCAGCTCTCCAGCCGGCTGCGAGGAGACCAGGCAGGAGCCTGGCGTCGCGAAGCCGGTGGAAGCCGGGTCGGGGGGCCGGTCGAGAATCCGCAGGATCGCAGCCCGACCCCCGAGGCACTCCGAGGGCGTGTCGGCCGGCTCTGACCCGCAGCCCGCGAGGGCCAGCGGCAGGGAGACGACCAGCGCGACGAGACCGGAAAACCTCATGCCCCGATGCTACGGAGCGGGGGCCTCCGTCAGATCACAGCGAGCGGCCGCCGACTCCGCCCGTCGGCGCCGTCGCGGCCGGTGGCGGCGGTGTGCTGCCTGCCCGGATACCGCCGGTAGGGCCATTCGGCTTTGGCGGCTGGCGGCTGATCGGCACGGTCGTGCCGGTCGTCGCGCCGCCCGCGAACACGCTGACCCAGGAGGCGAGCCTGAACTCCTTGGCGGGAGCGTGGGTCCATCCGAGATGGAGGTGGTTGCCGCAGCCGTGGTTCGCGTCGCCGTTATAGCCGACCCAGTCGAACGGCGCCACCGGGTGGCCCTGCCGCGGTTCCGCCCAATGCGCGAGCCGCGTGATCGGCGCCCACCTCCGGTCGCATCTCGTCGTGCCGTTCAAGGGGACGATGTCAATCGCGAGGCCGTTGTAGTGATCGGAGCCGCGTGTGTGGCACATGCAGCCGACCTTCCGGCCGTCGCCGGGGCGCGGGCCCGAGTAGCCGTCGGTCACGTAGATCGGAAACCTGGCCGCGATCCAGCGCAGGTCGGGGATGATCCGCCGGTCCACCATGTCCCCGGCCTCGTGGGGGATCGCCGGGGGGATCGGGACGATCTGGCCGCGCGCGCTGACGGTCCGGGTGCTGCGCGGGCCCGCATCGGCGGACGGCACGACCGCCAGGCCCGCCATGCAAAGTCCCGCCAGCGCGGCGAGCGCGAGGCGTGTGCACGGGTGGGAGGAACGCCCGATTCGGGGGGCGCCGGCAGCCACCGGCCTGTCCTGGGAGGAGGTCATCGCGTCCAACCGACATCGACCGCCCGATTCCTTCCTTGAGCCGTCCAGTCCTGAGTTGGACGCCCCGGTAGGGTGCGCCCATGCCCACCGTTCGCGAGGCCGCCTTCGACCTCTTCCGCGTCCAGGGGATGACGACGATGTTCGGCAACCCCGGGTCAACCGAGTTGCCGATGCTCGCGGACTTCCCCGACGACTTCCGCTACGTCCTCGGGCTCCAGGAGGCAGTGGTCGTCGGCATGGCGGACGGCTACGCGCAGGCAGCGGGCAAAACTACGCACGTCAACCTGCACACAGCGCCGGGCGTCGGCAACGCGATGGGCGCGATCTTCAACGCACAGGCGAACAAGTCGCCGCTCCTCGTCACCGCCGGGCAGCAGACGCGAGCCCAGATCACGATGCAGGCGAACCTCACCAACCGCGATGCGACGCGCATGCCACACCCGCTCGTGAAGTGGTCCTACGAGCCGCCCCGCGCCGAGGAAGTCCCTCTCGCGCTCGCCCACGGAGCACACCTGGCCGGCCTCCCGCCGCGAGGCCCGGTCTTCGTCTCCCTGCCGATGGACGACTGGGCTGTCGAGATGGACTCGGGCGACGCCGCCTACAACATCAACCGCCAGGTCACCGGCGCGGCGGGTCCCGCTCCGGCGACGATCGCCGATCTGGCCGAGCGGCTCGCCGGCGCTTCGAATCCCGTCCTCGTCGCCGGCCCGGACATCGACGCGAGTGGTGCCTGGGACCTCGCGGTCGCGCTGGCCGAGCGACAGAACCTCCCGGTCTGGGCATCCCCGGCGACCGGCGGCGGCCGGCTCGGCTTTCCCGAGGACCACGACAACTTCATCGGCGTCCTTCCGCCCGCGATCGGCCCGGTCGGCCAGACCCTCGAGGGCCACGACCTGATCCTCGTCGTCGGCAGCTCCGTGTTCCCGTACTACCCCTACATCCCCGGGCCGCTTCTTCCCGGTGGCGCCGAGCTGATCGCGATCACCAGCGACCCCGACGAGGCGGCCCGCGCGCCGATGGGCGACGCGATCGTCTGCGACGTGAAGCTGGCGCTCGAGGCGCTCCTCGCCGCCGTTCCCGAGTCCGAACGAGCAGCGCCCGAGGCCCGCCCGGCACCTGAGGAGATCCCCGAGGAGAGCCCCCTGAACTC
Source organism: Solirubrobacterales bacterium (assembly GCA_038258095.1). GTDB lineage: Bacteria > Actinomycetota > Thermoleophilia > Solirubrobacterales > 70-9 > JBBSQE01. The sequence continues at coordinate 1,140 of JBBSQE010000078.1, read as the reverse complement.
CTCGACCGTGATGACCGCGCTCGGGGACCTGATGCCCGACGACGCCATCGTCGTCCTCGAATCGCCCTCGAGCACCTTGGCGCTGCGAAACCAGCTGCGGATCTCGCGGCCGGGCTCGTACTACTTCGGCGCCGGCGGCGGCCTCGGCTTCGGCCTGTCCGCCTCGGTCGGGGTCCAGCTCGCCCAGCCCGAGCGCCCCGTCGTCTGCGTGCTCGGCGAGGGCTCGGCCCAGTACGCGATCACCGCCTTCTGGTCGGCGGTCGCCTACGAGACGCCGGTCACCTTCCTGGTCCTGCGAAACGAGGAGTACGCGATCCTCAAGTGGTTCGCCGAGATCGAGAACGTGAACGGCGCACCCGGGCTCGACCTGCCGAAGCTGGACGTCGCCGCGGTCGCCGAGGGCTACGGCGTCAAGGCCCGCCGCGCATCGAGCCGCGAGGAGGTCCGTGAGGAGCTGAAGGCCGCGCTCGCATCCGAGGCGCCGGAGCTCGTCGAGGTCCCGGTCGCGCCGGGCATGAGCCTCTTCTAGGCTAGGTTCGATGCCGGACCTCCGGAAAGCGAGATCCTGATGGCGCTCCTCGAGCCGGCCGCCGCCCCGCTCGCTCCGGACGACCCGCAGCCTTCGCCCGACCGCGCTCCGGACTCCCTCGCTTCCGGGACGGCCCAGCCGCTGCGCGGCGACCTCGAGCGGCTGCTCGGCGTCGAGAAGGTCCTCGCCCGGGCCTCGGACATCGTCCGCTACGCGTCCGATGCCAGCCCATATCGCCTCTTCCCGCGAGTCGTCGTCATGGCCCACGACGCGGAGGACGTGGGGAGGGTCGTCGCCTACGGGCGGGAGAACGGCATTCCGGTGACGTTCCGCGCCGGGGGCACCAGCCTCAACGGCCAGGGCCAGAGCGACGGCATCCTCATCGACGTCCGCCGCCACTTCACGGGGGTGGCCGTCGAGGAGGACGGCGCACTCGTCCGCGTCGGGCCCGGCACGGTCCTGGGGCACGTCAACAAGGTGCTGGCGCCGCTCGGGCGCAAGCTCGGCCCGGACCCGGCGTCGACCGACATCGCGACGCTCGGGGGCGTCATCGCCAACAACTCCGGCGGGATGCGATGCGGCACGACGAAGGACTCGTACTCGACGCTCCG
>JBBSQE010000077.1:0-12750 GCA_038258095.1 Solirubrobacterales bacterium | reverse complement strand
GAGTGGCTGATCGGCGACTTCGGCTTGATCGACGTGCCGGAGGGCGAGGATCTCACCTCGACGGGGAAACCGGTCGGATCCCGTCACTACACACCATGGGAGATGATCAGCGACCCGGCGAACGCCCAGTCCCATCCCGCCGATGTCTACGCGCTCGGCAAGACTCTCTGGGTTCTGGCAACCGGCCAGACCTACCCGCCCGAGGGGCCGCAGCCGGCCGGCGTTCGGGGCCTGGCGATCGATGAGTTTCGCCCGCATCCCGCCGCTCTTCATCTCGATCGCCTCGTCGAGCGGACGACCCTCCGCGACCCGCAGGCCAGGCCCACCAAGCGCGAGGTCGCCGATCAACTGCAGGCCTGGCTGGAACTTCCGACACCAGCCGAAGGACGCGACGTTAGCCAGATCCGCGTCAAGCTGCGGGAGAAACTCGCGACCGAGATATCGGCCGTTGAGCTTCGGGACCGCTGGCGCGCGGCGCACGTCGAGGCCTGGAAGCGCTTCGAGGCTCGCTTCGACGAGACGATCAACCAGATGCTGCGTGACGTCCACCACCGGCCCGCTCTCGACGACATCCACGACAAGCTGACGCAGAACACGATGCGGACAACTCACTCGCACACCAAGGACTACCTGAAGCAGCTCTACAGGTGCAGCAGCATCTCGACCGGCGACCCGCACCGGCTGTACGCCCTTCGTGCCGGTCGCGGCCTCGAGGTCTTCGAGGACGGCGAGCTCATTATTCACGCCTTCGTCGACGTCGGCTATCCGAAGACCAACGGCACCGACTTCTACTGGACGATGGACCCGATCTCGGTGCCAGTCGAGAGCATCGAGGCTGAGCAGGCGATCGAGAACACGATCAGTCAGATCGAGGAGAAGACCGTCGAGGGGCTGGAGCTGTTCGCGGAGGCGGCGCCTACGCCGACTGGCTGATCGGCGGCGTATCGACCGTCGTCCCGCAGATGAGGCAGTGGACCGGCTGGTCCCAGTCCTCGGTGACCTTGAGAGGATCCTCTCGGTGGCACTCGAAGTCGACCCGGCGCATGTCGTCGGGCTCGATCGGTGGCTCCGGCGTTGCCGGGCGCGAGCCGGGCGTGTACTTCAGCCCGCTACCGGAACGGTTGAACTGCGAAAAGATCTGCTCCACCTCGCCGGCGACATGGCCGAGCCCGACTTGCTGCATGTACTCGACCTGGGCCTCGGTGAACCAGGTGTCGGGCGGGGCCTGCACGGCGCAATAGGGGCAGAAGAAGCCGCGCTCGGGGGGCTCGGTTGCCTCGGTCTCGTCCGCGGTGTAGAGCCATTTAAATTCCCGATCGCACGTTGGGCAGCCGCGGCGAACGAAGCCATCGCCGTCAAGAGAAATCGGCATCGAGATCGTCTCGTCCATGCTCATGACGATACGCCGGTCACCAGCGGATTCGGCCGACCTGCGAGAGCGGCTCACTGGCGTCAAGCGTGCCTTCTTCAGCAGTTCTTGGAAACACCCGCGCAGTGTGTAGGCCGCTGGCCTGTTCGCCGACCGGATCCCGCTTTCGCGTTCGCGTGAAAGCGGAAGCACCTTGTCTTGCGCCCCGCCACAGCGAGATGAGACCAAAATGAGACCACGATCTCCCAGAGACGTCCGGACAGGCAAGGAAAGCGCCGGAAACGCGAATCCGGCCCGACCCACCGCAAACCGCTCTGCAATGGGCAAAACCCGGCGTCTGGAGGAGAGAAACGGAGCGCGCCCGACTGGATTCGAACCAGTGACCTTCGGTTTCGTAGACCGACGCTCTATCCAACTGAGCTACGGGCGCGGGTGGCCTGGTGGCCGATGGGCGATTCTACGGGTCCCGGTGCCGGCGGGTGGGCCGCCGAGCGCTACTCCGCCACGCTCTCCAAGAGGTAGCCGCGGGTCTGGATCCGCACCAGCTTGATCAGGCTCCCGAGCTCGAGGTTCACGTCGCCGAGGTGCAGGCCCCAGCTCGCCCCGAGCGTCGCCGTGAAGCGCGGGCGGTCGTCGCCCGGCTTCGCGATGTCGGTGACCTGAAGCCAGTCCGCTCCGTCGGCGTGAGCGCAGTGGGAGCGGTAGAGCTGCGGGAGGCTGACCCAAGGGGTGGACGCATCCGGGGGCGTCGGCGTCACGAAGCCGAGCGCCCCGGGGAACGGCGTCGTGCGGATGAACGTCCTCATCGCACCGCGGTCCCCCGCCAGCCGCGACGGGTCGGTGCACAGGACCTCGACCTTGTTCGGGTTCCCGCTCGTGAAGGCGCCGCCGATCCGACCGAACAGCGCATCGTCGGGCGGCGTCGTGTCGAAGGCCGAGTAGGCGACGATGCAGCGGAACTGCCTCCTCGCCGTACAGGCCGGCACGTGCTTGAACTCGGCACCGACGGTCTTGCCGACCGGCACCGTCACATTGGCCCCGAGCAGGAGCGCGGACACGAGCTGGCGGCGACGCGCCGGGCGCGGATCGATCTCCTCCTTGAGGAGCTGGGCGAGGTGGCCGCCACCCTGCGAGTGGCCGATCAGGACGAATCCACGGCCGTGGTTGTAGTGGCGCAGATAATCGAACCAGGCGCGCTTCACGTCGCCATAGGCGATCTTGAAGGCCGTACCGGAAGTGGGACGGGTGAGCCCGGCGATTGTTGCCTGGCGATAGACCGGCGCGAAGACCCGGCAGGCCTGCGAGAACCGTGATGCCTGCTGGCGGGCGATCTCGAGGATCTCGGGGTCCTTGGCGAGCGTCGCGTTGTCGGTCGTCTGGGAGCTGACCGTCGGGTAGACGTAGAAGCAGTCGATCTTCGGACGCCTCAGCGGCCTCGCGTTGTAGATCTTGTCGGGGCCGGACGGGCCGCGCACCGTCGTCTTCAGGCTCGACGCGCAGGGGTTCGCCTTGATCCCCGGCTTGCAGAGCCAGACCGTCCTCGGTGCCGCCGACGCGGCGCTGGGCAGGAGCATCGCGAATGAGGCGAGCGCCCCCAGTACTGCCAGCGCTCCCACTCGCCTCTGCGCGATCTCTCTCCTCCTACTCACCACGGGCAAAGTAGCGGGACGGCGCGCAGCGTGCGCCATCAGGTCCTAGCCGTGTGCAGACCGTGGAACCCGAAGGGGATGTGGTGCGGGACCGAGGCCCTTCCGATCTCCTCCATCGAGCGGGCGTCGAGGACCAGCAGCGCGGACGCGCGCCGGTCGGCGTCGAGGATCACCGAGAGGATCACGCCATCGTCCTCCGAGCGGCGACCGGGGCGCGCGACGAAGATCGGCTCGCCGGGGTAGACGCCCCGCTCGCGCCAGCTCTTCGACTCCCCCTTCCGCACATCTGCCTTGACGAGTTGGTCGATGAAGCCGCTGCGCCGCCCCTTCAGGCCGACCCCGTAGGCGTAGCGGTAGGGCCTGCCGTTCACGGTGGCGTAATCGGTCTTCGGCAGCTCGATGTAGTCCTCGATCAGGTCGCGCTTGTACACCCGCGCGTTCGACGGGTTGACGATGATGCGCCGCAGCTTCGCCTGCGGGACCTTGTGGGACGTACGGATGTTCTTCAGGTAGAGCGCCTCCATGACGCCGTCGTCGCGATGAGCGCACACGTCGAGGACGACCTTGTCGCCGCGGTCGAACGCGTTGACGTGATGGAAGGCGAAGAACGGGTCCATCTCGGCCGTGCAGACGACGCCGCCGCGCCTACGGTCGACCAGGATCACCTGCGAGGGCAGCTCCGGATGCCACTCGTAGTTTGTGAGGATCGGGCCGCGGTCCGGGCTGAGGAACTTCCCGAGGTTGAATTTGAAAGGCTGCGCGACGATTACGACGTAGCGGTGCGTCAGGCCGAACGAGTGAAGGTAGCCGGGCTCGGCCTGAGGGATGAAGGCGAGCTCCCGCCGCCGCCTGCCCTTCTCGCTGATGACTCGCAGACCGCTCGGTGGGACAAGCTCCACCTCGTAGGAGAAGCGCTCGCCGGTGCGCGGGTCGTGGTGGGGATGGGCGGTGCCGAGCCGGCCCTGCGGCGCCGAGCCGGCGGCGCCGAGCGTGCGCAGCGACCTCGGGTTGAAGCGGACCGGGATCGGGATCTCGGTATGGGCGCGGAACTGCCCGGCGAGCTTCTCGATCGTCACGTTCGCGTTCGGTATCCGGCCGAGGACCGGCAGCGTCGACACGCCCGAGAAGAGCTGGCGGCACGGGTCTGGCGGCGGGTCGGTCGCAAGCTCTGAGTACTCCATCTTGCCGTCGCGCTTGTAGGCGTTGTACTGGCTGGAGCGCAGGAAGCGGTTTCGGTAGGAGACCCGTCCGTTGTGAAACGAGAAGGCGTGAAGCATCGCCAGGCCGTCGAACCAGTGGTTGAGGCGCGTCGGGCCGATCTCGAACAGCGCCGGGCCGTTGCGCAGGAGAGATCCGGTCAGCCACCTCGGTATGTGCCCGTCGACGTGCAGATCGGGAAGCTGCGTCTCGAGCCGCAGAGACCGGAATCCGAGATCGAAGCCGGGCGCGACCCGGGCCGGTCTCGCCAATCCGGCCAGGGCCTCGGAGACCCCGATCGCGCCGGATGCCCCCAGCGCGCCGAGCCCGCTCAACCCTGCAACCGTCGCCGTCCCGTCGCGAATGAACTCGCGACGTGTCCTGTCCGTCATCTCTCGTCCTCTCCCCTTGCCTGGGCGGGGACTCTACCCGGTACCTCGGCCCGCGGCGCAACCGGCGTCAGGGGACCCGGTGGACCTCGAACAGGTTCGTGCCCAGCTCCTGATCAGGCAGGCCGGCGACGATGCCGATCAGGTCGCCCGAGTCCGCCACGCCCTCCCGCTTGGCGATGTCAGCGCAGTCGTCGAGGAGGGTGCGGATCTCGTCGACGTGGTCGAGGAGCGTCGCGCTGACGCCGAAGAGGAGGTTCATGCGGCGGACCGTCGCGGGACGAGGGGAGATGGCGAGGACGGGGATCCGCGGGCGGTTGGCGGAGACGAGGCGTGCCGTCCGCCCGCTGCTCGACGGAACCACGAGGGCCGCCAGCCCCAGCCGGTAGGCAGAGGCGACCGCGATCTGCGCCAGCGAGTCGGCGACCTCCTCGGAGTCCTGATCGGTGCGGTTGAAGAGCCAGTGGTCGTAGGGGAGGTCGGGCTCGGTGGCCCGCGCGATCTGGTCCATGACCCGAACCGCCTCCACCGGGTTCTGGCCGACGGCGGTCTCCTCGGAGAGCATCACCGCGTCGGTCCCGTCATAGATCGCGTTGGCGACATCGGTCACCTCGGCGCGGGTCGGGCGGCGGGCGCTGACCATCGACGCGAGCATCTGGGTCGCCGTGATCACCGGCTTCGAGGCGCGCCCGGCCTGGCGGATCAGGTCCTTCTGGACAACCGGGACCCGGGACAGGGGCAGCTCGATGCCGAGGTCCCCGCGGGCGACCATGATACCCGTCGCGGCCTCGATGATCGCCCCGGCGGAGGCGGCGGCCTGGGGCTTCTCGATCTTCGCGATAAGAGGCATGTCTGAGTCGAGCTCAACGAGCCGGTCCTTGACCCGGTCGAGGTCCGCGGCGCGGCGCACGAACGACACGGCGAGGAGGTCGGCTCCGTGCGCGACGGAGAAGTCGACCCAGGTGAGGTCGTCATCAGAGACGGCGGGCAGCCCGGTGTCGGCTCCCGGGAGGTTCATCCCCTTGTGGGAGGTGAGCGCCCCGCCCACCTCGACATCGCACCCGATGCCGTCCCCCTCCGACTCGGTGACCCGCAGGCGGATCGCGCCGTCGGCCAGATAGACGAGCTCATCGGCGTGGAGCGCCTCCGTCATCGCCGGCCACGAGACCGGGATGGTTTCCGCCGTGCCGGGAATGTCGCGGGACGTCAGGGTCACGTGGCTGCCGGTCTCCAGATCGACGATGTCGCCGTCGATCGACCCGACACGCAGCTTCGGCCCGGGCAGGTCGCCCATCAGCGCCACGTCGCGCCCGACGTCCTCCGACGCAGCGCGCACGTCGCCGATCAGCTCCGCCATCCGCTCCGGCGTGCCGTGGGAGAAGTTGAGGCGGAACACGTCGGCGCCGGCCCTGATCAACTCGCGCAACCGCGATGGATCCCAGCTCGCGGGGCCGAGCGTCGCGATGATCTTGGTGCGTCGGCCTGATGCCATTGTCAGACTCTATGTCGCCGGCAGGGCGCCGCGTTGGTCAGGCGTGAACGAACAGGGGTGTGCCCAGAGCGACCCGAGCCATCAGGGCCCGCATGGTGGTGTCGGTGGCGCGCAGGCAACCGTGTGACACGGCGCCGCCGACCGGCCCGGGAGTCCCGTGGATCGCGATCCGATCGCCGCCGAGCCAGCCCGGCGGCAGGCTCGTCTGGTGCCCGTTCGTGACCATCGCGCAGCATCCGTAATAGGGGCTCGAGTCGAAGGTCAGCCCGTCGGTGATCGCGAACCGCCCGGTCGGCGTCTCCGAGCCGGGGCCTCCGACCGTCACCGGGTAGCTGGCGATCCGCTGCTTTCCGTAGCTCAGGGTCAGGGTGCGGGCCGAGAGGTCCGCGTCGAGCCGGTACTTGGTCCAGTAGCGGTTCATCTCTGCCGAGTCGAACCGGACCCAGCCGAGCGTGCCGTTCGGAAGCTCAGGCGCGATGACGCCGAACCACGAGCTGCCCGACTTGACGACGCTGAAGGTGCGCTCCGAACCGAATTCGGTTTGATCGGCGAGCGTCGTCATCACCTTGCCCCCGGGGCGGGAATAGACCGGCACCTCCGCGCCCTTGTCGAGGCCGATGATCGCGTAGGAGGGGCCGTTGACCGGAGGGATCCAGAGCGTCGGGCTCGGCTTTGCCTGGTGGTAGCGGCGTGGATGGGTCGGAGGCGGGGCGGACGATTGGTTTGCGGTGGGGCGTGCCGACCCGGGCACCTCGGCCGCGGGCGGCGCTGAGGCGGATGCGGCGGGCTGCGCTCCACCGCCGGGCATCCCGAACGTGAGCAGCGCCACCGCCGCGGCGACCAGGAGGCCGAATGCAGCGGCGATTGTCAGCTGGGATCGGCTCATCAGGGAAGTGCAAGAACTCCACCAGAGCTATCGGCCCGGGAGGGGCGAAGTATTAGGCCCAGGCGGCTCGCACGCAGTGACTCAACGCGCGGACGTCAGCGGGGTCGTGGCCGATCACCTCAGTAAACCCCTTGCGGAATATCACTCCGTTGCCGGGGTTCAGCCTGTCCCGCTGCTCAGCGATCACTGCAGAGTTCACGTCGGGAAAGACGACGAACGTTGCGACAACCCCGAACCGAACGCTTGTAACCCCGACCGCGACACCACCCGGAATTCCCGGCCCCTCGGACGTCGTGTAGCCGGCGTCCTCGGCGCAGGCACTGAACTCGTCGATGATCGCCTGCTGGGCGCCGGTGGGCTCGACGTTGGGAGAGACCGGCCGCGCGCCGCCGGCTGCGGTGGCGTCGGTGGAGGAAACGGCACTGTCCCCTGAGGAGTCCCCGCCGCAGCCGGCGAGACCGACGGCGGATGCGACCACGATCAGGGCTGCGATTCGCATTACTCGTCAGCGGTGAGGGCAGCCGGGCCAGCAGCAGGGCCGGCGCTTTCCTTCGAGGAGCTCGGCACGCAACCGTTCGATGTGCCGGCTTCTCGTCTCCGGCTTCTTGACGGAGATCACCCAGCAGATCCACTCGTTTCGCGCCAGTGGCGTGAGATCGTTCCAGGCATCGCCTACCTCCGGTGCGGAGGTGAGGGCCCCGCGAAGGTCCGCCGGGACCCGGTGCACGACGCCGGTGGCGATGGTCGTCTTTGCCGCTGTCTTTGCCATGCGTCCAACGTTATCGGGCAGGTGGGGAGAGATCGGTCCGACAGCGGAGAGGGAGGGATTCGAACCCTCGAGAGAGCTTGCGCCCCCTACTCGCTTAGCAGGCGAGTGCCTTCAGCCACTCGGCCACCTCTCCGGACCGGCCGATTGTAGGAGAGGCAGGCGGGGCGGCGAAGTAGGCTCGCCGTGGTGGGAGTCCCCGAGCAGAGCCACGCGCATTACGAGGAGGTCTTCGCGGAGGTCGAGGCGCCGTTCGCGTTCGTCGACCTCGATGCGATGTGGCGCAATGGCGACGACATGCTGCGGCGCGCGGGCGGCAAGCCGATCCGAGTCGCTTCGAAGTCGCTTCGCTGCCGCGACCTGCTTGGCCGGGTGCTCGACTCCGACCCCGGCTACCAGGGTCTCCTCACCTTCACCCTCGCCGAGACGCTCTGGCTCGCCGAGCACGGCTTTGACGACCTGCTCGTCGCCTATCCCACGGCTGACCGCGAGGCCCTCGGGGACCTGGCGATGCGCAGCGCGGCCAATCCGACGCTCGCTCCGATCGTCATGGTCGACTCGGTCGAGCACCTGGACCTGATCGAGTCGGTGCTGGGCAAGGGTGCGGCGCCGATGCGGGTCTGTATTGACGTCGACGCAGGTTGGTGGGCGCTCGGCGGCAGGGTCAAGGTCGGACCCAAGCGCTCGCCGATCCACACACCCGACCAGGCCGCGGCGCTCGCGGCTGAGATCGCGAAGCGCCCGCAATTCGAACTGGCCGGGCTGATGGCCTACGAGGGGCAGATCGCCGGCGTCGGTGACTCGCCGCCCGGACAGCGGCTTCGCGGAGCGGCGATCCGCTTCATGCAGAAGCGCTCGGCGAGCGAGTTGGCCGAGCGCCGCGCGGCCCTCGTCGCCGCGGTCCGGGAAGTCGCCGAGGTCGGGATCGTGAACGCGGGCGGAACCGGGAGCCTCGAGCTCTCGTCCGCCGAGGAGGCGGTGACCGAGGTGACCGCGGGTTCTGGCTTCTACGCGCCGGGGCTCTTCGATCACTACAGCCGCTTCGAGCTGACGCCCGCCGCGGCGTTCGCGCTGCCGGTGGTTAGGCGCCCCGGCTCCGGGGTGGCGACGCTGTTGGGAGGCGGCTACCTGGCCTCGGGTCCGGGGGACGACTCCCGGCTGCCGACCCCGTGGCTGCCGCGCGGGCTGGAACTCGACCCGCAGGAAGGCGGCGGCGAGGTGCAGACGCCGGTCCTCGGCGACGCGGCCGGTGACCTGCAGATCGGCGACCGCGTCTACCTCCGCCACGCGAAGGCCGGCGAGCTCTGCGAGCGCTTCAACTCGCTCTACCTGGTGGAGGCGGGCGAGATCATCGACGAGGTCGCGACCTACCGGGGCGAGGGCCAAGCGTTCCTCTGAACCCGGCCCGGCCAGAGCTCGGCTGCCCTCGCCCAGGTCATCGAGTGGACGATTCTGCTGAACAATTCAGCACTTTTGTCCACTCGACGAGAGAGGCGTGCCGGCGGTGGGCGCGGGGACGCGGGGCGGGCCGATTCAGGGGCAGCGCCTATATTCGGGGTGTGCCGAGCGAGCTACCGGAGATCGCCGCAGCCCGCAAACAGGTAGCCGCGGCGAGTCGGCGGCTAGCCGCCGACGGTTTGGTGCTCGGGGCGGCCGGCAACGTGAGCGTTCGTGCCGCCGGGGCTGACGGGGACGTCTTCGCGATCACTCCGACCGGCGCCGTCCTCGGGACCCTGGAGGCTGAGCAGGTGACGGTGGTCGAGGCGGATGGCTCCATTGTCGGGGACAGCCTCGCCCCCACCTCAGAGGTGGACCTTCACCTCGGGATCTATGCGTGCCACGGCGCCGGGGCTGTCGTCCACACCCACTCGCCGATGGCCACCGCGCTGGCCTGCGTGCTCGACGAGGTCCCCTGCGTCCACTACCAGATGCTTTCGCTGGGAGGACCGGTACCGGTCGCCCCCTACCGGACCTTCGGCACCCCGGAGCTGGCCGAGGTGACGATCGATGCGCTGAAGGGACGCTCCGCCGCGCTGATGGCAAATCACGGCGCGATCACCCACGGGCCGACGATCGACTCCGCCGTCGAGAGCACCCTGCTTCTCGAGTGGGCCTGCAACGTGTATTGGCACGCTGCGTCGATCGGTGAGCCGCGGGCCCTCGACGTGTCCCAGCGCGCCGCGGTCGTGTCAGCGACGGCGGAGCGGGGCCACGGCCAGACGCGGGAGATAGGGGAAGGCTGAGCGGCGGCGCGCGGTTGAGACTTGGGGCTGCCGGCGGGGCTGCGCCGACCGTCAGGCCCCCAGGACCCGCTCCGTGTACTCGTTCGCGAACGTCCGCCCCGGGTCGAGCTCGTTCCGGGCTGCCTCGAAGTCGGCCCAGCGCGGGTAGAGGTCGCGCACGGTCTCGGCCGTCTGGAGATGGCGCTTGCCCCAATGCGGGCGGCCGCCGTAGGAGCGCATGATCTCCTCGACCGCCTCGAAGTAGGGCCGCCACTCCATCCCGTGGTACTGGTGGACGGCGATGTAGGTGGTGTCCCGCTCGTGGGAGGGACTGAGCAGGGCGTCGTCACCGGCCACGACCCGGCACTCGATCGGCATCGCGACCGGCAGGCGCTCGAAGCTGATCAGGTCGAGGACGCGGCGGAGCGCTTCGGGGCCATCGGCCCTCGGGATCGCGTACTCCATCTCGGTGAAGCGGATCGTCCGGAGGTTGGCAAAGATCCGGTGGCTGCGGTCGAGGTGTTCGCCCTGTGCCATCAACTTGGCCGCGGTGCGTGCGAGCCGCGGGATCGCGGCCGGCCGCGAGCGCGCGAAGCGGAGCATCAGATCACCGATGCCGTTTTCGAGGACGACATCCCCGAAAAAGCGCCGGACGGGGCCGCGCGGCTCCGGCTCGCGGTCGGTGCGGTTGCGGCGGATCGTCAGGGCGGTCTCCGTATAGGGGAAGACGAAGAACTCGAAGTGGTCGTTGGCAGCTGCGAGCTCGTGGAGGCTGCAGAGCACGTCCTCGACCGGGCGTGGCTCGTCGATTCGATGGAGTGTGAAGGCGGGGACGCAGCGGAGCGTCACCGAGGCGAGGGCACCGAGAGCGCCGACGCCGACTCGCGCCGCCTGCAGCAGCGCGCCGGAGTCCTGCCCCAGCGCCCGGACGCTGCCGTCGGCCAGGACGAGCTCCACCGCCTCGACCTGGGCCGAGATGTTCCGCAGCCCCGCACCCGTCCCGTGGGTACCGGTCGAGATGGCGCCGGCGATCGTCTGGGTGTCGATGTCGCCGAGGTTCTCCATCGCGAGGCCGAGGTCGTCGAGATGTCCGTTGAGGCTCCGGAGGCTGATGCCCGCCTCGACCCTGACGAGCCCGGTCGAGCGGTCGGCGTCGAGCACACGGTCGAGCCCCTCGATCCGCAGCATCGTCCCGTCGGTCATGGCCGTCTCCGTGAAGGAGTGCCCGGAGCCGGCGACGCGGATCCGCCGGCCCGCCCCGGCAGCCGAGGCGATCGAGGCGGCGAGCTCGTCGCGACTGCCCGGCCGGACCATCTCGGCCGGCGAACAGGTCTGGTCTCCCGCCCAGTTGCTCCAGGTCTCCACGGGCGGAACCCTAGTCCCGGTTCCAGGTTTGACCAGTCTCAGGCCCGCGCCATCGCCGGGGTCGTGAGCCGCCCGCCCCAGGCCAGCACACCGAAGGTCGCCAGGAGGGCCGACATCGCGATGCACGGAACCGCGTAGCCGAAGGCCTCGGCGGCGGCGCCACCGGCAACCGCGCCGAAGACCTGTCCCCCAGCCCAGGCCATGTTCATCAGAGCCGCCGCGAAGCCCTGGTGCAGGTCGACATCCTCGGCCGCGCTGGTCAGGATCGCCGTCGCGGGCGTGAAGCAGAAGCCGGCGCCAACCGCGAGCGCAACCGACGCGAAGGCGACGACTCCGCTCGCGTGCGCCGCCGGGATCAGAAGGACGCCGAGAGCGCAGACCGCCATGCCTGCGATATACGGGCGGATGCGGCCGGCGCGGTCCGAGTAACGGCCGATCAGCGGCGACAACATGGACTCGAACGCGGCACCCAGCACGAAGCCGAGGGCGATGAGAGGGGCGCCACCACCCAGATCGTCGATCCGCAGCGGGACCAGAACCCCCTCGAGGCCGAACATCAAAGATGGAACGGCGACCATCGATGCGGCGAGGACGATCGTCCGGCCCCGAAACGCGCGGAAAACCTCGGCGGCGCGGGCGGTGCCGGGCTCGGTGGCGTCGGGAAGCCGGGACGCAGCGAAGGCGAAGACCAATGTCACCGCCGCGACCGCACCGAAGACCGCAGCGGTGCCGATGGCACTGGCCAGCGCACCCATCGCCGGGCCGAGCATGGCGCCGGCGACCGCGCTGCCGAGGGCGGTGCCGATGACGGCCCCTCGCTTGTCATCGTCCGCAGCGGTGACGAGCCAGGTGAGGGCTCCGGTCCAGGTATAGGCACCGGAAACACCCTGCACGAACCGGGCCGCGGTGAGCACGACGAAGCTGTCGGCGAATCCGAAGACGACGCTCGAGCCGGTCAGGAGCAGGAGGCCGGTCACCACGGTCCGGCGCGGGCCCAGCCGCGTTGCGACGAACCCCGCCGGCAAGGAGTTGACGAGCGTTCCGACCGCATAGGAGGCGGTGAGAACTCCGGCCTGTGCCTTGCTCAGGCCGAGATCGTCCACATACCCCGGCAGTAGCGGAGTGATCGCCGCGTAGAAGGCGACATCGAAGAAGACGATCGCCGACGCGAGGATGAGGAGGCGTCGCATCGCCTCATCGTGCCACCCCGGCCACCGATCAGGGCCCGAGCGTCAAGCTACCCTCCAGCCGCACTCCCGGAGGGGTGGCAGAGCGGTTGAATGCGCCGGTCTTGAAAACCGGTAGGCCCGCAAGGGTCTCAGGGGTTCGAATCCCTTCTCCTCCGCTGATCGCTTCACATCGCGAGGCCGCCATGCAATGTAAGATGATCGTCTGCGCGTTGCCGTATCATGAAG
>JBBSQE010000076.1:0-13078 GCA_038258095.1 Solirubrobacterales bacterium | reverse complement strand
TTGGCGCCGCGCAGCGCATTCTGCCCCGCCTCGATGAAGAGGTCGAAGAAGGTCCGGTCGCGCGGCAGGAGTGAGAATCGTGCCAAGGCGCGGCCAACCTACCAGCCCCGCCGGGCGAGCCCCCCTCAGGCCGGGACGGCGGGGAGCTGCTCGGCCGCCCGGGCCTCGTAGCGCTCGCGCAGCTCACGCTGCACGTTGCGGGGCTCGTCCTCGCCCGGGGACCGCCGCGTAAACACGCCATCGGAGCCCAGCTCCCAAGAGTTGGTGTTGTCGGCAAGGGAGCGCTCGAGCACATCCATAATCTCGGCACGGAGCTCCTCGGCCTCCACCGGAGTGACGAGCTCCACCCTGCTGTCGAGGTTCCGAGGCATCAGGTCGGCTGAGCCCATGAAGACGCTCCACTCGTCGCCACGCTCGAAGACGTAGACCCGCGAGTGCTCGAGAAAGCTGCCCACGACGGACACGACGCGGATGTTCTCCGACACTCCCGGCACGCCCGGCCGCAGGCAGCAGATGCCGCGCACGTTCAGCTCGATCCTCACCCCGGCCTGCGAGGCCTCATAGAGCGCCTTGATGCAGCCCTTGTCAACCAGGGAGTTCATCTTGAAGACGATCCGCGCCTCGCTGCCCCGACGGTGCGCCTCGACCGTCCGCTCGATCTCCTCGACGATGCGACTTCGCATGGTCGTCGGAGAGACCAGGAGCTTGCGGTAGTCGGTCGGACGCCCGTAGCCGGTGAGGAAGTTGAACATCTCGGCGACGTCAGCGCCGATCTCCTGGTCGGCGGTGAACAGGCCGAAATCGGTGTAGAGACGGGCGGTCTTCGGGTTGTAGTTGCCGGTGCCGATGTGGACGTAGTGGCGCACCTGGTCGCCTTCGCGGCGCGCCACGAGGATCGCCTTGACGTGGGTCTTCAGCCCGGGGATGCCGTAGACGACGTGGACCCCGGCCTCCTCCATCGACTTCGCCCATTGGATGTTGGCCTCCTCATCGAATCGCGCCTTCAGCTCCACCATGCACACCGCCTGCTTGCCACGCTCCGACGCCCGGATGAGAGCCGGAACGAGCTGCGAGTCGTCGCTGGTGCGGTACACGGTCTGCTTGATCGCGAGCACGTCGGGATCGGCCACCGCTTGTTCGACGAAGCGCTCGACCGACGTCGAAAACGATTCATAGGGATGGTGGACGAGGATCGCTCCCTTGCGGATCGCCGCGAACATGTCGATCGGGCGGTCCTCTTCACCCTGGAGCCGTGGAGGCGTGACCGGTGTCCACTGCGGGTCGCGCAACTCGGCGTGTCCGGAGACCCCGTAGAGGTCCCAGAGGTCGGCGAGATCGAGTAGACCTGCGACCTCGTAAACCTCCAGTTCCTGAAGCCGCAGAGCTTCGACGAGCTGACCTCGCAGCTTGTCGTTCATCCGATCCGAGACCTCGAGGCGGACGACCTCTCCGAAGCGCCGGCGGCGCAGCTCGTCCTCGACCGCACGAACCAGATCGTCGGCCTCGTCCGACACTGTGAAGTCGGCGTCGCGAGTCACCCGGAAGTAGCCGTAATCGATGACCTCGGTACCCGGGAACAGCGCGTCGAGATGGGAGGCGATCACGTCCTCGAGCGGGATGAAGGTGTTCTCATCCGGCCCGATCGGCAGGAACCGTCCGAGCAGCTCCTTCGGAACCTTGACCCTGGCGATGATCTCGGCATCGGAGCCCTCGTCGCGAAGCAGGACCGCGAGGCTGAGCGAGAGATTCGAGATGTAGGGGAACGGCCGACCCAGGCCGATCACGAGCGGAGTGAGCGCCGGGAAGACCTGGTCGTGGAAGCGGGCGCCGATCTCCTCGCGCTCCTCCTCCGTGGCCGTGTCGAGCGAGATCAGACGGATGCCCTGTTCCTCCAACTCGGGCCGGAGGATCCCGTCGAAGCAATCGTGGAGACGCTTGTCGAGCTCGAGGGTGCGATCGCGGATCGTGGCTATCTGCTCACGAGGGGAAAGCCCGTCCGGACCCCGGGCGTCGATGCCGGCATCGACCTGGTCCCACAGCCCGGCGACGCGGACCATGAAGAACTCGTCGAGGTTCGATGCATAGATGGCGCAGAACTTGGCCCGCTCGAGGAGTGCAACCCGCGGATCCTCCGCGCACTCCAGGACGCGTTGGTTGAACTCGACCCACGAGAGCTCGCGGTTGAAATAGAGCGCCTGATCGTCGAGGTCAGGGGCCTCGCAAGCACCCGGATCCGCTTCGGAAACGGCATCTACGCTTGTCGTAATCTCTTCTTCGAGCACCGGGATCAATCGTACTCCCGCAGGAGCCATCGCAGAGACGCAGACCACCACGCGCTCTCGATCCTGCACACCCGCCGATCTCGTCCCGATTCAAGCGGCTGCTTCGAGGACCGGAGCGCGGGCCCCGCCGGCGCGCCTAAGCCGCGACGGCCTCGGGCGATGACCCGTTGACGCTGCCATTCAGCATCTCGAGGATGACGCCCTCGCGCAGGCCGCCCTTGCCGATCTGGAGTGGCTGGCCGAGGATCTCGGAGAGCTTCTCGAGGAGGAGGACGCCCGTCGGAAGGATGCGGACGCGCTGCGGGTCGAGTTCGAACTTGCGGGCGACGTCGGCCACCGGATCGGTGCAGAGGACACGGACACCGCGCTCGAGGGTCTCGTACTCGAGAACCGCGCCGACCAGGCGGCGAAGCGATGTCGCGCTGCCCCCGACGGCGACGGCCTGTGCCGGTTGCTCGATATCGACGCCATCAAAGCAATCCTCGATGTGATCGCGGACCTTGCGGATCTCACCCGCGGAGGGCGGATCGCCCTCGATCAGGTCATCGGCCAGGACTCCGGAGCCGACCTTCCACGAACGGACGCTCTCGACGCCGTCCGCGACGGTTCCGAGGATCACCTCGCTGGAGGCGCCGCCCACATCGACGACGGCGATCGTGCCCTCGACCGGGTGGCCGAGAGTCTTGGTCGCGCCGATGAAGGCGAGGCGGCCCTCATCCTCTTCGCTGAGGATCTCGACCTCGACGCCGGCCGCCTTCTCGATCGCCTTGACCACGTCCTTTCGGTTCGGAGCCTCGCGGATCGCGGCCGTCGCGACGGCCCTGAGACGCTCGGCTCCCGACTCTCTCGCCAAGCGCACCTGGGTCGCGACGACCTCGCAGACCTCGTCGATCTTCTCTGTCGAGATCTTGCCCTTCTTGTTCGTCGCCTCTCTGATGCGAGTGTAGGCGCGCTGCTCCATGATCTTCTGGAGTTGACCGTCCTGCGGCTCGGCGACGAGCACGCGGGTGGTGTTGGAGCCGATGTCGATAGCTGCGCAGCGCATTGAGGGTCGGGCGTTTGATGATCGCAAACGACCCGGATAGGCCTGTTTGCGCCGTGAGAAAACGTCAGGTCGATGGACCGGAGACCTTCTCGCCGGGACGCGAGGCGTCCTCGAACTCGCGAAAGAGGCCCGTCACCACGAAGGCGACCTGTTCGCCGATGTCGACGGCGTTGTCGCCGATCCGCTCCAACGCCCGGGCGGCGAGCATCATCGTCATCGCCCACTCCCGGCGGTCCGCGTCGTCGCCGATGTCGAGGGCGACTCGGAAGCACTCGCGGTTCAGCCGATCGACGACATCGTCCTGGCGCACGAGGTCACGCGCCATCTCGTAGTCCCGCTCTTCGAAGGCGCGCTTCGCCTGTCGGATCTCAGCCTCGACGGCCGTGCCCATCGCGAGGATCCGGTCCAGCATCTCCCGCTCGGACGGAGGCTCGTGGCCGACCAACGGGATCAATTTGCAGATGTTCACGCACTGGTCTCCCATGCGCTCGATGCCCTTCATGACGTGAAGGAGTGCGGAGATCAGCCGCAGGTCCGTGGCGACCGGAGACTGGGTCGCGAGGAGGGTGATCAGGCTCTGGTGGACCTCCAGGTAACGACCGTCGATTCGATCGTCGTCAGCGACGACTATCGAGGCCAACTCGACGTCCTGTTGCTCGGTCGCCTCCATCGTGCGCTCGAGGGCGCGCGAGACCATGTCGAGGCCCTCGAGGGCCCTGAACTCGAGGCTCTCGAGCTCCTCCTGGTATCGGACCCTGATCTCGTCAGCCATGGTTCAGTCCATTCGAGTGGCAGGTTCGGTCGCCGGTCATCGGAGTCCGATCATCCGAATCGCCCGCTGACGTAATCCTCGGTTGCCTTCTTCGACGGCCCGGTGAAGATCTTCTCGGTGGCGTCCATCTCGACCAGTTGTCCGGGCTTGCCGCTCTCCTCGAGGTTGAAGAAGGCGGTGACATCGCTGGCCCGCGCCGCCTGCTGCATGTTGTGCGTGACGATCGCGATCGTGTATCTGCTCTTCAGGTCGCGAATCAGGTCCTCAATCGCAAGCGTGGCCACAGGATCCAACGCCGAGCAGGGCTCGTCCATCAGAAGGACCTCCGGCTCAACGGCGGTGGCCCGGGCGATGCAGAGGCGCTGCTGCTGGCCTCCGGAAAGGCTGCTCCCGGGCTTGTCGAGGCGATCCTTGACCTCGTTCCAGAGGTGTGCCCCTCGCAGTGCACGCTCGATGGCGGCGTCCTTGTCGGCCTTCTTCAGCCCGCGCCGGGTGAGGGTGAGCACGGCGGCGACGTTCTCGGCGATCGACATCGTCGGAAAGGGATTCGGAGACTGGAAGACCATCCCGACGAGACGGCGGACCTCGACCGGGTCGACATCCCTTCCGTATATGTCTTGATCGTCGAGGAGGACCTCGCCCTCGACACGGGCTCCGGCATTCAGCTCATGCATGCGGTTCAGTGACCGCAGCACCGTCGTCTTACCGCAGCCCGAGGAGCCGATCAGCGCCGTCACCCTGTTGGGCTCGATCTTCATCGAGACGTCCTTGACGGCGTGGAAGTCGCCGTAGAAGAGGTTCACGTTCTTCAGCTCGAACCGCTTGGCATGTCGCTCGGCAGCCTCATCTGACGAATGCTTGTCCCGGGCGTCCTTTGACGGCGCGGCCAGGTCAGGAGTCAACTCGGCATCCGTCTGGGTCGTGTCATCTGTGGCTGTCTCCGGCATGTCGCTGCCCTCCGTGGTCATTGCGTCTAGCGAATCTCGGTGCCGTAGCGCCGGTAGATGAAACGGGCGGCGATGCTCAGGATCATCACGATAGCGATGAGTGTGAGGGCCGCCGTCCAGGCGCGGTCGTAGGACTCCTGGATCATCACGCCGGGGTCCTTGTACTCGATGTACGTGTAGACCGCGAGGTTCTGCATGCGCCCGTCTAAGGGATTCGAGTTGATCGAATCGACGACGCCGGTCGTCACGAGCAGGGGCGCGGTCTCGCCGATGACCCTGGCGACCGCGAGCATGACACCGGTGATCAGGCCGGCGAGCGCGGTCGGCATGACCACCTTCGTCACCGTCTTCCACTTCGGAGTGCCGAGCGCGTATGAGGCCTCGCGCAGGTGGTTGGGCACGATCTTCAAGATCTCTTCCGATGACCGGATCACGATCGGGATCATCAGGACTGCCAGTGCGACCGAACCCATGACGCCGAGCCGGATTCCGGGGCCGAGAAACGCCTCGAAGAGCGCGTAGGCGAACAGCCCGGCCACGATCGACGGGATCCCGGTCATCACGTCGACGAAGAAGGTCAGCGCCTTCTTGAGGCGACCGGACCCGTACTCCGTGAGGTAGATCGCCGCCATGATCCCGATCGGTACCGAGATCGCGGCAGCGACCCCGGTGATGACCAGGGTCCCGATGATCGCGTGCTCGGCGCCGCCACCCGCCCCGACGACTCCGCGTGCGGACTCGGAGAAGAACGCGGAGTCAAAACGGGCAAGGCCACGGTCGACCACCGTGTAGAGAAGGGACAGCAATGGTGCCACCGCCAGGGCGAATCCGACGTAGATGGAGAGGGTTACGAGCCGGTCCTTGGCACGCCGCGACCCTTCGACCGCCCGCGACCACGAATAGACAGCCGGGAGCGAGACGGCGACCGTCAGCACCAAGAAAAGGGCGATCCCGAACGAACCTGTTGCGATCAGCAGCGCGGCGACCAGAGCCGCGACCCCCGCGACGACGAGCAAATCTGCACGCTGAGGCAGCTGGCCTCGCCCGAGCGATCCCACGCCGAAGGTCACGTCCCCACCACCGCCCAGGGCAGCCCCGGAGGCCGGCTTTCCTGTTCTCGGCGTTCGGCTCACGACATTCTCCCTACTGAAGGTTTCGACGGGAGATGACGAGGCGGGCGATCATGTTCACGATCAGCGTGATCACGAACAGCACGAGCCCCGACGCGATCAGCACGTTGACTGCGAGGCCCGAGGACTCCGGGAAATTGAGGGCGATGTTCGAGGCGATGGTCGAGGGGTTCGCCTGGCTGACCAGGTTGAAACTGATGACCCCCGAGCCCGAAAGGATGATCGTGACGGCCATCGTCTCTCCGAGGGCCCGGCCGAGGCCGAGCATCGAGCCGCTCACCACCGCCGAGCGCCCGAATGGGAAGACAACCATGCGGATCATCTCCCAACGGGTGGCGCCGAGCGCGAGGGCGCCCTCCTGGAGCCTGCGAGGCGTCTGCGAGAACACCTCGCGTGAGACCGCGGAGATGATCGGCAGGATCATCACCGCGAGGACGAGGCCGGCGACGATCAT
The DNA here is from genome assembly GCA_038258095.1 of Solirubrobacterales bacterium. GTDB lineage: Bacteria > Actinomycetota > Thermoleophilia > Solirubrobacterales > 70-9 > JBBSQE01. The sequence goes on along the minus strand of JBBSQE010000076.1, from coordinate 6,448 downwards.
GGTCCGCCCGGTCACCGATGCGGGACCCGCGAAGAACGGGATGAAGCCGAGGTGGTCGGTAAGCCACTTGAGAATCGGGACCGCGGCCGGGCCGAGCACGAAAATCCCCCAGAGGCCGTAGACGATGCTGGGAATCGCGGCCAGGAGGTCGACTATGTAGGCGAGCGACATGGCGAGCCGCCGCGGAGCGATGTGGCTGATGAAGACGGCCACCGCCACGCCGAGTGGCACGGCGAGGAACACGGCGATCGTCGCCGCGAGAACCGTCCCGAAAGCGAGCGGGGCGATGTAGTCGACAAGGCTCTTGCCCTCCGGCAGGTCGACGGAGTTCGCGAACACGGCAGGTTGAGCCTCGGCGATGAGGAAGAGCGCGACTCCAGCCAGGAGCGCCAGGATCGTGACGGCGGAGACGATCACGACGTTCGAGAAGACGCGATCCCCGAGGCGCCGCTTGCCGCCGCTGGCGCCGGCGAGGATCTGTCCGCCCTGGGTTGTCGTGTCGATGCTCGTCGCCGCCATTTCCGCTTCCTCGTGGGCAGCTCCTACCGCTCAGCCGGTCTGGATCGCGTCCACCGCCGGCTGCACCTTCTTCATCAGGCCCGCCGACAGAGGCGCCGAACCGGCTGCCTCGGCCGCGGCCTTCTGGCCGTCAGAGCTGACGATGTAGTTGAAGTAGCTCTTGACGATCGCGGCCGTGTTCGGCGAGTCGTACTGCGTGCATCCGATCAGGTAGGACACGAGCAGGATCGGGTAGGTACTCGGATCCTTCGACGTCCTGTCGACCGCGTATGCCAGTACGTACTTGCCCTGGCTCAGCTTCGGATCCAGCTTGGAGAGCTCCAGATCCTTCGCGGCGCCTTCGGTGCTCGGCCCCACATACTCGTTTCCGACCTTGACCTTGGCGACGCCGAGGTCGCCGGCTTGGCTCGCGTCGGCGTATCCGATCGCTCCGTCGCCGGCGGTGACCGCCTGCACGACTCCGGATGTCTGGGCCGCGGCTTCACCGCCCTTCACCGGGAACGTCTCCGAAGCGTCAAACGTCCAGACGCTTGGTGCTGCCTGGTGGAGATAGTCGGTGAAGTTCTCGGTCGTGCCCGAGTCATCTGAGCGGTTCACCGGGGTGATGCTGGTGTCCGGGAGGTCGACCCCAGGGTTGTCCTTCGCGATCACCGGGTCGTTCCACTTGGTGATGTCCTGCTTGAAGATCCCGGCGAGCGTGTCCGGCGAGAGCTGCAGGTCATCGACACCGCTGAGGTTGTAGATGACGGCGATCGGCGAGATGTAATCCGGGATCTGGATCAAATCACCGGGGCCGCACCGCTTGCTGGCCTTGGGGAGCTCGGCCTCGTCGAACACGGCGTCCGAACCGGCGAAGTCAGTGCCGCCGGCAATGAACTGGTCGCGGCCTCCACCGGAGCCGATCGGGTCATAGGCGACCGTGACGCCGGAGTTGGCATTCTCGAAGTTTGCGATGAATGCCTCCTGAGCTGCCTGCTGGGCACTCGAACCGGCGCCTGCGATATCGCCCGAGAGGCTCGCACCACCACCGCCACCGCCGGTGGTGTCGCCGCCGCTGTCGCCACAGGCCGTGACTCCGAGGACCAGCGCAGCAAGTAGGGCCAGAGCTGCCAGCAATCGTGAAGGACTCACAAAGTCTCCTTTTTTGGTTTCCGTAAATGCCTTGGGCGGATTTGCCCGTGGTTGCGAATCCAGCTTCTCAGCGCCCTGCCGTGACCTTGTTACCTCCGTGTGGCGAGGTTGTGAAAAAGGTGTGAATGGCCGGGCGATCAGTTCCCGGGCGAGAAGCGTTATCCGAGGCCGGTGTGGGTATGGATGAGGCAGAGCCCGGCGACGATCCCGCCTCGGGCCGAGCCTGCGGTTACCGATCTGTGAACTCGTCGTGAATGAGTCGTGAACGACGAACGCGGGCGAGATGTCCCTCGCGTAGTCCGGCGAGTAGCTCCCTCGGCTTGCCGCGCCTACTCCCTCGGCGTGCCACCTCGAACCTGGAAACGCGTGTCGATGCCCGACCCTGCCCGACACCGGCAAGCATCCCCAGAATATGTCTGGGGACGCTTGTCGCTGCCAAGCCGCCGACGCCGGACGCAACGGTCTCCAGGTTGGCTCACCAATCGCCGGGCATGCCGCTCCGAGCCGCGTGGCGCTGCGCGCTTTCGCGGCGGGTTCGAGGGCGAGGGCGCCCAGGGAGCGACAGCGTCGCCGCGGTGCTCAGCTGCGCACGGCGGGCGCCGGCCCGTCAACTGCCCGTAACGGCGCCGGCGAGATGGCATCAGTCGAGCCCGCGCCCTCGTGGCCGGGACCGGGCTCCGGCTCGAAGCGGTAGCCGACGCCGAAGTGGGTGTGGATGTAGCTCCAGCCGGGCGATCGCTTCTGAAGCTTCTGGCGCAGCTTGCGCACGAAGACGTCCACCGAGCGGTCGCCATGCGCCATCGCGTATCCCCAGACCCGCTGGTAGATCGCCTCCCGCTCGAGCACCTGGCCCTTCGCGTCGGCCAGAAGAGCGAGGAGCTCGAACTCCCGTCGCGTCAGGTCGACCGACTCGGAGCTCACGAACGCCTGGTATTGGTCGGCTCGGATCTCGAGCTCGCCGGCGGTCACCGGTCCCCTCTCGACCTGAAGACGGCTCCTCCGCCTTCGTCTTGCGGCGGCCTCAACCCGCGCCATGACCTCCTCGGGGTGGCACGGCTTGGTGACCCAATCGTCGGCCCCGAGACGTAGTCCACGGACTCGTTGCGAGACACTCGAGGGCCCGGTGCAGACCACGACACCAAGGTCCGGGAGCATCCCGCAGACCTGTTCGAGGTACGCCCACCCCTCCTGACCGATCACAGCCGGATCGAAGACCAGGGCGTTGAGCTTCATCGCCACGAGCTCGTCCGGCGGAACCGGACTCGCGAGCTGCCGGTACCGCCAGCCCGCCATTTCGACGCGCTTCGCCAGCACGGTCATGAAACCCGTGTCGTTGTCGATTACCGCCAAGCGGATTGAGTCTGAGGATGTTGTCATCGGGTGACGCAGGATCGGACGAAAACGAAAGCGTCAGCTTCTGTCTCTCCTCGGCGAGTGTAGGGCCTCGGACAGGGGGTGCGGTGGACCGAATGCCCTGCTTTCACGGCAAATTCACAAGTCGGGAGGCTATTTACGGGTTTCAGCGCCCGGGCGGGGCACGGCGGGACGGTTCTCGGGATTTTCACGCCGTGGGGCGCCATCGCGGGCAGACTGGCCCTGCTCACGAGGTTCCTCCCTCGTCAGTCAGCGGCGCGCGGCCCACTCTCTCTCCACCCTGGGGCCGCGCGCCGTCCTCTTCCATGAACGACCGGGTTGCAGATGGTCGTCTACGGCACTCGTCCGCGCCGGGCTCGAGGGAAGCAGCAGGGAAAGGAAGCCGGCGGCGAGCACCAGGACGACCGATGCCCAGAGGCAGGCGGTCAGTCCCTCGAGCTGGTAGAGCAACCCCGAGAGAACCGTTCCGAGGAGGCGGCCGCCGGCGTTCGCCATGTAATAGAAGCCGACGTTCATCGCGACCCTGTCGTCGTCCGCGTAGGACAGGATCAGGAAGGAGTGGACGGCGGAGTTGAGCGCGAACGCGACTCCGAACGCGATCAGGCCGACGACGAGCACGGTCGCCGGATCGAAGTCGGCGGCGAGTGCCAGGGCGATGCCGGCCGGGAACGCCGCAAGCACGAACGCCAGCCACGTCGCCGTGCCTCCGTGTGGCTCGCCGCCCCCGCGGTTGCGGATCAAGCGAGGCGCCAGAGCCTGGACGATGCCGTAGCCGATCACCCAGATCGCCAGGAAAGTCCCGACTTCCCAGAAGCTCCAATCGAGGACGGTCCGCAGGTACACCGGCAACGCGACCACGAACCAGACGTCACGCGAGGCGAACAGGAATATGCGCGCCGCCGCCAGGACGTTGACCGCGCGGTTGTTCGAGAACATGTGCCGGAACTTCGCCTTCCCGTCAACCGTGCCCAGTCCACCCTGCATCAGCGCCGCGGTCACCACCAGGACGCTCGCCACCATCAACGCAAGGATCAGCATCGCGGTCTGAAAGCTCGTCAGCGTCAGCAGCAGGCCCCCGACGAAGAAGCCGACCCCCTTGAGCGCGTTCTTTGACCCGGTCAGGATCGCGACCAACCGATAGAGGCTCGATCCGTCGCCCTCTGGAGCGATCAGCTTCACGGCGCTCTTCGAGCTCATCTTGGTCAGGTCCTTGGCGATCCCGGAGAGGGCCTGCGCGGCCATCACGAATGGAACGACGAGCCAAGCCTCGGGCACGGCACCCAACATCCCCAGGGCAGCGATCTGGATGCCGAGCCCCATGAACAGCGTCCACTTCAGGCCGAGACGCGCGGCGAGCCAGCCTCCGACGAGGTTGGTGACGATCCCGAAGAACTCGTAGAAGAGGAAAAGCGAGGCGACCTGGAGCGGGCTGTAGCCCAGCTCGTAGAAGTAGAAGAGCACCAGCATCCGGCTGGCGCCGTCGGAGAGGGTGTTGGCCCAGTAGGCCCCGGTGACGAGGGCGTAGTTGCGCATGTCGGCGCCCTTCGACTCGCCGAATCCGTTGATTCCGATCCGCGTCGCCACGCACGCGACATTACTCCATCGATAGATATCGGTTCAATCGGCTAATGTGAATCAAGTGTTAACCGACCCAGCACAAGCAAAGGACCCGATGAGCACACTCGAACTGGAGCCGAAACAGAAGCGATCCAAGGGTGAGGTCTGCTGCGAGCCGCTCGTGTATCCAGCAATCGGGCGGGAGCACGCCGAACGCATCGGCGAGATCGCCAAGGCGCTCGGCGACCCGGTCAGGATGCAGCTCGTCGACGTCCTCCGCAAACATGCCGGGAAGGTCTGCGTCTGCGAGTTGGTCCCGCTCTTCGACCTCTCCCAGTCCACCGTGTCACACCATCTCAAGAAGCTGCGCGACGCCGGCATCGTCGGCTCGGAGCGGCAGGGTCTCTGGGCCTATTACTACGTAAGACCCGAAGCACTGGAGGAGTTGACCGCATGGCTGAGCTGAGCAGAGAAGCCCCCGAAATCCGGGAGGCCGTACGCAAGCGCTACGCCGCCGCCGCAACCGACGCGGGCAAGCGCGACGAGTCCTGTTGCGGGGATTCCGCAGCAGTCATCACGGACGAGCAGCGGCGGGTTTTCGGACCGACGCTCTACTCCCGCTCTGATCGGAATGCGATTCCGGAGGCAGCGCAACTCGCCTCCCTCGGCTGCGGAAACCCGACCGCCGTCGCCGAACTGGATGAAGGTGAAACGGTTCTGGATCTGGGGTCCGGGGGCGGGATCGACGTTCTGCTCTCGGCCCGCCGGGTGGGAGCAACCGGGAAGGCCTATGGGCTCGACATGACCGACGAGATGATCGAGCTCGCGCGCTCGAACCAGCGCGAGGCCGGGGTCGAGAACGTCGAATTCCTCAAGGGCACGATCGAGGAGATCCCTCTTCCCGACGATTCGGTCGATGTGATCATCTCCAACTGCGTGATCAACCTCTCCGGCGACAAGCCGGCTGTGCTGCGCGAGGCGGCTCGGGTCCTGAGGGCGGGCGGCAGGTTCGCCGTGAGCGATGTGATCGCCGATCCTGCGATGGACGATGCGACACGTGCCGATATGCGTCAGTGGACCGGCTGCATCGCCGGAGCACTGACCCGGGATGAGTTCGTCTCGCAACTCGGTGCCGCCGGCTTCGAGGGCATTGAAATCGACGAGACCCACCGCGTCCATGAGCACGCAGCTTCAGCAATCGTCCGAGCCCGGGTTCCCGCCCGGTGAGCACCTCAGCCGCGCCGGTGAGCCTGAAGACGGCGGGTCAGAACGTCGCCGGCCGCAGCCCGGTGGCGATGATCAGGAGGATCGCCGCTCCGACGAAGTAGCGGTAGTAGACGAAGGGGCGGTAGCTCATCGTCCGCACCAGGCGCAAGAGGAAGACGATCGCGAAGTAGCCGGAGACGGCCGAGGCGATCACGCCGGCGATCATCGGCCCGGCGACCCCGGAGGGAAGGCCGTCGTGGACGGCCTTTGCGGCGGAGAAGAGGGTGGCCCCGAAGACGACCGGTATCAGCATCAAAAAGGAGAAGCGGGCGGCGGAGTCGCGGTCGAGGCCGAGGTAGCGGGCGGCGGTGATCGTGATCCCCGAGCGCGACGTGCCGGGAGCCAGGGCGAGGACCTGGGCGAGGCCGATCAGGAGGCCGTCGCGCAGGGTGGAGTCCGCCAGGGAGCGGCGCTGGGGAGTGCGGTCGGCGGCGCCGAGCAGGGCGGCGAAAAAGATCAGCTGGATCGCGATCATCCACGGCTCGCCGAGGTGGTCACTGATGAAGCTCTCGCCGAGGCCGCCGAAGTTCACCGCCGGGCTCGTGCCGAGCGCGCTCGCGCTCGCGCGGCGCTGGTCGGGGGGGGCGAGCGCCCGGGCCCG
>JBBSQE010000075.1:0-13193 GCA_038258095.1 Solirubrobacterales bacterium | reverse complement strand
GCATCGTCGTCCTGCGGCCCGACCAGGCTCGCGCCGCGGCCGTCGGCTACCTCTACTGCCGGATGCTCGACACCTACGAGGACCTGATCGAGGAACCCGCGGAGAGCATCGCCCTGCTGGAAGCGTTTGCGGGACGGCTGGAATCCGACCGGCTCCCACCGCCGCCGCCCGTCGACCCGGATCTTGCGCGAGACGACCGCGACCGCGTCTATCTGCTCCTGCTCGAGCGCTGCGACAGGGTCGATGCCGTGTTCCGGACGCTGCCGGCCGAGTCCCGCGACCGGATCCGGCTGCTGGTCCGGTCGATGGCCGACGGCATGGCCTGGTCGAAGGACGCATTCGAGCGCCAGGGGGGCATCCTTCTCGACCGGGACCAACTCGCCCGCTACTGCCACAGCGTGATCGGTTACCCCGTGCTGTTCATCCTGGACCTGGTTGGGCGCCGCGAGGTGACCCAGGGAGCGCGCGAGGACGCCCTTCTCGTCAGCGAGATGATCCAGCTCGCCAACGTAACGCGGGACATCGAGCGCGACCTCGCCCGCGGCGTCGGCTACCACCCCGCACTCAAGCCCTACCTCGGGCGGCCCGCGGGGCAACCGGAGAGCCGTGAGGTGGTCAGGGAGGTCCGCGAGGAGCTCCTCGAGATGGCGCTCGGCCGCGCCCCCGCCTACCGGAGGCTCTTCAACGGCCTCGACCTCGGAGGGACCGCCGCCGTCCGCGCCGCCGCCGTCCTCATGCTCCTGTTCACGGACCTCCACTACCGCTCGTGCGCCAGGCGGACCGGCAATCCGTCGTGGCCGGGGCCCCGGAGCCGCTTCCAGGTGGTCGCCGGATCGATCCCTGCCCTGATGTCACCGCGGTTCACCGGCCGCATCCTCAGGCGGGTCGAGAATGACTTCGTCACCGCCGCCGCCAGACTGGCTGGCAAGGGCAGGCGGCCCGCGGCCGCAGCGGCTCTCGGCTGACGATTCACACCAGAGAAGGAGAGGAAGGAATGCCCGACACGGAGCGACAGCGATTGGCGCGGTGCGCCTTCGAGGCCTACGCGGAGAGCGACCGGCAGAAGATCGAGGAGCTGCTCAGCGACGACTTCGAGTTCTTCGCGCCACCCGATCCGGGCATCGATCGCGCCCGCTACTTCGAGCGTTGCTGGCCGAATGCCGGTCAGCTGGCGTCCTTCGACATCGTGCGCCTGGTCGAATCGGGGGACGAGGTGATCGTCACCTACGAGGCTGAGCGATCCGACGGGACCCGGTTCCGCAACACCGAGGTCCTCGCCTTCAGGGGGCGGCAGATGGTCCGCACGGAGGTCTACTTCGGCTGGAACCTCGACTGAGCGACGGCTCACCGGTCATCATCGGTTGATGCGCCCCAACCCCGAACCGCGCGTCCCCCCGACACGAACCCTCGCGACCGCGGCCCTGGTCTGCGCAACGTTGACCGTGTTCGGCGCCGCATGCGGGGCGTCGCCGGCCGTGAGCGATTCAGTGAACCGCACCGGTCCGACCGTCCGAAACGATTGCCGAGGGAACCACTGGGTCGGCGTCTGGGCCGCCAGCCCGAGCGATGCGACGACCACCGGCGCAGGGCCCATCGGCGGGCGGACGGTCAGAACGGTCATCTCGCCGCTCGGCGCGGGGTCGATCCTGCGGGTCCATCTGTCGAACCGCCTGGGTTCGGAACCGTTCATCGTCCGAACCGCATCGGTCGCGAAGCAGAGCCGAAACGCCGGGATCCGCGCGGGCACACTACGGGTGCTGCGCTTCGACGGGAAGCGCGGGGTGACGATCGACGCACACGGCACCGCGGTCAGCGATCCGGTCCGCCTCGGCTTCCGCGCGCTCGACCACCTCTCGGTCAGCCTCTATATGGACGCGTCGTCGACCGGCATCCCTACGAAGCACTTCGACGGTCGCCAGACCTCGTACCTCACGGCGCCCGGCGCCGGCGACCAGACCACGGATCAAGCCGGCGCCTTCGGAGATTCCACCACCGTCAGATACCTGGTGTCGGGCGTCGACTCATGGGCACTGCCAACGGTCGGAGCCGTGGTCGCCTTCGGGGATTCGATCACCGACGGCTACCAGAGTCAGAGGATCCGGCTCTACGGCATCGATCGCGACGTCCGCTACCCGGACTTCCTGGCGAGGCGGCTGGCAAGAGCGAAGCTCCGCCAACTGACGGTCCTCAACGCCGGCATCGGCGGCAACCGGATACTCCAGGGGCCGCTGCTGCCGGCCTTCGGGCCGAAGGGCCTCTCCCGCCTGAACCCGGACGCCATCCGTCAGGCGGGGGTCCGGACCGTGATCGTCCTCGAGGGCATCAACGACATCGACCAGACGAACGCCAGGGGCCCGACGGTGATCAGGGGGCTGACCGCGATCATCAACCGGCTCGAGCGCGCCGATTTGCGCGTCCTCGTCGGGACGCTCCTGCCCAACGGTGGATTCGCCCTCTCACGGGTGAAGCAGCACTCGCGCACCGTCGTAAATCGCTGGATCAGGCGCCAGCACCGCTCCGACGGGATGATCGATTTCGACCGCGCGCTGCGGGACCCCGAGCGGCCGGCGCGGCTCCTGGAGCGCTACGACTCGGGTGACCACCTGCATCCCTCCTCGCGGGGCTACGCGGCGATGGCGGCCGCGGTTCCGCTCGGGCAACTGCGCGCACCCTGCACGAGGCGCTGAGCGCGGGCTTTCCACGGGCCGCACCGACACGAGGGCCCCGGCCGGCTGACCGACCGCGGGGCCCCCACCGGCTGACCGACGTAACGAACGCCATGACTGTCATGGTGAAACGGGTCACCGCGGGGGTCAAGTTTCGGCCGCGACCGGAGCCGGTCCGTCAAGCTCTGCGGGTGCTCGACAGGCGATTCACGGCGGCGCTCCACGTCTCGACCCTGCGCCGGGAGGAGGACTACGCCCACCTGGAGCCTCACGTGCTGTTCCAGGCGTCGACGATCGGGGCCCTGCTCGAGGGCCGCTACGAGGGCGACGTCACCTTCGGCGAGCTGGCCAGGCACGGCGATCTCGGCCTGGGAACGCTGAACGGCCTCGACGGCGAGATGATCGCGATCGACGGTCGCTTTCACCGCGCCGACGTCGACGGTGATGTCGCCCTGGTCGACCCGCAGGCACGGACGCCGTTCGCGGTCGTCGTGGCCTTCCAGCCCTCCGTCAGGATCCAGCTCGACGAGCCGCTGGCACATGCCGGGCTCATCGGCGCGCTCGAACAGGCGGTTCCCACCGGTTCCGGCGCCTGCGCGGTGCGGATCGACGGGGAGTTCGAGAACGTTCGAGCGCGGTCGGTTCCGCCCCAGACCCCGCCGTACCGGCCGCTCGGGGAGGTCGTCGCCGACCAGCATGTCTTCGACCTCGGGCCCTGCTCCGGGGCCGTCGTCGGCTTCCGTTTTCCGGACCACGGCGAGGGCATCGAGGTCGCCGGGTTCCACCTGCACTTCATCTCCGCGGATCGCACCCGCGGTGGCCACGTCCTCGACCTGCGCACGAATGGGGTGACGGCGTCGCTCGACCCATCGTCTGAGCTCCACGTTGAGCTGCCGCCGGGAGTCGAGCTCACCGATCCACATCTCGAAGGGCCCATCGCGGCCCTTGTCGCACGGGTGGAGCGCTAGCTCGGTGTGGGTCCAGCGCGAGATCCGGCTCGGCCGTCGGCCCCGTGGCTTCCACCTGATCGACGACGAGGTGCTCGGCGCAGTGCCCGAGATGGGCGAGCTGTCCGTCGGCCTTCTCCACCTCCTCATCCAGCACACCTCGGCCTCCCTGGCCCTGAACGAGAATGCCAGCCCCGACGTCCGCGCCGACCTCGAGACCTGGTTCACGGATGCGGTCCGTGAGGATCCCAGCTACTGGCGCCACACGCTGGAGGGCCCCGACGACATGCCCGCGCACGTCAAGTCGGTCCTGATCGGGCCGTCCCTGACGATCCCGGTCACGGACGGATCGCTCAACCTCGGGACGTGGCAGGGCATCTACCTCTGCGAGCACCGCGACGCTCCCGGGCCCCGGCGGATCGTCGCGACCCTGCAGGGCGACGACGGAGATTTCCGCCGCCCCCCCGAGCCCGCGCAACCACCGGAGTAGGTTCTTCCCCATGGAACAGAGAACGCTCAGCCGCACCGGAGTCCACGTAAGCCCTCTTTGCCTCGGCGCGATGATGTTCGGCGCTTGGGGGGAGCCCGACCACGACGTGGGCGTCAAGATCATCCACCGCGCGCTGGACGCCGGGATCAACTTCATCGACACTGCCGACGTCTATTCGCGAGGGGAGTCGGAGGAGATCGTCGGCAAGGCGCTCTCCGGCGGCCGTCGGGACGACGTCGTGCTGGCCACGAAGTTCCACGGCGCGATGGGCGACGATACGAACGAGGCTGGCAACTCCCGGCGCTGGATCTTCCGCGAGGTCGAGGCCTCGCTGAAGCGCCTGCAGACCGACTGGATCGACCTCTACCAGGTGCATCGCTGGGATCCCTGGACCGATCACGAGGAGACGCTCGGCGCGCTCTCGGATCTGGTTGCCCAGGGCAAGATCCGCTACATCGGCTCATCGACCTACCCGGTTGCGCAGATCGTCAAGGCGCAGTGGGTCTCACACGACCGCGTCCTGCAGCGATTCATCTGCGAGCAGCCTCCCTACTCGATTCTCGCCCGGGGGATCGAGACCGACGTGCTTCCGGCCTGCCAGGAGAACGGCATGGGCACGATCGTCTGGAGCCCGCTCGCGGGCGGCTGGCTGTCGGGCAAGTGGCGCAAGGGCGCCGACGACCTGACCTCCCGCCGGTCGCAGATGATCCCTGATCGGTACGACCTCTCGACCCCGGAGAACCAGGCCAAGCTCGACGCCGCCGACGCGCTCGGTCAACTCGCCGACGAGACCGGGATCTCGCTCGTCCACATGTCGCTGGCCTTCGTCATCCGCCACCCCGGTGTGACGGCGGCGATCATCGGCCCGCGGACCATGGAGCAACTCGAGAGCCAGCTCGGCGCCGTCGAAGTCGAGCTGAGCGACGACGTGCTCGACCGGATCGACAAGATCGTTGCCCCCGGGACGACCGTCAACCCGGTCGATGCGGGATGGACCAACCCGGCCCTCGAGCCGGAGGCCCGGCGCCGCTGAGCGCCAGGCTCTGCGGCCAGTCCGGGACCGAGCAGAAGGAACCGATTTCGCCTACCTAATTTCAATGAGGACTTCTGCCGATACCGAGACATGAGCATCATGCGCATTCCGCCGGCAATGACAGCGCCGGCCGCAAGGAGCGGCCCCGGCGATGCGTTGGCCCCCTGGGTGCTCGGCGTCCTGCTCCTGTGCGGGTCAGCCCTCGCCGTTCTCTCCCTCCCCCTCACCGAGGAGCCGGTACTGACCCTGGAGCGAGCGGGATGGATCCTGCTGCTGACGGTCCCGGGCGGCGCCTTCCTGGTCAGGTGGCCTCGCAGGGTTCCGCAACGCATCCTCCACCTCGTCCCGGCCGCCGGGTCCGCCGCGATCTGCGTCCTGATCGCCGTCGCTGACGACCCGATGGCGGCCGCTTACACGGTCATGCTCTCGTGGCCCGTCACCGTCTCGGCCTTCATCCTGCCGATCAGGGTCACGGCGGCGACCCTCGCGGTCGGAGTCGCTGGCTTCGCCGCCGCCATCCTGGCGAGCGGCGCGCCGATTGCCGGCGCACAGATCGCGATGTGCGGTGGAGCGCTCCTGGTGATGACGCTCGTCGTCACGGCGATCCGCTGGCGCTCAGGAGGCGATCGACGCGCTGGAGGCCGATGCCAACACGGACAAGCTCAGCGGTCTCGCCAACAGACGCGCGTTCGATGCCCGGCTCTCGCGCTCCCTCGGGGAGCCGCGGCGGAAACGCGACAGCGGCCTCGCGATCGTCCTGATCGACCTCGACGGCTTCAAGGAGACGAACGACGTCTGGGGCCACGAGATGGGCGATGAGGTGATCCGCTCCCTCGGCGCCGTGCTGCTGACCGAATCGCGCGTGGGTGACACCGTGGCGCGGATCGGTGGCGATGAGTTCGCCCTTCTCCTTCCGGACTCCCGCATCGAGGAGGCGCTGATGCTCGCCCGCCGCATCCGCCGGGCCGCCGAGGAGCGATTCGCGGACGAGCCGCACGGTATGACGATCAGCATCGGAGTGGCCGAGGCGAGAGAGGCCAGCTCGCGCGAGCTCCTCAGGGACGCCGACGAGGCGCTCTACCGCGCCAAGTCCGCCGGGAAGAACCGAGTCGCCCGCTGCGAGCGGGCCGAGGAGCATGAGGCAGCCCCGACGACGAACGGCCGAGGCGACGAAGCGAATTACGACTGCCTGGTCGACGAGCGTTCCCGTGCGGGCGACCACCTCTGACTCTCCGCTCGGATCGGGCCAGGCGTCGCTGGTCATCTAGCCTGGGGCACATGACCGCCATCTCCGACGAGAACGCCCTGCGCGACGTCGTTCCGCAGCCGCCCGCGCGAGCGTGGGAGAAAGAGCGCGACCACATCAGCGATGGCGCCGCAGACTTCCTGGCGGCATCGCCGTTCGCGGTGCTCGCGACCTCGGGCGCCGACGGCCGTTGCGACGCCTCTCCGCGGGGCGGGCCGCCGGGGTTCGCGACCGTGATAGACGCGAAGCGGCTCGTCCTCCCCGACTACCGCGGCAACCGCCGCCAGGACTCGCACCGCAACATCATCGCCAACCCCTTCGTCGGCCTGGTCTTCTTGGTGCCGGGGGTGCGGGAGACACTGCGCGTCAACGGCCGTGCCGAGCTGTCGGCGGAAGCGGCGCTCCTCGAGCGCCTGGCCACCAAGGGCGACGCGCCACCGAAACTCGCCATCGACATCGCGGTCGAGACCGTCTTCGTCCATTGCGGCAAGGCGCCGGTCCGCTCGCAGATCTGGGACCCGTCGACCTGGGACCCCGATGGGATCTCGCTCGCCGGCCTGCGGTCGGATGACGGTTCCGAGACGGCCGAGGAGGTCAGGACGCGCTGGGAAGCGGCCTACGCAGACCCGCAGCAGGTGTGGTGACGCGGGCGTCGCCCCCGGAGCTCGCTGTTAGCGGCCTGGCCGAATGGACTACCAAGTAATGTCGAGGCCGTGATCAGACCTGCGCGCTTTTTCCTGCCGACCGTCGTCCTCTGTGCCGCACTTCCGGCGAGTGCGGGAGCAGCGACCGTGACTGCCAACCTCGCCGGCACGATCACGTTCGACGCCGCCGCGGGTGAAGCCAATACCGCGGTGATATCGAGGCAAGGCCCGGGCGAGTACTTCGTCGGGGACCTGACACCCGGGGCGACGGTCACGTTGGCCCCCCTTTCCCCGTGCGTGAACACAGCAACCGTGCCAATGCTGGGCCTTCCCCCTGGCTTTCTCTGCACCCTTCCGACCGTCACCTCGCTGACCGAAAATCTTGATGACGGCAACGACACCGGGGTGATCGGTGACGTGGCGAGCGGCCCTGTCGGCACGATCAACGGCGGAACCGGGGCCGATCTGCTCGTGGGGGGACAGGAGGACGACACCTTCAACGGCGGGGACGGATCCGACACCGTCGCGTACGTGGGGATCGCCGCTGCAGGCATCACGCGCACGGCTGGAGTCACCGCGATGCTTCCGGACTTCCCCTCCGGAGCCGCAACGCCCGGTAACGGTCAGACGGGTGAGAGCGACACGATCAAGAACGACGTCGAGGGCCTGGGCGGCGGGAACGGCGACGACACGCTGACCGGCAACGACGGGCCGAACACGATCGCCGGCGCGGCGCCCGTGGGGACTCCCCTTGTCGACACGACCTCGGCCGGCGACGACGCGATCGTCGGCAACGGCGGCGATGACATCCTCCTCGGCGGCGACAGCGGATCGATCTCCGGCGGCCTCGGCAGCGACACCGTCGTCGGCGGCAGAAGCACCGCCGCCACCACGGTCATCCACGGCGACGGAGACAACGACACGATCGTCAGCGGTCTTGGCAACGACAATATCTTCGGCGACGCGGGCTCGAACACGCTGGCCTATGCCTCTGTGATCCAGAGCGGGCTCACCGTCGTGGACCGCGGCACCACCGGCGCCACCGCCGCCCTGCCCGACGCGGGCACGACCGCGACCGGCGGCACGACCGGTGGGCCCGAGTCCGACACGATCCACGACGACATCCGGACGCTCGTCGGCAGCAACGGCAGCGACGTCCTGAGCGGTGGCGACCAAGCGGACACGCTGGTCGGGGTCGCGCCCACCGGAACGCCGGGAGTCGCCCCGGGTCCGGCCGGCGATGACACGCTTCGCGGTGGCGCCGGCTCTGACGCCCTTCTCGGAGCCGAGGGCAAGGACACGCTCGACGGCGGGCCCGGTATCGACATCTTTCTCGCCGGAGCGGGCGACGATGCGGTCATCAGCCGCGACGAGGCAGCCGAGGGCCTGGTCTGCGGAGACGGCTTCGACACGGTCACTGCCGATGCGACCGACACGCCCGCGCCCGATTGCGAGAAGGTCGACCTCCCGGTGGTGACGCCGCCTCCGGTCCCCGACACGACCAAGCCGAGTCTTACCGAGCGCCCGGGAGTCTTCATCGGGCGCCGAATCAACTTCGTCCTCTCCTGCCCGAACGAGCTCGGCGGCTGCGCTGGCCGCTTCTCGATCAAGACCAAGCAGAAGCTCCGGGTGGCCAACCAGAAGCCAAGGCGCTTCGTCCTCGGCGCCGTCAGCTTCCGCCTCAGCGACTCGAACCAGGAGCGCTTACGCACAACCCTCAGGCCGGTGGTCCGCAACCTGCTGCGCCGCTACGGCTCGGTCAAGCTGTTCGGGGTCGCCAAGGTCCGTGACTCGAGCGGCAACATCGCCCAGCGCTACTTCCGGCTTCGCGTCAAGCGCCGGTAGCGCGAGCGGCGCTCCCGGGGGTGCGGTCGGCAAACGATCGGCGCACTCTCAACCGATGGTTGTGGATTCGGCGGTGCCATGGCCCCGAGAATCCCACAACGAAGTGGGGTGCCCACCGCCGAGACCCGCTGAGGAGACCGGGCCCCGGCCACGTCGGTTGCTCGTCGCTACTCGGCGGCCTCCGCCTGCGGCGATCCGTCCGAATCGCCGGCTGACTCGCCGTGCTCGGCCTTGGCGGGCGCGTCGCCCTTCCCGGCCTTCTCGGCGGCCCCGCCCTGGTCGTCGGCGGTCTCGCCGTCGGCTTGGTTGTCGACGGCCTTCGCGCCTCCGTCGTCGGCGGTCTCGCCGTCGGCTTGGTTGTCCACCACCGGTGAAGCGGCCGTGCCGCCGTCGTTGCCACCGCCGCTCGTCGCCCCGGCAAGTGCCGCTCCGCCGAGCGCGAGCGCGGCCATCGACCCCACGATCAGCAGTGTGCGT
Source organism: Solirubrobacterales bacterium (assembly GCA_038258095.1). Classification (GTDB taxonomy): domain Bacteria; phylum Actinomycetota; class Thermoleophilia; order Solirubrobacterales; family 70-9; genus JBBSQE01. The sequence goes on along the minus strand of JBBSQE010000075.1, from coordinate 3,845 downwards.
TTGATCTTCTCGGCCATCTGATTCCTTTCGGCTGCCTGATTCGTCCACCGGCATCGTGCGGGCGGGGCCCTGAACGCCTCCTGAGCGGCCGATTCAGGAAATCTTCAGACTCAGAAGCACAGACTCGTAAACGTGCGCGACTCCCGAGCCGACACCTCAACGCATGTGCTGGTCGTCGAGGACGACCCGGATCTGCGACGCCTTCTGAAGAACGGGTTGGGCGAGGAGGGGTTCGACGTGCAGACGGCGGCCAACGGGCGCGATGCGCTGCGGGTCGCGATGGGCCCGCCGCCCGACCTGATGGTGATCGACATCGGGCTCCCGGATGCCGACGGCCGGGACCTGTGCCAGGCGCTGCGCTCACAGGGAGCCACCGCTCCCGTCCTATTCCTGACGGCACTCGACGCCGTGACCGACCGGGTCGCCGGATTCAGCGCCGGCGGGGATGACTACCTGACGAAGCCGTTCGCCCTCGCCGAGCTGGCCGCGCGCCTGCGGTCCCTCGCCAAGCGGGGCAACATCGACCCGGCGATCACGGCCGGTGGGCTGAGGCTCGACCCGATCAGCCACGCCGTGTCGGAAGCCGAGCGCGAGGTCTCCCTCACCCCAACCGAGTTCCGGGTGCTCGGGGCGCTCATCTCCCGCCAGGGCGAGGCGGTGCGCCGGCTGGACCTCGTCCGAGCGGGGTGGCCCGACGGGGCGATCGTCCACGACAACACTCTCGATGTCTATGTTGGTCGCCTGCGACGCAAACTGGAGGAGATCGACGCGACGATGAGTGTCCTCACGGTTCACAGGGTCGGCTACCGCCTGCAATGACCGGCTCGCTGCGCGGTCGTCTGACGGTCCTGGTCGCCGTCGCCGGGCTGATCGCGACTGCAGCGCTCACCATCGGATTCAACCTGCTGCTGCGGTCGAACCTCGACAGCGACGCCGACCGGGTCCTGCAGGCCCGCGGCAGCGCCGCCCTGGACAGCGTCGCCGTCCGAGATGGCCGGGTGGTAACCCGCGAAACACCCGACGAGGCCGCGCCTGATTCGGGAGTCTGGATCTATCAGGGCACCCGGTCGATCGAGCGCCCGATCGCGCCGACCGACGTCGACCGCGTCGCCGACATGCTGGCACGCACCGGCGGGACCTTTGCTGAGTCCAACTCGGAGGACCTGAGGCTCTCTGCGCTCCCGATCGCCGCAAGTAACGGCGCCCGGGTCGGGTCGGTGGTCGTCGCGCTCTCAGTCGAGCCCTATGAGCGCTCGGCCAGCCGGGCGCTCGGGGCCTCGGTGATCTTCGCCGCGGTGATGCTCGCACTGATCATCGTCGCGACCCGTCTGGTCGTCAACCGCGCCCTGAAGCCGGTGGCCGACATCACGGCCGAGGCCGCCGACTGGAGCGAGCACGATCTCGATCACCGGTTCCACCTCGGACCCCCGACCGACGAGCTCACCCAGCTGGCAGCGACCTTCGACTCGATGCTCGCGCGGCTCGCCGCGAACCTCCGCCACGAGCAACGGCTGACCGCGGAGATCTCTCACGAGCTGCGGACTCCGCTCGCGGCGATCTCCGCCGAAGCCGAGCTCGCGCTCAGCAGGACCCGCGAGGACGAGGCCTATCGCGAGGCGATCAGGAGCATCCAGCGGCGTGCGGGGGAGCTCGCCGAGGTCATGGACACGCTCCTCCGGGCCGCCCGGGATCAGGCCATGACCGAGGTCGAGGCCGACGCGAGGGCGATCGCCGCGGATGCCATCGCCAAGGTCGCCGACGGTGGAGTGAGCGGCGTCGCCTTCACGCTCGGACCCGGGGCCTCACCCCCGCTCGTGGCAGTCGGTGAGAGCACTGGCCGCCAGATTCTCGCTCCAGTGCTCGAGAACGCGGGGCGCTACGGAGCGACTCGCGTTCTGCTCACGGTGAAGAGCAGGGGCGACCGGGTGGCCTTCTCGGTGTCTGACGACGGGCCCGGCATCTCAGCGGAGGAGTCGGAGTGGATCTTCGAGCCGGGCAGGAGGGGCCGGGCGGCAAACAGCAGCGCAGTCGAGGGCGGTGGGCTCGGTCTCGCCCTCTCCCGGCGGCTTGCGCGAGCCGTCGGGGGGGACGTGGTGGTCGTCGCCCGGGAGTCCGGCGGCCTCGTCGAGATCCTGCTTCCTTCGGCCGACAACTGCTGAGCAGCGCTCCTTCGGCAGTCAGGAGGTCGTCAGGTTTGCGAGGGCATCCTGCCCGCCATGAATACGACAACCGCAGCTCTAACTGTCCATCACAAGTTCCAGCCACGCGAGATGCTCAACAAGGTGCCCGAGGTCACGGTCGTCTTCTGGGTGATCAAGGTTCTCTGCACCACGGTCGGTGAAACCGCGGCCGACTACGTCAACGACACGCTCGGCCTGGGTCTGACCAACACAACCCTCGTCGCAGGCATCCTCTTGATCGGCCTTCTAGTCGCCCAGTTCAGCTTCCACCGCTATGTGCCGACCACGTACTGGGCCGTCGTCGTCGTGATCAGCGTCTTCGGCACCCTGATCACCGACAACATGACCGACCGGTACGGCATCCCGCTCACGACCAGCACGATCGCGTTCTCGGCTGTCCTGGCCGCAGTGTTCGCCGTCTGGTACTGGATGGAGCGAACGCTGTCGATGCACTCGATCGTCACGACCCGTCGCGAGGCGTTCTACTGGCTCGCCATCCTCTTCACCTTCGCGCTCGGCACCGCTGCGGGCGACCTCGTGGCCGAGAAGGCGACGCTCGGCTATGCCGTTTCGATCCTGATCTTCGGGGGAGCGATCGCCCTCGTGGCCTTCGCGTACTACGCGCTGAGAATCAACGGAGTGCTCGCCTTCTGGCTCGCCTACATCCTCACCAGGCCCCTCGGCGCATCGATCGGCGATGAGATGTCCCAGCACGACAAGACCTTCGGCGGGCTCGGCCTCGGGGCCACGGTAACCAGCTACATCTTCCTCGGCCTGATCCTGGCCCTCGTCGTCTATCTGACCCTGACGAAGGTCGACCAGACGCCAGAAGACCTGGTGGCCGCCGAGATCGCCTCGGCCGAGGCGAGAACGGACGATTCGATGTCGGACGATTCGATGTCGGACGATTCGATGTCGGACGAGGCGATCGCCCCGGCCGAGGCCTAGTTAGCGATTCCACGGGACGCCCGGCTGGCGGCTGCCGCGGCGCAACAGGACAACCAACAGAACCACGGTCGCAACGACGAGATAGGCGCCTCCCCCCTGCCGCCAGGCATCGGGGGAGAGCGCCTTGAGAAGCGCGGCGACGCCAAGGAGCAGGGCGACGCCGAGCGGCAGCGCCCACGTCTCCCCGAACACGGCCTTGCGGAGTTGCCCAAGGACGTTCATGTCGGTTGGCTCCGGCGGCCGAGCTGCGCGATCTCGACCCAGCTCGTCACGGCCAGGATCGCCGCGATGTAGAGCAGGGCGGCCTCGCCCCCGGGCCAATCGACCCCGAGCCCCTCTCCGCAGAAGAACACGCCGAAGCTCGAGAGCAGCGCCCCCACGCCCCACTTGACCTCGGTCTCCGGGAGCTCCGCGAGGTGCCCGCGCAGAGCGACCCCGAAACCGATCGTCGCCACGAATGCGGCGCCAGCTCCGATCAGCGCCGGCGCTGCGCTGCCCGGCTGCGATGCGATGACGCTGACGATGAGGACGATCTCGATCCCCTCGAGCAGCACTCCCTTGAAGGCGATCGCCCGGCCGGCCCAGTCCGGCTGTCCCTCCGGGGGAAGCGGGTCGTCCTCGAGATCCTCGATCGTCTCGTCGTACTCGTCCTGCGCCGAGGAGCGGGCACGGATGCCGGCGAGCCGCAGCGTTCCCTTGCGAAGCCATTCGAGGCCG
>JBBSQE010000074.1:0-13226 GCA_038258095.1 Solirubrobacterales bacterium | reverse complement strand
CGACCTCGAATCCGCCGAGGTGGCGGAGGTCGCCGACGCCATATCCGGTTGTGATGCGGTGGTCTTCGCCGCGGGCGCCGGCCCCGACAGTGGTCCTGAGCGCAAGGAGGCCGTCGACTACGGGGGTGCCGTGAAGCTGATCGAAGCCTGCAAGGAGGCGGGGGTCAGCCGCTACGTGATCGTCAGCTCGAAGGGCGCCGATCCCGATGCCGAGGGTGATGGGTTCGGTCTCTATCTGCGAGTCAAGGGGCGCGCGGACGCCGCGCTTGTCGAGAGCGGGCTCGACTTCACGATCGTCCGGCCCGTCGCCCTGACCGACGACCCCGGCACCGGACGGGTCAACGTCGGCTCAGACCAGGCCGACGAGGTCGGACGCAAGGATGTCGCCGCGGTCCTCGCTGCGACGCTGCATGAGGACGGCACGATCGGCCGGTCGTTCGGTGTCTCCGCGGGAGAGACGCCCGTCGAAGAGGCCGTGGCCTCTGTCTGACCCCGCCGCCCACCATGAAGGCCCGGTGGCACGGCCGAGCCGTCCGAGGGTGACCGGACTCACACCCCGCCCGGAGCCAAGTGTCGAGACTGAGGCTGTCGAATCGTTGACGGGACACAATCCGGGCCGACCGATGAGTTCTGGTACTCGCTGCGGTCCAACACGAGCACACGTCCACGCTGACCGGAAGGCTGCATGAGCCCCATCAAGAGACTTCGTTCCTTCGGCCATTCCGCCGCCGAGCTCCCGGGCGGTAGGCGCGCCAAGTTCGCCGTGCTCGGCGTCTGGATCATCATCTTCGCGGCGATTGGGCCGCTCTCGGGCAAGTTCGAGGACGCCCAGCAGAACGACCCGGCCGACTACCTGCCGGGATCCGCCGAGTCGGTCAAGGCGATCAACGCCCTCCAGGACTTCCCCTCGGGCAATGTCATCGATGCAGTCACCGTGTTCCATCGCGGGGGCGGCCTCACCCCCGCAGACCGTGCCGCAATCGCCAAGGTCAAGGCCGAGACCGACGCGATCAGCAAGCGGACCGACCAGCCGAACCTCGACGGGGTCGGGAAGACGCGGGGGCCGATTCCCTCGCGCAACGGCACCACCGCGCTGCTGATCACGCCGATCACGGTCGAGACGGGGACGAACGCGGCGGCTGAGCTGCTGGTCAACGCGACGGACGACATCAAGGACGAGCTGTCGGGCCTCCCGAACGGCCTCGACGCCAAGGTGAGCGGCCCGGCCGGCTTCTCCGCCGACGCGATCGACGTCTTCAGCGCCATCAACGGAACGCTCCTGCTCGCGACCGGATTGCTGGTCCTGATCCTCCTGGTCATCATCTATCGAAGCCCGGTCTTCTGGCTGATCCCGTTCTTCTCGGTGATCATGGCCGAGGCGACCTCACGCGGGCTCGGGTATCTCCTGGCGGAGGCCGGCGTCACCGTGACCGGGCAATCGGGGGGCATCCTCCCCGTGCTCGTATTCGGTGCCGGCACGGACTATGCGCTGCTGCTCGTGTCCCGCTACCGCGAGGAGTTGCGCCGCCACGAGGACAAGCACGACGCGATCAGGGTCACGCTCGAGAAGACGAGCCCCGTGATCTTCGCGTCGGGCTGCACGGTCATCGCCGCCCTTCTGACCCTGACCTTCGCCGAGGTGACGGGCACCTCCGGCCTCGGGCCGATCGGCGCGATGGGCGTCGCCCTCGCGATGCTCGCGATGCTGACCGTCCTCCCCGCCCTGCTGACGATCTTCGGCCGCCGCGCCTTTTGGCCCTACGTTCCCGAGTTCGGCTCGGAGGGGACCGACGTGACCCACGGAGCCTGGCGCGGCATCGCCGAGCGCGTGGCCGCGAGGCCGCGCCGGGTCATGGTCGGGACCACGGCGCTGCTCCTCGTCCTGGCCTGCGGGCTCGTGTTCCTGAACAGCGACCTGACCTCGAGCAACGGGTTCCGCAACAACGTCGAGTCCGTCGAGGGCCAGCAGCTGCTCGAGAACGGGTTCCCGTCCGGTGCCAACGCGCCGACGAACGTGGTCGTCCTCGACACCTCCAAGGAAGCCGCCGTGCGGACGGCACTCGAGGGAGCGCCCGGCGTCGAGTCCGTCTCGAAGGGGGTCGAGAAGGGGCCGATGGGAGTCAAGCTCACCGTGACGCTGGACGAGGACCCCTACAGCACCGCCGCCTTCGATCTGATCCCCGGGATACGCGACCAAGTGCGAGCGGTCGCCGGCGACGAGATCCTGGTCGGCGGCCCGTCGGCGGAAGAGCACGACCTGCGTCAGTCCTCAGCGCGCGACAACCGGCTGATCGTCCCGATCGCCCTCGTCGTCGTCTTCATCATCCTGATCGCGCTGCTGCGAGCCGTCGTGGGCCCGCTGATCCTGATCGGGACGGTGATCCTCTCGTTCGCCGCCGCGCTCGGGATCGGGTCGTGCTTCTTCGACAAGGTCTTCGGCTTCGCCGGGATCGATCCCGGCCTACCCCTGTTCACCTTCGTCTTCCTGGTGGCGCTGGGGATCGACTACAACATCTTCCTGATGGCCCGGGTGCGGGAGGAGACCTTCAAGCACGGCACCAGGGACGGGACGATCCGCGGCCTGGCGGTTACCGGCGCCGTCATCACCTCCGCCGGCATCGTTCTCGCGGGGACCTTCTCCGCCCTTGCCGTCCTCCCCCTCGTCTCCCTGACCGAGATCGGGTTCGTGGTCGCGCTCGGCGTCCTCATCGACACCTTCATCGTCCGCTCGCTCCTGGTGCCGTCGATCGTGCTCCAGGTCGGCGACCGGGTCTGGTGGCCATCGGCGCTGGCGCGCGGCGAGACGGGCCTCGACCGAACTCCGCGCAGCGGTGCGGAAACTCCGGTCAGCGGGGCGGAAACGCCGGAGCGCGCCCCCGACCAGCCTGGCTGAGCGAGGTCTGCGAGCGTCGGGGAGCGGGAGCGACGGGACTCGAACCCGCGACCTCTGCCGTGACAGGGCAGCGCTCTAACCAACTGAGCTACGCCCCCGAGGGAACCGGCCGCCTCTACCGCGCGGCACGCGACTGATTATGCCTGAGAACCCATCTCGATAGGTTCTAAGCTGGCCCGGTGAAGCTCGTGACCTACGAATCCGGCCGGGGCGCCCGAGCCGGGGTGCTCGACGGAGAGTCGGTCATCGACGTCTGGGATCTGCTCGGCGACGGGGAGGCGACATCCTTGCGAGAGCTGCTCGCAGCGGATCGCGTCGGTGATGTCTCGGCAGTTCTCGAGGACGCAGCGAATGTCGAGCGAGTCCCGGAGGCGAAGCTCCTCCCGCCGATCCCGGACCCGCAGAAGATCATCTGCATCGGGCTGAACTACCGCGCCCACGCTGCCGAGGCGGGGCTCGACGAGCCGCCGATACCGGTCGTCTTCGGGAAGTGGACCAACGCGCTCGCCGCTCCCGGCGCCACGGTGACGCTCCCGCTCGCGAGCGACAAGGTCGACTACGAGGCCGAGGTCGCGTTCGTGATCGGCAAGGCGGCGAGCAACGTCGTCGCCGGCGATGCGCTGGCGCATGTCGCCGGCTACACGCTCCTGAACGACCTCTCGGCTCGCGACCTCCAGTTCGCGACACCCCAGTGGATGGCCGGCAAGGTCTTCGACGGGGCCGCGCCGTGCGGCCCGGCCCTCGTCACCCCGGACGAAGCCGGCCCCCACGACGACATCGGCATCGCACTCAACCTGAACGACGAGGAGATGCAGTCGTCGTCCACCGCCGATCTGATCTTCGGCGTCCCCGCCCTGATCGAGCACCTCTCGGGACTGATGACCCTGGTGCCGGGCGACATCGTCTCAACCGGCACCCCGTCCGGCGTCGGCAGCGTCCGCGACCCGAGGGTCTGGCTCGCCGACGGCGACGTGACGGTCGTCAGCTCCCCGACCCTCGGCGAGCTCGAGACCACGCTCCGCCGCGCCTGAGCGCCCCGCGCGTGCCGACCACCGCGCCGGTGACCGACTTGGAGACGGTTGCGGGTGCCTCCGCCAGGCGGACACCCACAACCAACCCCAGACATATCGCGGGGACGGTTGTCGCCGGCTCACTTTGCGGCGCACCGACAAGCGTTCCCAGGTTGGGCTCTAGGGCCGGCTGATCGAGAGGCGGACCCGGCCGGTCGACCGGCCGACCCGCCTCACAACCGCTGTCGCTGACCTCGAGCCGCAGATGGTTGCCGTGATTCGCTCGTTGGAGCCGCGTCCCAGCGAGCGGGCCATCACCTTCCCCCCCGAGCGAAGCAGCAGGTTGAAGTTCGTCCGCCGCGGGCCGGTCAGCCTGATTGCGAAGTTCCCGTCGAGCGGCGTCGCGATCCGCCGCGCGAAGGCCCCTCGGCCCCTACGGTTGAAGCGGCGCGAGAAGACGGACGTCACCGGCCCTGACCATGGGTGAACCGTGTCCGCGGTGATCGCGGCGTAGGCACCGGAGTCGGGCTTCAACGAATCAATCCACGCCCACTGAACGGGTGCGTCGGGGAAGCGGTTGAAGGCGAATGACTCGGCGAACGCCTCCCCGGGGTTCCGGTAGTAGGCCGCGCCGTCCTCGGAACCGGGCGAGTAGGTCCCAGCCGCCACGCCCTGGCAGACCCCCTCATACGTCGCCCAGCGCCTTGTCCCGAAACTGATGGTCGGCACGAACGGCGTGTTCACGCGGTTGTTGGCGACGTGGTGGCCATACTCGTGGGCGAGCACGAACTCGCGGGTCGCCCCGTCGGTGCCGGTGGTGTCATTGCCGCTGATCACCATCCGCTCCTGGCTCGGGAAGTAGCACGCCTGCGGAGGAAGCGCGCCTGGCGATCCGCACTCGGCGGCGATCTCCGGATCCGTGGTGAGCTGCACCGTCAGCGAGGTGATCTCGTTCCCGTGGGCGAGCGTGCCGAGGAAGTCGGCGATCGTCTGCGGATTGGCGGCGTCGCAGACGGGGAAGCCGGTCGCGCATGCCGGGGTCACCGAGATCGCGACGGTCCGGTCGGTCCCGTCGTGGACGGGATACCGGTCGACTCCCGCGCGCGCGAGCTTGCGAGAGGAGCTCGCCGTTGCGTAGTCACGAACGACATCGCGCATCGGGACGACGGGCCCGGAGAAGTCGAAGGCGGCGGCCGAAGGGGTCGGCCCGGGGGCCGGGCCGCGGGTGCCCGCCGAGGCGGGAGCTGCCGTCAGACAGGCGAGCAGGGCGACGGCGAGCGTGAGCAGAGGGAGGCGGCGCATCATGCTCACTGAAACCCTATTGGAGGGCTAAGGTCGCGGTCCCGGGTCGATTTCGTAGGCGCGGGCGGGCAGCGAAGCCGAGGCCGGCGCGCCCGCGGCGGGACGATCGATCGCTGAGGAGCGGGCCGCGGCACGGCGCCCTCTCGAGGTGCGCTGCCTCGCCGCCCAATTGACCCGCACGGGCCGGACCCGCAGGAGCGCCCGCCAGGTGCCGTCTCCGATCACGCCGTCGACCGGAAGGCTCCGGGCGCCCTGAAAGGAGCGAACGGCGTTCCGGGTCCTCGGGCCGTAGATCCCGGTGATGGGGAGGTTCGGCATCCCGGCCCCAGCCAGGTGCTGCTGGGCCCACACGACGAGATCCCCCTTCGAGCCGGTGCGCAGCCTCGGCTGCCTCGTCAGAGGGTGGTACCCGCCGATACGTCCACCGGTCCTGGCACCGAGTACGGCCCACTCGCGGGGGGAGGTCTCCTGCCAGGACCACCAGCTCGGTTGGACGCTGCCGTAGCTCGTGGCGAAGCGGCGGAAGAGGATCAGGTCCCGGCCCCTCACGCCGTCATAGGTCTGGCCGATCGGGTAGATCGGCGCCCCGTAGACGCGGTTGTAGAGATAGGTGTGCTCGTAGACGGCGCGCACCGATGTGCCGATCGCCTTCCAGTACATCTGCGGCTGGTTGTACTGAGCGCCGCCGGGGCCCATGAACACCGAGTAGGGATAGGACGGGTGGTAATCGACATACGGGAACCCGGCGAGGGACACCGGGAAGCTGCGCCCGATCCTCGAGCGGAGGACCCGGATGTAGCGATCGGCGGCAGCGTACTTGCCCTCGTAGGCGCCTTCCGCGTCGATCACGAAGCAGTCGGCGCCACGCTTCACCGCTGCAGCCGCAATCTTCGCTTCGGCGACGGGATGGTCGCCGTAGACGAACTGCCATGCACAGACGTCGAGGCCGCCGGCGTGGAGGCGCCTGACCATCGAGCTCGAGAACTGGCTCCAGTAGTTGCCGCCGTCGCCGGCCTTCACGTAGACGGTGCCGACGTGTGCCCTCCTGGCGCGAGCGATGATCCGGCCGGCGCTCCCGCCGTCGGAGCGATCGATGTACCAGATCCACATTCCGTGCCGGTCGTAGGGTGTCTTCCCAGCCGGCGCGGCAGGTCCGGCCGGCGTCACCTGCGTCGTCCCGGGCGGCGCATAGCCCCCGCCCGGCGTCGCCTGGGCTGCGAGCGGCGCGAGGAGGGCGCAGATGACCAGAATCGCGGCCGTGGCGGGCCAACGCAGGCGGAGCGTGTGCCCTGTACACCGTCGGGGTTTGTGTCTTGCTTTCGTCACGTATTCCTCATGCTTCGCTCACATTATGGCCAACACGACCGAACCCCGCATGGTTCGGTCCCCGGGGCGAGATCGCTGAAAGATTCGTTGCAGACGAGGCCGGGTGTCTAGGATCGCCTGCCGATGCTGGCTTACGAGAGACAGGGCTCGGGCCCGCCGCTGGTGCTGATCCACGGGCTCGGAGCGAGTGGGAACATCTGGGAGCCGGTGCTCGGGCGCCTCGCCGCGGAGCGGGACGTGATCACCGTCGACCTCCCGGGCTTCGGGCGATCCGAGCCTCTTCCGAACGGAACCCGGATGACCGCGTCGAACATGGCCGAGTCGGTGCGGGAGCTCTGCGAAAGCATCGGCGTCATACGCCCGCACCTCGCCGGCAACTCCTTGGGGGGATGGACCGCGCTCGAGGGCGGGCGCGCCGGCTGGGCGGCCTCGGTAACCGCACTCTCCCCCGCCGGCCTGTGGGGACGGGCGCTCGGCCCGCGGACTCGGAACCTCCGCCCGGCCGCCAGGCGTCTGCGACCGCTCATCTCGCTGATCCTGCGCAGCCACCGCATCCGCAACGTCATGCTGCAGACGACCTTCGGCTATCCGGACCGGGTCCCCGCCTCGGAGGCGCGGGAGACGGTGCTCCAGTGGATCGACTCGCCCGCCTATGAGGACGCGAACACCGAGATGCGGCTCGACCCGTTCGACCCGGCCGGATACCCGCCGATCCCCGTCACGCTCGCCTGGGGTGAGCTCGACCGCCTCGTCGCCCCGCCGAAGCCCGCCCGCCGCCCCGCCGGTGCGACGTACTTCGTCATGCCGGACGTCGGCCACACCCCGACCTGGGACGACCCGGATCTCGTCGCGCGGGTGCTGCTGGAGGGGAGCTCCGCCAACGGCTCGGAGTCCCCCGCTTGACGAGGGCGGCCCACGGCTCTCGTGCGCTCGCCGATGGTTCGCCCTCATTAGTGTTGATCCCTCGAAGACATGGGCCGCATCGCGGCCCGGGGAGATGAAATATGAAGATGCGTGCAGCTGTCCTGGAGGAGTTCGGAGCACCGCTCGCGGTGGGCGAGGTGGACCTCGCAGAACCCGCATCCGGTGAGGTGCTGGTGCGTCTCGTCGCCTGCGGCGTCTGCCACACCGACCTCTACACCGCATCCGGTGCGGACCCGTCGGGCTACGCCCCGACCGTCCTCGGCCACGAGGGTGCCGGTGTGGTCGAGTCAGTCGGCGCGGACGTCACCCTGGTCTCACCGGGCGACCACGTTGTCACCCTCTTCAGCCCCCAGTGCGGCGAGTGCGTGCACTGTGTGGACGAGCGAACCAACCTGTGCATGGCGATCCGCGCCGAGCAGAACCGCGGCTATCTCCCCGACGGGACGGCGCGGCTCTCGCGCGGCGGCGAGGAGATCCGCCATTTCATGGGCACCTCGACCTTCGCCGAGTACACCGTGATGCCGGAAATCGCCCTGGCGAGGATCAACCCCGAGGCGCCGCTCGAGGGCGCCTGCCTGTTCGCCTGCGGCCTCTCGACCGGCCTGGGCGCGGCCATGAACACCGCGAAGGTGGCCGAGGGCTCGACCTGCGTGGTCTTCGGGGCCGGGATGGTCGGCCTGGGCGCCGTGGCCGGTTGCCGCCTACAGGGCGCCGAGCGGATCATCTGCGTCGACCTCTCCGAGGACCGACTCGAGCTGGCGAAGGGGCAGGGAGCGACCGAGGTCATGGTCGGCGGAGAGGGCACCGTCGAGTCGATCCTCGAGGAGACCGGGGGGTTCGGTGCCGACTACACGTTCGAGGCCACCGGGAACGTCAAGGTCATGCAGCAGGCGGTCGAGGCGGCCCGGATGGGCTGGGGCCTCTGCACCGTCGCCGGGGTCGCCGGCAAGGGCGCGACCCTCGACGTGGTGCCGCGGCTCCTAATCACCGGGCGGCGGATCGCCGGGTCGAGCTTCGGCGGAGTCAAGGGCCGCGAGGGCGTCCCCGTCCTGATTGACCGCTGGCTGGCAGGAGACATAGATGTCGAGCCCTTCCTCTCGCACCGCCTGACCCTTGACGAGGTCAACAGGGGCTTCGAGCTGATGGAGGCCCAGGACGGGATCCGCAGCGTCATCCATTTCGACTGAACCTCCGACTGAAAGGACCCACCGTGCACCTGAACCGAGTCGAGCAGGCCGACTGGCTCTCAAATGCCTACACCGTCATCGACCGCCCCGGAGGGAGCGGCGTCCTCGTCGATTCCAACGGTGTCGTAGAGCCGCTCCTCGAAGCCGTGGAGCGCGACGGGACGACGATCACCCACATCCTCCTCACCCATGCGCATCCCGATCATGTGGTCGGGATCCCCGAGATCAAGGAACGCCTCGGCAGCCCGCCCGTCTACATCCACGAGGACGCGGCTCAGGACCTCGAGTTTGAGGCCGACGAGACCTACGGTGAGGGCGACAGGGTCACCAGTGGCGACCTGGAGGTCGAGGCGATCTTCACCCCGGGCCACGCGCCCGGCCACCTGGCGCTGCTCTTCGATGGAACGGACGTGATCACGGCCGATGTCCTCTTCAAGGGCACGGTCGGCGGCTGCGCTGGGCCGCGGGCGGGTGGCTTCTCGGATCTGCGGGGCTCGGTGATGGACCGGCTGATGAAGCTGCCGCCCGAGACCCGCGCCCACCCCGGCCACAAGGAGCCGACGACGATCGGCGCTGAGTGGGAGGAGAACCCGTTCGTGCGGGTATGGCGTGGCCTCGATGACGAAGGCTCGGAAGCCTGCACGGTCTGGGATCGCGAGGCTGAGCTCGTGCTCTGGGCCCCTGACTACGACGGCGGCAACAAGGCTTGGGTCCGCTTCACCGACACGGGCGAGGACGTGATCGTCGGGGGCTCACAGGTGAAACGCGGCGAGTCGGACTGACACGGTCGTCGGTAGGGCGGGTACCGGCGCAACGCTTTCGACCAACGTTTAGGCTCCTGGCCAGGGAGCCAAACCAGATACCGCAGGAAGAGAGAGACATCTTGATCCGCAGAGTCGCCGTCGTATTCTCGTGCCTGGTTACCGGAGTGCTGCTGTTCGCTGCCTCCGCGTCCGCCGCGATCGGGGACGTGCAGACCCCGACCGTCTCCGGTCCGATCGCCAACACCGCGACCTCTCATCCGTTCGGCGGGACCGACATCGACCTTGCGAAGTACGGCTACGTCGAGCAGGAGTTCTACCTCGAGGGCAACGCCCATACATACGACACAAGCGTGCCTCTCACGACGGCGACGGAGAATCCCGGGCTCCATCCCTACCGGACCCGGATCACCGTCCGCCGGCCGATCAGTCCGGCCGACTTCAACGGCACGGCGGTGGTCGAGTGGAACAACGTCACGGCCCAGTTCGACCTCGAGGCCAACTGGGACGGCGATCCCTACTACCTGCTCAAGCACGGCTACGTATTCGTCGGCGTCTCGGCACAGCGGGTCGGCGTCAACTTCCTCAAGGGCTGGGACCCCGCCCGCTACAGCACGCTCGACGTCACCGACGGCGGGACCGTGAACAACGACGGGCTCTCGTATGAGATCTTCTCCGCCGCGATCAAGGCCCTGCGTGGCCAGGGCGGCGGTGTCGATCCCCTCGGCGGGCTCCAGCCCCAGAGGGTGATCGCCTCCGGCGAGTCACAGTCCGGCAGCAGGCTGGGCACCTACTACAACGCCATCCAGCCGCTCCACGAGGTCATCGACGCCTTCCTCCTCACCGTCTCGACCACCCCGCTGCGCACCGACCTGCCGGCGAAGGTGATCCGTGTGCTCTCAGAGAACGAGAACAAGAACACCCAGGCCGAGACCGACACGCCGACCCTGCGCCACTGGGAGGTCGCGGGAGCGTCCCACCTGCCCTACCTCGCCTACCAGAACTTCCAGGGCCCGGTCGAGAGGGACCTCGGGATACCGCTGGCCGCGGACTGCACGAAGAATCCGCTGTCGCGGGTCGAGTGGCCGTATGTCGTCAACCAGGCGATAGCCGATCTCACCAGTTGGTCGGGCGGCGGTCCCGCCCCGCCGATCGCCCCGCGCGGCACCTACTCGGCCCCGAACACCCTGGATCGCGACTTCTACGGGATCGCCCAGGGCGGAATCCGCCTTCCGGGCGTGACCACACCGGTCGGCACCAACACCGGCCTCAACACCGCACAGCCCGGGAGCGCGAACCCGTTCTCGGCCTTCTGCGGCCTGCTCGGCTCATACGAGGTCTTCCCGCAGGCCACCCTGGACGGCCTCTACGACGACTTCGGGGACTACATCGACAAGGTCAGGGTCCAGGCGCAGGCGGTATCCGATCAGGGCTTCGTCCTCCCCGAGGACGTACCGCGGCTCGTCGAGCAGGCGGAGCTCTTTCCGCAGATCCGCCCGACCGCGCCGAAGCGTGTCGCCGGCAGGCCGAGGAGCCGCTCCGGCGTCCTCAAGCTCACCTGGTTCGGGACATCCGCCCCCGCCACGACCTTCAAGCTCCAGCACGCCCGGGCGGCGAAGAACCTGAAGTGGTCGACCGCGCGGGGCGCCGGCGCGCTGACCGACCAGTCGTTCACGTTCTCCCCCAAGAACCGTGAGCGCGACGGCAACTGGCGCTACCGCGTCCTCAGCACGACGGACGTGCCGGCGACTCCGATCGCCGCGGCCTACACGGTTACGACGCCCTACTCGGCCCGCGGCGGCGCGATCCTGGTCGACCGCACGAGGCCGAGGCTGGTGATCCGCTGCCCGAAGCGCGTCCTCCAGGGCAGGAGGGCATACGCCCGCGTCCGTGCCGCCGATCGAGGCTCCGGTCTGCGTTACCACCCGAAGGCGAAGATCAAGATCCGGACCGGCAACCCCGGAGTCCAGGCGATCCGGCGGAGGGTGGCCGACAAGGTCGGCAACCGGCGCGCGGCCGTGTGTCGGACTCGGGTCATCCGACGCCGCTGATCCCGACCGCTCGTCGCCACGCCGCTGGACCCCGGCCGCCGGCACCGGACACCCGTTAGGCGGCCCTAACGGCTCCTGATACGCTGGCCGCGAGTTGCCCACCGTGACCGCCAAGCCCGTCAAGACGAAGCGCAAGTGCTGCAAGTCAAAGCAGCGCTGCAAGCGCTGCGCGGTCGTCTGCAAGCGCCTCGAGAAGCAGGGGCTCGCGGAGCGGGTCAGCAAACGTCGCTACGTGATGCTGCCGGTCATGCAGAAGTCCGACCTGAAGGCCGCCCGCCGGCGCTGACCGCAAGCTTCTCCAGGTTGCCGGCTCGCCGGCCGGGTGTGACGCCCAGGGGGGTCTATGGAGGCCAAACTCGACACACTCAGTGCTCGCCGACGCCTTCAGTGGCTCGCGCCGGGCTCCTTGCCGCGAGCGAGCTGAACCAGGCCCCAGGCGGAGACGATCGCCCAGACACCCTCGAGCATGAGGAAGCCGATGTCGCGGTTGTGGAGAGCGATGCCGGTGAGGATCAGCGAGCCGAGGAGGTTGAGCCAGAGGTAGCGGCGCTCGTGCGGTCCCATCAGCCCACGCTGGTTGGCTGCGAAGGCGACGAGGATGAGCAGCGCCCCGACGACCTGGATGACCTGGTCCACGCGGTGGAGGCTAGCCGGGACTCAGCCGCGCCAGAGCAGGGCGCTCGCGATCAGCAGCATGCCCGGTGCGTCCTGGCGATCCAACAGGCGCCCGAGCCGCCCGAGAACCTCGGCGCCAACGAGGCTGGCGGCGTGGGCTCGACCGACGGCGATCTCCTCGGGTGGGGGCGGTACGGGCGCCAGCGTGGGCTTGGCCACGGGCGGCGTGGCTGGAGGGCCCGTCGCCGGCGCCGCGCCGGGAGCCGCGATCAGGCACGCCTGGATGGCCCGGGCCACGAGCTGCGCCCGCAGTTGGTAGCCGCTCGCGTTGGGGTGGACGCCGTCGGAGTAGATGACACCGGGATTGGCCAGGGCCGCCGAGCGCCAATCGACGACCTGCGTTCCCGGGCGCGATGCGGCGAAGGCGGTGACGACCGCGTTGAGGCCGTCGGGCCCGTAGCCGTTGTAGGGCGGGCGGTTGATCGTCGCCACCACCATGCAGCGCTGCCCAGCGACCTCCGCCGCAGCGGCGAGGTTGGCCGCGAGGGCATCGGGCGCGGCGGGATCATCGTTCGTACCAGCGTCGAAGACGACCACCGATTGCGAGGGGTTGACGTTCTCGCGGAGCGCTTCGAGCACGGTGCTGCTCGACCGCGACTCCTCCGCGTCGACCGTCAGAGCGGCCCCGGGCAGGTCAGCCTGCAGGTAAGGGGACGTGCCGACCTCGAGGCTGTCGCCGACGATCAGCACGCCTCCGCCGGTCTGTGCCGCGGCCCCCGGAGCCAGAACGGCGAGGGCCAGGAGTGCCGGGAAGAACCAGAGCGCCCACCCCGGGAGTCCACGCCGCAGCGCGGTGTTCGTGGGAGGCTGCGAGGACATCGGCACAATGTAGTCGGGGCCCCCGCCGGCGCCCATCGACCGCGAGCGCGCCCTCGACGGCCTCAAGCCGACGGCGATCGTCGTCTGTGGCGACACCGGCGACAGTGCCGGGGTGCTGCTCGACCGCATCCGCGATCTCGGCGTCGAGGCACCCGTACTGCATTCCGCAGCGGTGTCTGGGAGATCGGCGCCGGCGCCCCCCGCTCCGCAGGCGAGCGCCCGAGCGAGGTCACCCAGCTGTTGAACGCGGACCTCCGCCGCCGCGCCGCGAATGCATT
>JBBSQE010000073.1:0-13889 GCA_038258095.1 Solirubrobacterales bacterium | reverse complement strand
TGCGCTTTGTCGGCCGGGCCCTGCGCGGCCATGGCCCGGTTGCGTGCCTGGACGACGCGCTCGAGGGTGTCCTTTTCATGGGACGCATACCCCTTCACGGTCTCGACCAGGTTGGGGATCAGGTCGTAGCGGCGCTTGAGCTGGACGTCGATGTCCGACCAGGCGCCGTCCGCTTGCTGCCTGAGCTTGACCAACGAGTTGTACATCATCACGGTCACGATGACGACTGCGACGACGACGAGTAGTACCCACATGTTGGTTTCTCCCGAGGCGTTGAGCGATCCAGTCCCGCCGAATACGTGGATTGTAGTCCGTGCCTTCATCGCCCGCACGCGGCGGCGGCAATCGCGCCGGGGTTTACCCCTTTGCGCGACCGCCGTAACTTCGTTGACTCCACAAGGTTATTCGGCGATTCGGGGCTACGGGCCCCTCTTCAGAGTGAGGTAACGCGTGGCTGGCAACGCGAGTGGTGACCGCTTCGACCTGATGATCATCGGCAGCGGCCCCGGTGGGTACGTGGGCGCCATCCGTGCCGCTCAACTGGGCATGAAGGTCGCCTGTGTCGAGACGGACAAGCTCGGCGGCGTGTGCCTGAACATCGGGTGCATCCCCACCAAGGCCATGCTGACCAGCGCGTTCCTCGTCAACGAGATGAAGGAAGGCGAGAAGCACGGGATCATGGCGAAGGATGTTGTCTTCGATCTCGGGCCCGCCCAAGAGCGCAGCCGTGCGGTCGCCGACCAGATGAACAAGGGCATCGGCTTCCTGTTCAAGAAGAACAAGGTCACGCACATCCAGGGCTTCGGCCGACTTCAAGGCAAGGGCAAGGTCGAGGTCGAGGATGGAGACGGGAAGAAGACCATTTACGAGGCCAAGAACATCATCATCGCGACGGGTTCTCGGCCGCGTGACCTTCCCACGTTGAAGATCGACGAGGACCGCGTGTGGTCTTCGACGGGTGCGCTCATGCAGGCCAAGGCACCTGGCTCCCTCCTGATTGTCGGGGCCGGAGCCATCGGCATGGAGTTTGCCGACATATACGCCTCCTACGGGACCGAGGTGACGATAGTCGAGGCGCTCGACCGGATCCTCCCGCTCGAGGACGAAGAGATCTCGAAGTTCATGGAGCGGATGTACAAGAAGCGCGGCATCGCAATCCACACGTCGGCGCGCTTCGAGAAGGCCGACATCGGCAAGGACGGGGTCGGCGTCACCTTCAAGGACGCCAAGGGCGAGGCTCACGAGATCAAGGTGGACTATGTCCTGTCCGCGGTGGGCCGCGTGCCCAACTCGCAGGGCATCGGCCTGGACGCGGCCGGGGTGAAGGCCGACGAGCGTGGCTTCATTCCGGTGGATGAGCACCTTCGCACGAACGTCGAAGGGGTGTACGCGATCGGCGACGTCGCGGGGAATCAACTCCTCGCGCACAAGGCCAGCCATGAAGGCGTCGTGTGCGTCGAGCACATTGCCGGCCAGGGGCACGGCACGGTCGACTACGGAAACGTGCCGAATTGCACCTACTGCCACCCGGAGGTCGCGTCGGTGGGCCTCACCGAGGCTCAGGCCAAGGAGCAGGGCTTCGACATCGAAGTCGGCAAACTACCCTGGGTCGCGGTCGGCCGAGCCGTCGCGATGGGTCACGCGGACGGCTTCGTGAAGGTCATCCGGGACAAGAAGTACTCGGAGATCCTCGGGGCGCACATCGTCGGCCCGCACGCCACGGAACTCATCGCGGAGTTCGTGCTCGGCCGCCACCTCGAATCCACCGTCGAAGAGATGGAAAAGGCGATTCACCCGCACCCGACGCTGTCCGAGGGTGTGTCGGAAGGCGCGCTCGCGGCGCTGGGACGGCCGATCCACATCTAGGGTGGGGTCACCTGCCCATACCATGCCGTGGCCGGGCGCATTCCGTATGGCTCATATCGACGCTTCTCAAGGCGCGAATCATGCCTAACTGTGCACCTTTCGGGAGCCGGAACCCACCGTCGGGAGACGAAGACGACTGGGGTCCATTCTACTCGAATTTCGACCTCGTGCGGGACTCTCCGCCACCCCGCCCAGACGGCGCTCCAGCCGACCGGGATCCGGTCTTCATCGGCCATATGGACACCGGATTCACAGATAGTCCCCATCTAGATGATTCCTGCCTCGAGATCGGTGAGAGCAAGAACTTCGTCGAGTGGAACCAGCCACCGTCCGACGCTCGGACGCCCATCGAGTCACTCCCCGTGCACGGAGAGGGCTCGGGCAAGAACATGCAGAACCATGGTACTGCAACGCTGAGCGTGGTAATCGGCACGAATGGTATCGTCCCGGCTGCCCCGACGGTCAAGATGATTCCATACAGGGTTGCTGTCGCGCCCATCATGCACGCTGAGCAGATGAACAATCTCGGCAACGCCATCGGACACTTTGTCGAAAGTGTCGAGAGGAGCCTCGGGCAATCACCACCTCATGTGGTGTCGATGAGTCTTGGCAATCGGGTCACCGGGGATGTACTGGGGTTGCGAGGCTCCACCTGGCCGGCATTCAGCGGCAAGTCCCTCATGAAGACGATGATCCGCGACTACGCGAAGCGGGGGGTGATCTTCGTGGCGGCGTCTGGCCAGATCTCGGAGGAGATGGGGGATTGGTTTCTGACAAAGTTTGGCCCCGAGAGATTAAAGAATCTCCAAGAGGCCTTGAAGCGGACGAACGTCCCGTTCCCGGCGAGTATGCGGGAAGTCATCAGCGCCGGAGCTATCGACCGCGACTCCGTACCAAACCCACTCGGGTTCTATGACGGAGAGATCGACACGATGGCGCCGGGTGTTCACATCAGGATGTCCAGGGCCTACAGGACAGCGGCCAATCAGCTCGATGCACGGCTGGACGCGTCGACCGGCTCATCCTATTCGACCCAGTTCACCGCAGCAGCAGCAGCCCTATGGATTGAGCACCACGGCAAGGAGCGCCTCACGCACGAGTTCGGACTGGACCTGATCACCGAGGCCTTCCGCTTCTGCCTCGCCGAGTCCGGGGATGCACCCAATCCCGACCATCTCGACCGCACGAATGCACCGCGGTTGAACGTCGACTGTCTGCTGAAATTCGACCTGCCGAGCAAGTCAGAGGTCAAGGCGAGCGTGCCGTGAGTTCGCTCAGAGATCTGACCAGGACATTTCTCTGGCCGCTGACCTTCGAGGGTCAGACGGGTAGTAGCCGCTTCTGGGATCAAGTGGGCCTAGATCCGCAATCCCTCGTCCTCGCCGACTTCGAGGCGGCCGTAGACAACGCCCTGAATGCCGCCGACGCGCTCCCCGAGGACCCATCGTCCGTTTTCCAGGGAGCCTTCGCCGCGTTGGGGGTCCTGACCCCTGTCGTGGTCTACTTCGAGGGCGTCGATCCCGACGCGACCCCCCGAGTGATCCTCGTGCTCGTCGACCGCTATCTCGAGGGCTCGCTCGCCCCGGTCCACAAGCTACTAGTGAGTCTTGGGGTGATCCTCCCGGGTCCTCCGATTCGGCTTGATCCGGCCGCGTTGATCCGCGTGATGCGTGATCCGGAGGGATGGGCCCAGGCCCGCCTGGGATGGAACGATGCGGCCGAGCCGCTTCGGTTCGGCGAGGTGCTCTCGCGGGAACTGTCCGACCTCGCCTACACGCTCGATCTCGCGGCTCCGTACCGGATCGCGCTGGACTCGAATGAGGTCCATCCGGGGCTGGGCACGTCGGGCGACGTGCCTACCACCTCCGTGCCGCTTATACAGGACGATTTCGACCACTCGCTGCTTGGAGATCCCGAGTTCCTGTTTCCCTACTCCGTCGAGGCGGGGATCCGAGTGCTCACGGTCCCGGAGGGTGCTGTCCTCACCCCGTACGCCCGTACGACCCTCTCCCTCTCCGAGACCATCGGCGACTGGCGGGTCGACCTCGAGGCCAGCCCGGGCCAGGCCACCGGGCCACACCTCGTCCTGAAGCCCGGGGCGATCGAGATCCTGGGAGGTGGCGTCCAGGCACCGAAGTTCTCAGCAGCGCTCACGTACGACGCCCTGGCCGCCGCCGAGCGTCTGGTCATCCCCGATGTCCTGCGGCTGAGGACCGGTGGTCCCTCCCTTCGGGTCGAGGTTTCCGAGGCCCGCGGCTTTGTCTTCCAGCTGTTGATCGAAGAGGTCTCGGTCGAAGCGGAGCTGGGTCGCGACGGGCTACTCTCGTCGATCCTCCCCGGATCGCAGTCGCTCGACCTGGGCGCACTGGGGCTGGAGTGGAGCGACCGCGGTATCTCCTTCGTGGGCGGTGACTCACTCGGGGTGAACATCCCGGTGAACCTCGACCTTGGGCCGGTGAATCTCTCGGCACTGGCCTTTCGACTCGGCGAGGCCGAGACGGTTGCCGAACTCGGAGTCACGGTCGCAGCAGCAATCGGCCCGGTGGCGACCACTGTGGAGGGTGTCGGGGTCAGACTGGTGGCGGGCGACGAGAACGAACTTCCGTCCCCGGCCTTCCTTCCGCCCCGGGGCGCCGGCCTCTACCTCGAAGTCGGCCCGATCGAAGGTGGCGGCTTCGTCTCGTACTCGCCCGACACCGGCCGGTACGTCGGCGCGATGGAGCTGCAGATCGGCACGCTGGGCCTGACGGCGTTCGGCATCATCGATACGCAGATGCCGGACGGCAGCGACGGCTTCTCGATGCTGGTGCTGGTGACGGGCCGCTTCACGCCGATCCCGATCGGCTTCGGCTTCACGCTCAACGCGTTGGGTGGGCTGCTTGGCATTCATCGCGACATCGACGTCGATGCGCTCTTCGCGGCGATCCGGGCCGGCACCGCGCGGGACCTGCTGGCACCCGAAGATCCGGTCCGTGACGCCCCCCGACTCGCTCGGCAGGCCGGTGCGATTTTCCCCATCGCACGGGGTCAGCACGTGTTCGGTCCGACACTCCAGCTCGGCTGGGGCTCGCCGAAGCAGGTCATCACACTGGATCTCGGTCTCGCGGTTACGCTGCCGGATCCACTGCGCCTGATCCTGATCGGTACGATCCGCGCGGTGCTGCCGGACGAGAAGCTGGCGATCGCGGAGATCAACATCGACATCGCCGGGGTCCTCGACTTGTCCGCATCGCGATTCGACCTCGAGGGGCGGATCTACGACAGCGCCATCCAGGGGCTGCCGATCACGGGCGGTTTCGCGATGCGTTCGTCGTGGGGGCGCGATCGCGCCTTCGCCTTCTCGATCGGCGGGCTCCACCCGGGGTTCTCCCCACCGGCGCGATTTCCGACGCTGGACCGGATGGGCGTCGACCTGAGCCGGGGTTCGAAGTTTCAGTTCCGGCTGGGCGGATACTTCGCCATCACGTCCAACTCGTTGCAGCTTGGAGCCCGCGCTGACCTCAAGGTCAGGCAGAGCGGCTTCACGCTCCTGGCCGACCTGGGATTCGACGCGCTGCTCATCTTCGATCCGTTCGGCATGGATCTGAGGATCTACGCCGGGGCGACCCTCAAGCGAGGCAGGACGACGCTCTGCTCTCTCCGGATAGAGGCTCGCCTCCGCGGCCCGGGCCCGTGGCGCGTCTCCGGCAGTGTCAGCGTCAGGATTCTCCTGCTCAAGGTCAGCGTCGGCTTCTCGAAGAGCTTCGGCCAGGACCGGTCGGCCCTGACCGAGGCCGTGGATGCGGCAGCGCTGATCGCCGGAGCCCTGGCCACGCCGCGCTCCTGGATTGTCGAAGGCGCAAGCCACGCGGGTGACATCGTGCTCGATGGGCTCGGTGAGGCACTCGGACCGTACTCGCCGCTCGCCGTGCAGCAGAAGGTCGCCCCGCTCGAGCTACGCCTCGATCAACTCGGCGGCCGCAGACTGACCGGACCCCGCCGATTCGCAATCCGACGTCTGGAGCTTGGCGAGCGAGCGCTCGCGCCGGTGAATGCGTTGATCGGCGCCTTCGCACCCGCGCAGTTCACCGAGATGACCGAGAGCGAACGGCTTTCGGCGCCGAGCTTCGAGGATATGATCGCCGGTTCGACCTTCGCGGGAGACGAGGTGTTCGAGGCCGAGGGGCCGGTCATCGCGGACACGTCGATCCAGATGATCATTCTGGACGCCCCGCCCGACGTCCTGCTGCCGGCGTTCCGCACCCGGCGGGAGATGATCGTGTCTCCGAGGCCCACCGACGTCAGCGGTATGCACCGTCCCGTGACCCCTGCGGCCAGGATCTCCGTCCGGACGGAGGCGTGGGTCGCCACCGACGGTGCGCTCGGCGACGGGCAGCGAGGGACCCACGCTCGTCTTCGACAGGATGCACCCGACGCTGTGCTCGCGCGCGCCGGGGAGGTGGCGGCATGAACCAGCAGCGTTTCTTCTTCAGCCACCTCAGGCGCGGGGTACGGACCGTGCTGACGACGGGGCGCACGGCCGAGTTCGACCTCGTGCTCGACGCCGACGGCTCGGAACGCGTGGTGGAGGTCCGGGACCTTCCGCTCGCGGGTCCCGAGCACGCGCGAGGAATCGTGCCGACCGCCATACGGAAGCGTCATCCTCCCGCCGGGTCGGTCGATCTGCGCGCCGGCGAACTGCCGTACGTGGAGTGGCACGATGCGGCCCTCCCGTGGGCGCTGACGCCGCAGGCGCCGAGCGGGGGGCGGCTCTCGCCCTTCATCGCCCTGGTGTGCCTGCCCGAGGCGACGGGTGGAGGCACGGGCTGGCTGCAGGCGGGGACGTTGCCCCTGCCCCGAGCCCTGGTGCAGGCGCCCGAGGGAATGCCGGACCCGGCGGCCTTCGCGCTGACGGCGCACGTCGAGGATCCCGATGCGCCGGTGAACGGTGCTCCGGGCCCCCGCGCCTTCGCGCGGCTGCTCTGCCCCCAGCGACTTCAGCCGCGGACTCGCTACATCGCCCTTGTGGTCCCGCTCTTCGAGAGCGGCCGCCTGGCGGGTCTGGGCAAGGACGTTCCGGACGCCGGTGCCCCCGGGTTCGCCTGGACCGCGGGTGCGACCAGCGCCACCCTCCCCGTCTATCTGAGCTGGCGCTTCGCGACGGGTGCCGGTCGCGGGGCCGAGGACATGCTGCGTGACCTGTTCGCGCTGCCTCCGGAAGGCGATCTGCCCAGGGTCCCCGTGGATGCTGACGCGGCGGGTGCCCTGATGCCTCCGCTCGTCGGCACGGAGATCGAGAAGCGGGCTGTCTTCGCAGTGCGGCCCGCCTCGCCCCAGCAGCCCGATCCGGCGCTGGCCGCGGCCCTCGACGTGACGGCCGCGACCACCGATGGACGGCTCCCGATGCCCGCCTATGCCCGAATCTTCGCCGGCGGCGTGGAGCCCGGGTCGTCCGGTGCGGCGCGATGGTACGACGGCGCGAACCTCGACGCCTCCCTGCGCGTGATGGCAGGATACGGGACGGCGGTCGTTCGGCGTCGTCAGGACGAGATCGTGGGATTCGTTCTGGACAGCGCCGGCCAGATCGAAGAGGCGAACGCAATCCTGTCTCGTGCACACACTGCGATGGCCCTGACGCGGCCGCTTCACGCGAAGCTGCGTGCTCCGGAGGTGAGCCTGTCCGCCCTGGATCGACTGCTCGGACCTGCGGCGGCGAGGACGTGGCACAGTGACGGCTCGATCGGGCGTCACGTCGCCGGAACGGTGGACGAAGTATTGCAGGACCCCACGCTCCGTCGGGCTCTGGCGGCCGGCGGGTCGCTCGACCGTGATCGAGCGTCCCGGGGCGACCTCGCCGACGCGGTGCGTACCCAGGCCGCGGCGGCGTCCGAGGCCCCGGTCGTTCCGGGCGCGACGCCGATCGGTCCAGCCATGACGTCGATCGACGCGTCGACCTCGTCGGCGTCAGGCACCATCGACGCGGAGGGTGCCGACATCGCGGACCTGCTCGACCGGTTGAGCCACGATCCCTCCGGCCTGCGGGAGGATCCGGAGCTGACCGACGCACACGACCAGCGACGGGAACGCCAGGACGAGGACCGCCGCCGGCCCGATCAGGCGGGGGTGCCAGGCGAGGTGGCCTCGTCGGCCGACCTGCGTACGTCGATCGTCGACGGTCTGCGTCCGGGCGCGACGGTCCCGCCGCGCATTGCCGATCAAATCGACGGGCTCCCGGCCGGGCCGCTCCCTCAGCGCATTCTGGCGGAGCCGGTCTGGCCGCACCCGATCATCCCGGAACTGTTCGCGCTGGACCCGGCCACACTGTCGCCCGGCCTGTCGGAACTCCCCGACGACGGCGTCATGGCCCTGAGCTTCGACGCTGCGGCCATCGATGCCGTCGTGCTGGGCGCGAACACGGAAGTGCTGCGCGAGCTCCGCTGGCGTGGCGTGCCTCACGATCCCCTGTCGTCGCCCGTCCGGCGGGTGTTTCCCGCGCCATCGAGTGCAGGGCAGCTCCCGCCCGATACCTTGCCGATCCGAGGCTGGGACCCGACGCGACCGCTCGGCGGCGGACGGGCCGGTGAGATCAACTTCGTCGTGCTCATCCGATCTCAACTCTTCAGGAAGTACCCCGAGACGGTGATCACGCTGGTCGAGTCCAAGTGGAACCCGGCCACCGGCAAGCGGGAACTCGACCCGAACCGCACGCACCTTCCCAGAATCATGGGCCGCCTCGGAGAGGACATCACGTACGTGGGGTTCAGCCAGGATCGTCTGGAGATGGTGGGCGACCCCGACCCGGCGTCGGACCGACCGGGCGGCTTTCTCGTCTTCGAGCAGCCCGACGGTGGCCTGAGCTTCGGGCTCAACGACGATGTGGACGACATCGTCGCACCGCGTCGGCTCGATTCCTGGAACGAGCTCGCCTGGTCCGACCTGACGGCACCCGAGATCGGCCCCGGCGTGCTGAACGCCGAGGTCGACGGTCCCCTGGTGTGGGGCACCAACAGCGCGACCATGGCGGCGATCCTCGTCGAACGCCGGGTGACCGTGGCGCTGCACGTCAGCGACATCGCCGGCGAGGCGACCCCATGAGCTTCCGACTCGAAGTCACCGAAACCTTCAGCATCTCCGGTCGCGGCAACGTGGTGGTCGGCGAGGTGGAGGGGGGCGCGGTCGAGGTGGGAGAGCAGGTCAGGATGCGACTTCCGACCGGCACCGAGCGGACCGTGCTCGTCACGGACATTCAGGTTCGAGGTCGGAGCGTTCCGCGCGCCGAGCCCGGCGAGAAGGCGGGTCTGCTGATGCGGGGCATCCCGCGGCCTCCCGTCGGAACGGTCCTGGAGAGCCTCGATGCGAGCCCGCCGGAGGCCGACACGACACTCGACACGGTCGAGCTCTCGACGCTGCCCACCGAGCTGCCCCTTCTCCTGCTGCCGCTGCGTCTGGAGACGTCGTTCGAGGGTCGGCACCTCCGGATCCGGGCGTACCCCGACCAGATCCACGTCGACAGCTTCGATCCGCGTCTGACCGAGGACGAAGCGGCTGCCGGCCGGGCATACCTGAACGCGCGAGCTGCGGTGCCCCCGCCCGAAGACGCGTTCGCCGATCTCGAAACCACGCTCGGCCCGATCCGCGCCCGGCTCGTCGCCGATCGGGCCGACTCGGGTGGAGCGACGGCGCTTCAAGCGGAATCCGACGGCGGCCTGAACCGGCGCCCCGTCGCTCGCGGCCTTCCGACGAAGCTCATCGCCCACGGGATCGCCGGTGGGCGGGAGTTCACAGCAGAAGGACGAGAGATCCCCTCAGAGGTCCCGGTGGCACCGGCCGAGGGCGACACGGCCGGCCCGGGTGGTGGAGGGCCGCTCGACTGGATGGTAGACTTCGAGAAGGCCGAGGCGATCGGCCTCGCCCTGACCCTCGAGCTCGATGCCGACGCGGCGCGCTGGGGGCTCGACTGGCTCTACGTGTTCGGCGTCGACGCATCGCACGGCGGCGAGAGGGTCTTCGCCGACCTGATCCACGCGCATGCGGGCAGCGACGGGGCCGCGACCATGGATCCGCTCACGCCCACGAAGGGCAGTCCCCAGGAATCGCCGGTCTGGCGCGGCCAGAGGGCTCAACCCGACGGGTACCTTCGTCTGGTGCGGGATCTCGGACTGCAGGGGGATCTTCCGCTGAGCCGACCCCCTCGGGCTGACCCTGGCGCGCTGGTCCGAAACCTCGCCGTCATCGTGTGGGAGGCGGCGCTGCGGCCCACGCTCCTGCAACTCTACGGAGCCGGATCGGACACACTGGCACGGACTCGCGAAGTGTTCGTGGAACGCATCCATCCGTTCGGCCCCTACCCGACCCTGCAGATCGGGGATCAGCCGTACGCGACCGCACCGGTGGCCGCGGCCGATACCGGAGGAAGGGGACGCGGCGACACCTTGCTCGGACGACTCGGCGACGCGATTCGGGCGGCCATGCCGGCCGTCGTGGAGGGAGCGGTGATTTCTCGTGCCCGCGCCGGGGATGCGACCGTCTATCACCGCATGGTCGACACGCTCCTGCGCCACCCCATCGGACAGCACTGGCGGCTCCGCACGCTGACCGTCGCCGAGGCCTACCTGACCTCCTTGGCCCGTGCGGCGGGGAGCAGCGAGGCGATCGAAGCCGCCCAGGCCTTGATGGCCGCACTCACCCAGGGCCGGCAGTTGCTCCGTGAACTCGCCATTCCCGTCGACGGCGACGCGCGGGTCCACACAACCTTCGGCGATCTGGCTACGCCCAGCGTCTGCGGACCCCTGGTCGCGACCGGGGCGCACGAGGACCGGACCGATCGGCAGCTGGCGGACCCGGGATTGCGAAAGCTGGCGTCCATGGAAGGCTTCTGGACGGAGCGGGTGGCGGGGACATCCGCCGGCGACACGCCCTATTACGAGGGCGAGGAACCGGGCGCGGAACCGCTCCTGCGACTCTTCACCGAGAACGCCGTACTTCAGGTCCTGGGGGATCTAGCCGTGGCGGAGGGGCTGGCGACCGGTCGCGATGCCGAGCTCGTCGCGGACGGCATTCTCGAGGGTGGCGTGGCCACGATTCCATCCGAGGGCTGGCATCTGCGCAGCCGGCTCGCCGCGAGGGTCGAGGCTGAGACGGCCGAAGGAAGCCTGGCCGATATCGCTACCCGTTTCCGCCCGACCACCCCCGAGGGTCGCGACCGTCACGCGGACTTGCCCGAGCTTCTTGCGGCGATCCGTGAAGTGAACGACTCCACCGCCGGCGGGACGCATGCCGCCTTCGCCGCCTTGCTCGACAGCCTCGCGACGCGGGCGGATGTCTGGCTGGTCGCCGAGGCCGAGGCTGCTCTGGAAGCGGAGCGACGGGCGGGTCGAAGCGGCGTCACGCTCGGCGGGTGGAGCGTCCTGGAGGAGGTCCGCCCGGCCCCCTCCCCGATGCCGACCCGGCATGTGACGGCGCCGTCCCTGGAACTCTCGACGACGCTCGGACTGATCGAACGCGCACGCCGGGGCCTGGCGGCGTCGGGAATCGACGGCGCGATCCGTGCCGAGCTTTCGGCCCCGCGGGTTTCGGAGGCACGCGAGATCCTCGACCTGCTGCGGCAGGGTCGCGCGATCGACGCGGCGCTGTCCAGGCGCGTGGCTGACAAACTGAACGCAGCGGGTCGGGGTGCTCTGATGGAGCCGATCGTCTCCGCGCTGCCCATCGAAGGCGGAGCGGTCGGCGGCTTCGAGTGCGACGGGCTGGCGTTCCTCGAGCGGCCGAACTTCGGAGGCATCCCCGAGATCGACGCCGCCGAGCGGCAACTGCTGGTGGAGATCCAGTTGGACCTGCGCGCGGCCATGGAAACGCTCGGCGAGCTGCAGCTCGTCGAGGGCGCGGCGGCACTGTCGCAGCGTCGCGTGGATGCGGCCCAGGCGACGCTGGCGGGACTGTCCGCGGGGGCGCCGCCGCCCACAGACATGTCCGTCCTGACACCGAGCTCGACGGGTGCGACGCTGGACTTCGCGGTCGCCGCCTGCGTCGGCCCGGGGGACGGGGCCGTCGGTACGCAGGACCTGCGCGCCCGGATGTCGCCGCGTCTGGCGACCCTGGCCGCACGGCTGCTCGGCCCGATCCAGGGCTCCCTCGCGTCGGGCTCCGCCACGCCCGTCCCCTTGAGCGATCTGGGTCTTTCCGCCCTTACACTCGCCCACTTCGCGGCGCCGGGCGGGGACCCGGCCGACCGCCTGGCCACCTGGGCCCGGGCCGCCGGAAAGCTCGCGGAGGACGCGGAGCCGGACTTCGACGGTCCCGCCCAGTCGACCTTGTGGGCCGCTGGGCGGCTTGCGGCCACCCTCGCCGAGGCGCGTGGCCTCGCGCCCGACGACTTCCCCGACGAAGCCGGTCTGAGTCTGGATGCCGTGTCGATGGCCGAGGCGCGCCAGTCCGCCGAAGCGGCGCTCACGCTCCGACTGGCAGACCTGCCCTCCGCCGAAGACGCCACACCCGGTGACGCCGCCGAGCTGTTCGCGGCCGGCCTGATCCCGGCTCCGGAGGTCTCGCTGATCGACGACGCGGGTACGGCGATCACGGCCCGGCTCGATGGGGCGGGCGCTGCCGCGGACGACCTCGGCGCGCTCGGCGAGCTGCTCGGTGACATGCCCGCGATGCCGGCGCTTCGCTGCAGCGACGTACGTCCATGGCGGGACGGGCCCCTGCTCCAGGGGGCCGCCAGACCGGAGCTGTTCCTTTGGCTCGAAGACAGCCAGGTCGTACGCTCGCGTCTCGCGCCTCTCGCGGATCTCCTGCTCGGTGCGGAACACGGCCCCCTGGCCGCCCAGGCCGCGCAGTGGCCTGGAACGATGCGTCCCTCTCCTCAACAACAGGTCGACTGGATCGGGGCGGAGCTGCGCGAAGACGACGTCTATGCCGGGCGGTCATCCTTCGTCTTCGTCGGGACCGACCTGGGCGATGGCAGCGCCTTTTCTGGGCTCTTCATCGACGGCTGGCAGGAGGTCGTGCCGGACGAGGTCGTCACGGCCGGTATCGTGGTCGACGCGGCGACGCCGCCCGCACGTCCCCCGCAGCTCATCGTCATCGCGGTGCCGGATGGCGACGGCAGCGCGTGGAAGGCGCGGTCGGTCCTCGAAACCCTGGAAACCGCGGTCGCCATCGCCCAGATGCGCACGATCGGGCTCGGCTCGCTGCCCGAAGAGACGCCTGCGAACGGCGTCTTCGGCAGGCTGGGCCAGATTCTGCCGGTCGGTGCCGTCAGAGCGAGCGACACGGCGCTGGCACGGGCCGCCTGTCCACCCGTGATCGAAGGATAAGATGAGCGTCTACGTCACCTGGACCCGGGTCGAGCCCGACCATCACGCCACGGATC
Organism: Solirubrobacterales bacterium; assembly: GCA_038258095.1. Lineage (GTDB taxonomy): Bacteria > Actinomycetota > Thermoleophilia > Solirubrobacterales > 70-9 > JBBSQE01. The sequence continues at coordinate 673 of JBBSQE010000073.1, read as the reverse complement.
CGCGGGCGGGCGCGCGATCCCCGGTCGCCGATCCGTTCTGGAGCCTCGGGCGACAGTGGTGGATCGGCGAACTCGAAGGCTTCGATGGCGGCAGCCCCGTGGCCAGCCGTGTCGAGCTCTCGACGATTCCTCTCTCGGGAAGCGTCGACGAGGCACGTCACACCGTGCTTTCCTCTGGACTCGCGGCGCCGCTCTCCGAGCCCGGACGTCGTCTGGAGGGGGACTGGCGGGCCGCCTACCGTCTCGGTCGAAGCGCCGCCCGGGAGCTCGCGAGCCGCGCCGACGGCCTGCGCTCGAGATCCGGGATCGGCCGGGTCGATATCGGCCGGGGGGACCTCGGTGCCAGGCTCGGTCGCGGCGATCTCGGCGGCAGACTCGGCCGGAGAGGTGTCGATGCCGCCGCGCTCCGCGAACTGGAGCAGGCGGCGTCGCGCCTCTCGAGTGACTTTCCGCTCGACGTGCCCGACGTCCTTTATGCGCGCATCCCCGCCAGCGACCGGATCGATGGTGTGGCGCTGCTCTTGGCGCTTCGCCGGGGCGGCGATCGAGTCTCGGACCTCGAGCCGCACCTCGCCGCGGGGGGGGCCGCCCACCCCGAGCGGCGCGGCGGAGCCGGCCCGGCCCCCGTCGCCGGCGCGGCGGGCCGGCCCCCCCACGAGCTCGCCGGCGCGGG
>JBBSQE010000072.1:0-13932 GCA_038258095.1 Solirubrobacterales bacterium | reverse complement strand
GGCCGTGGCCTCGATGATCCGGTCGTCCTCGTGGCAGCCGCCGGCGCGGGTCTGCTGCTGACCTCCTTCCTCCTCGTCGAACGCCGCGCGACCGACCCGATGCTGCCGCTGAGCATCTTTCGCTCGCGCCAGTTCTCCGGAGCCAACGCAGCGACGATCGCCAACTACCTGGCGATCGGTGCCACGTTCTTCTTCCTCTCCCTGCAGCTCCAGGACGTGCTCGGCTACAGCGCCCTCGCCGCCGGCGCCGCCTCGTTCCCCGCCACCGCGATCATGATGCTCTTCTCCGCTCAGGCCGGAAGGCTCGGACAGGAGATCGGACCGCGCGTGCCGATGACGATCGGGCCCCTCGTGCTCGGTGTCGGCGTATTCATGCTCGCCGGCGTCGGACGAGGCGACGGCTACGTGGAGTCAATCCTCCCCGGCGTCGTCATTTTCGGGATCGGGATGACGATCTTCGTCGCTCCGCTGACCACGGCGGTGCTCGGCGCACTGCCGGACGATCGCGCCGGGATCGCCTCCGCGGTCAACAACGCCGCCACCCGTTTCGCTCAGTTGCTCTCGTCCTCAGCTCTACCGGCCGCCGCCGGCATCGGAGCCGGCACGGCAGTCGGTCCCGGTGCCTTCTCGGCCGGCTTCCAGACGGCGATGCTGATCGCCGCGGCTACAGCCGTGGTCGGGGGAGGGATCGCGTGGCTGACCGTCCGCACGAACGAGGATGGCTGACACGGACCGCGCGTGGGCACCGGGGTGCTTTGCCGGCCACGAGACTCAGAGCTGGCAAGATTCTTCCTAATGTTATGCTTTCTGTATGGCACTGAACATCAAGGCGGAGGAGACCGATGCGCTCGCCCGGGAGCTGGCGGCGGCGACGGGAGAGACGATCACCGAGGCGGTCACGGAGGCAGTTCGCGAACGGCTCGGTCGCGTGCGGGCTGGCAGCAGGGTTGGGCTCGCCGACCAGCTCGATGAGATCGCTGTCCGAGCCGCTGCCCTGCCGGTGCTGGACGTCCGAAGCGCCGAGGAGATCGTCGATTACGACGATGACGGAATCCCGCGCTGATGGTCATCGACACCTCGGCTCTCGTCGCGGTGCTCACCGATGAGCCCGAACGTCGCCTGATCAACGAGGCGATCGAGGCGGATCCGAAGCGGTTGATGTCGGCGGCGACCTTGCTCGAATGCGCGCTCGTCATCGAGTCCCGACTGGGCGAGCACGGGGGTAGGGAGCTTGACCTCCTGCTTCATCGGGCGTCGGTGCAGATCGTCGCGGTTGACCTCGACCAGGCCGAGCTCGCACGGCGCGCTTGGCGGCGCTTTGGCCATGGTCGCCATCCCGCCGGGCTCAACTACGGGGACTGCTTCTCCTACGCACTTGCGGTGGCGAGCGGTGAGCCGCTCCTCTTTAAGGGCGACGACTTCGGCCGGACCGATCTTGCCGCCGTCGCGGTTGGGGGTTAGCCGGGCTCTGGGTGAAGCGGCCGACCCAGGAGGCCTCCGATGTCAGGCGGGGCGAGTAAAGGGCAAGCGTCCGACCAGTCGGTCCCAGAGCGCCCCGGTCAGTAGGGCGAACCCTTCCACCAATCGACGGCTTGGAGAAAGAAGAAACAGGGCCCACGCGACGCCGATGCCGAGCAACGCCCCAGCGATCACATCGCCTGGATAGTGCGTTCCAACGAATACGCGGGCAAACGCGAGTACCCCGGCGAGGACGAGCAGGACGGTGCCTATGGTCCTGTCGTACAGCCAGATGCCGAACGCCAGTGCGAATGCGCCCGTTGCGTGATCGCTCGGAAAAGAGGGATCGGGGGAACGCGAGATGAGGAGATGGGCGTGAGCGGGGTGGGCTACGAATGGACGTGCTCGGTCCACCAGGTGCGCGATCGGCTGAGCGATGAGAAGCGCCAGCCCCGCTGCAACGGTTCCGAGAACGGCACCACTCCGGCGCCCCTGTCGGCAGGTTCGCCAAGGGATCAGGAAGGTCAGGGCAACCGCCGCGACAAGCACGATCACCAGATCGTTGGCCAGGAACTTCATGAGCGAGTCGAAAAATGAGTTCCCGCTCAGCCCGTTGATCCACTTGAAAGCGGTGTAGTCCACGGCACGAGCGTACCGAGGGTCCCTGGCTGAGTGCGACCGTTGGCCTTAATACCTGGGCTGCGGCTGCCGGCACCTCGTAGGCCTTTCTACGATCTCCCCCGCGAAAGTTCTATATCTGCCCCGGCAGAAGCTCTACAAACTCCCCTCTCGATCCTCTACGATATCCCGATGCCTGCCATGGTTCCCTACCTTCCCCGCGTTGTCGATCAGCAACTGGAGACGCTTCTCAGCGCGCTCGGCGCGATCATGGTCGAGGGGCCGAAGGCCTGTGGCAAGACCAAGACCGCGAGTCGAGTGGCGATGAGCTCGGTCCGACTCGACGTTGACACTAATGCCCAGCACGCTGCGGCAGCCGACCCGTCGCTGGTGTTGGAGGGCGCAACGCCACGACTGATCGACGAATGGCAGGTTGTGCCCTCGATCTGGAACGCAATCCGGCACGAAGTTGATGAGCGCAACTCGCCGGGGCAGTTCGTCCTCACCGGCTCAGCCGTTCCGGCTGACGACGAAACCCGGCATACAGGTGCCGGCCGCTTCGCTCGGATGCGGATGCGGCCACTCAGCCTGTTCGAGTCGGATCTGAGCAACGGCCAGATCTCGCTAGCGCACCTGATCGAGGGAGAGCGGGCGTCGACCCCCGATCCAGGACTGGCCGTTGGCGACCTCGCGGAGGAGATCGTTCATGGTGGCTGGCCGGCTAGCCGCGGCCTTAGCGCTGAGGCGGCTCAGATCGGGCTCCGCGGCTACCTGGACGAGATTCGCAACACCGACATCAACAACGTCGACGGCGTGAACCGCGACCCGGGGAGGGTGGCCCGCCTGATGCGCAGCCTCGCGCGGCACATAGCTACGTCCACCTCCTTGACTGTCCTCGCAGCCGACGCCGCCGGTGCCGATGGCGAACTCAAGGACGACACCGCCGGCGAATACCTGAACGCCCTACGGCGCCTCTTCGTCGTCGAAGATCAGCCGGCTTGGGCGCCGCACCTGCGCTCGAAATATCAGCTGCGACGTGCGGCCAAGCGACATTTCGTCGATCCGTCGCTGGCGGTGGCTGCCCTACGGACGAGTTCAGGTCCTCTGCTCGAGGACCTGAAATACCTCGGATTCCTCTTCGAATCACTGGTCATCCGAGATCTGCGGGTTTACGCGCAGGCATGCGATGCCGAGGTCCTGCATTACCGCGACAACAACGGCCACGAGGCCGACGCCATCGTTCAGGGTGCGGATGGCCGCTGGGCCGCCTTTGAGGTCAAGCTGGGGGCTGGTCTCATTGAACAGGGAGTGAACTCACTGAAGCGCTTCGCGAAACAGATCGACACAGCCAAATGCGGAGAGCCAGCAGTACTCGGCGTAATCACCGGCACCGGCTACGGCTACGTTCGCGACGACGGTATCCAGGTCATCCCGATCGGATCCTTGGGGCCCTGACTCCGCCTGATCGCGATGAGAATGGCCCACGCGGCCGGTCTATAAGACGCCACAGCCCAACGCAACAGCGAGGAGAACCATGCGCACCCTCATCGTCACCGAGTTCATCAGCCTCGACGGCGTCATCGATTCGCCCGGCGGCGGGGAGCACCCCCGCGCAGGTTGGACTTTCAAGGAGGTCGACTTCGACCCCGCCGCCTACGAGATCAAGGGCCGTGAGCAGGAGGAAGCCGGTGCGCTCCTCATGGGCCGAGTCAGCTACCAGGAGTTCGCCCCGGTGTGGCCCGGAATGACCGAGGATTTCGCCGGCTACAACGCCATGCCGAAGTTCGTTGTGTCCACCACCATCACCGAGACCGACCCGGGTTGGCAGCCCACCACCATCGTCGGCTCGATCGACGAGGTTGCCCGGCTCAGGGAGGGAGACGGCGCTCCGATCATCGTCCACGGAAGCGCCACTCTCGCCCAGGGCCTCGCCGCCGCCGGCCTCGTTGATCGCTACCACCTCCTCGTCTTCCCGGTGGTGCTCGGTACCGGCAAGCGTCTGTTCACCGACGGTACGGATACAGGCCCCAGCCGGCTGGACCTCGTCGAGCACGCCGCGTACCCCAACGGCATCACCCTCGCCGTCTACGACGTCGGCCACTGAAGCGGCGCGGAGTCCGATCACCGCTTGGCCGGCAGCGAACGGGCGTGGGCGACACCGCGCTTGACCCACGGTTCGAGCTGGCGCCTCCGAACATCCGCTGTTCGGTGATATCGAGGCTGCCGGAGATCAGCTCGCGGATGCGGTTGGCGAGATCCTCGTCGTAGGCCATGGCCGGATTGTGGCCGCTCACCTCGGCGCCGAAAAGGTCCTCGCTCGGCGTCGGCCGCTCAGTCCGGCTTGCCACCCACCCGGACGAACCCGGGTGACGGTGACGAATGCGAAGCCGCCGTCGACGATTAGAGAACTCTCACGCTCCACTTAGTAAACGATGGGCAGCGGCCCGGAGACTGGCGCGTAATGCGACCGACGGGGAGACGTGGATGGCTGAAGGCCGGTCTGGCCGGCTTCTTCGTCCTATTCCTGGTCATCCAGTTGGTGCCCTACGGAAGGGACCATTCAAATCCGCCGGTCACGAAGTCGGCGGTCTGGGGCCCGGGTCCTGCCGAACAGATCGCCGAGCAATCCTGCATGGACTGCCACAGCAACCTGACCAGGTGGCGTTGGTACTCAAATATCGCCCCGGTCTCCTGGCTGATCCAAAACGACGTCGACGGTGGGCGGAGCCGGCTCAACTTCTCCGAGTGGGACAAGCCGCAGCCGGAGCTCGGGGAGCTGGTGGATCAGGTATCGAGCGGGGGCATGCCCCCGCTCCAGTATGTGCTGGCACATCCATCGGCGAAGCTCTCCGCCCAGGAGAAACAGCAGTTGATCGCCGGGCTTACCGACCTCTACCGAAGGGACCCTCCGCCCGGAGGTTGACGGGACAGGCTTTCCGGCTGCGGCATCGACATTGTCCGGGGCGCGAGAACGCTGGAGGCCACTCCGACGGATGACGCGCGTCACCCGCTTTCCGCTCGCCACCCCTATAGGTCGCTCCTCGGACCTGCAGCGTCGCTCAGTCTCGTAAGCGAGAGCCACACTGCCGTTGCCACTGGACTTTGCGGGGCTCGCGATCAGCGCCGCTTGGCCGGAAGCGAGCGGGCGTAGGCGACACCGCGCTTGACCCATGGTTCGAGCTGGCGCTTGGTCCGCACGCCCTCGGGAGCAACCCGCAGCCAGCCCCGCATCTCGCGGCCTCGCATCTCGAACGGCTGAGTGTGCGCTCTGTCGAGGAGGGCGGCGGTGGCGTCGGGCTCGGTGCGAACCATCAGGCCTCCCTGCCCGCTCGCCGCGACCGCCATGTTGCCGCCGACCAAGAAGGCCAGGCCTCCGAACATCCGCTGTTCGGTGATGCCGGGGTCACCGGAGATCAACTCGCGGATGCGATTCGCGAGATCCTCGTCGTAGGCCATTTCCCGGCATTGTCGCCGATCACCTCGGATTGACGGGCTCGGGTGTGGCGGTCCCCGAAACAGCGGTCGCCCCGAGCCGTCGCCTTGACATGACGACAAGAGTTGGCGCTATGCTGGAGACGCATGCCCACCGAGACCGCCACGATCAGGGTCACTCGAACGACCCGCGACCTCCTCGCTGACCAAGCGCGACAGCGCGGGGTTTCCCTATCGGCGATGCTGTCCGATCTCGCCCAGGATGCCGCCAGGGAGGCGGTTTTCCGCGCGGAGCGAGATGCGACGCGGGTAGACGCCGGGATTGCTGCAGTCGAGGATGAGGAGCGGGAGTGGGACGCGACCCGGAGCGATGGCGTCGGCTGAGCCCCGACGGGGCGAGATCTGGCTCGTCTCACTCGGCGCCGCGCGCAAAGGTGAACCGGGCAAGAATCGCCCGGCGATCGTGATCTCGGTCGATCAGATAGTGACCGGCTTGGAGGACGAGCTGATCGTGGTCGTCCCGTTGTCTAACTCACGCACCACTTCTCCGCTGCGGCCGGAGGTCTCGCCCGGCGAAGGGATCGAGCGGGCAAGCGTGGCTGTGTGCCGAGGCGTCAGGGCGGTGGCTCGCAGACGTCTGCATCGCCGGCTGGGCGAGGCCGAAGCGGACACCCTGCACGAGGTCGAGCGTGCGCTTGGGATGATCCTCGGTATCGATCCTCCGAATGGCCTCAGACCGAGATCGACACCGGGAACGTGACCACCCACACCACGGTCCCGATGAACAGGATGTACCCGATCGCGACCAGCGCGACGCGCTGCTTCGGCACCGTGAGTTTGGTGCTGATGCCGGCGAAGAAGAGGGCCGAGGCGAAGAGGACGACCGCCAGCACGTAGTTGTCGGAGCGCTGATTGGATTGGAGCGCATCGGCGCTCGCCCGGTCGGCCTCGGCCACGAGTTGCTGCGACTCGGCGTCCTTCGCGAGCCTGTACTCGGGCAGAACGAACGGCGTCGGCGGAGCGTTGCGGTTCTTCAAGGGCTTGGTGGCGATCCAGGCCCGCACGGCGGGCTTGAACTCGTCCCGGAACCGGTCGAAGTAGAAGTTCGCGAGACGGGTGTCCCCGACGGCGTATGCGTTCACCCACTGGGTGAAGGTCAGGACGTCGACCTCCGTCTCTTGCCCCGCCTCGGTTGACGCCCGGGTTGACTCGACACGTGAGGCGTTGGCCTTGCTGAAGTCGATCGCCTGCACGCCGCTCCAGCGCGCCGACTGATAGGAGCTCCACGCCGTCGCCACCGCCGCGACCGCGAGCAGGACGGTCGCGAGCAACTCCAGCCTGCCGTGCAGGATGTCGAGCCGCCCGGCCGGTGCCCGTCCGTCGCTCTTCTCAGGGTCCCCCATCGGGGCGACACTACCGGCGGCGCCCGCGGTCATGATTGAGTGAAGGTTCAGCTCCGGGCGTCAACGCGGGGCAGAGCGATGAGAATCCAAGACCCGGAAAGAGGGGTTGCGATCTGGCCGCGGTGATCGACAAGCGCGTGACCGCCGAGATCGAGGGCGACTTCGTCGTCTTCATCATCGGGATGCGGATCAACAAAGTCCTACGGGCGCGGCGGTGGGTGCCCGTGTTCCTGGCGATGGGCAGGATGCTCCGCGAGCTGGAGGAGCGTCCCGAGGCCGGCCTGCTCGGAGCCGATCTCTACCTGGCGAGTCCGCGCCGCCCGACCGTGGTCCAGTACTGGCGCTCCTTCGATCAGCTCGAGGCCTACGCCCGCAATCGCGACGCGACGCACTGGCCGGCCTGGGTCGCCTTCAACAAGAAGATCGGCTCGAACGGCGATGTCGGCATCTGGCACGAGAGCTATCTCGTGCCCGCGGGCTCCTACGACAGCGTCTACAACAACGTCCCTCCAACGGGGCTCGGTGCGGCCACCAAGCTCGGCCCCGCCTCGGGGCGCAAGGCGACGGCCGCGGGACGGGCGGGGATTCGTGAGGGGTCCTATCCAGAGGACGCGCTCGACCCGGGCATCTCGATCTGAGTGACGCGAAGAGCGTCGGTTCTAGCCCTCCAGCCTCACGGCCTGGTCAGATCCCTGCCCGCGCCCCCGATTGCCCTGTCCCTGCCTTGGTTGCCGAACAGCCTGTCGTTGCCTTGGTTGCCGAACAGCCTGTCGTTGCCTTGGTTGCCGAAGATCAGGTCCGGGCCGCTGTTGCCGTAGAGCACGTCGCCACCGCCGCCGCCGAAGACTCGATCGCGGCCCGGCCCGGCAGCGGCTCGATCGCGGCCCGGCCCGGCGAAGATCCGGTCGTTGCCTGAGTTACCGACGATCCGGTCGTTGCCGCCCTTCGTCACCAGGGTGTCGTTGCCCGGTCCGCCGCTGACCAGGTCGCGCCCCCCACCGGCTGTGATCGAGTCGTTGCCGCGATGTCCACAGATCAGATCGTTGCCGTTGCCACCGATGATCCGGTCACGGCCGCCGAAACCGACGATCACGTCACGGCCCCGCGTCCCGACGATCTTCTCCGACTTGGCCGTGCCGACGATCGTCGCCGGTCTGCCGAAGCACTTCGGGGCGTTGCCACCGGGCGAGGTCCCACCACCCGCGAACCCCTCGAAGCCGGCGGCGATCCCCTGCGGTGCGGACAGCCCGACCATCTGCTGACCGACGGCGTAGAGCGATCCGGTCGCCCGGGCGGCGATGCCGCGGAAGTTGACGTTCGCGCCACCTGAGCCGACCTTGTCGACGCGGCCGTTGGAGCCGAAGCTCGTCACGGGCGAGCCGTTGGACTGGAGCGCCCAGAGCGAGCCGCGCTTGAGGGTCAGATCGTCGAAGTAGCCGGCGACGACGATACTGCTGCCGCTGAGGACGATGCCCTGGGCACCCGGCAGGGGATCGGTCTTCGTGTACTGGTCCTTGTCGCTGGTCGCGGGCAGGTAGGTGACCCCGCCGGCGCCGAAGGAGTTGTCCGGGGTGCCGTTGCCGCCGAGGCGGATCACGATCGCGTCGGCGCCCTCCGGATCACTGGATCCGTTCGTGGCGCTGCCGGCGAGATCGACCTTCCCGCCCGGCTCGACGGCCAGATCGAAGGCTGCCGAGAAGGCGGCGGACTTCGCGTACTGCTTGAGGAACAGCCCACTGCCGTTGAAGCTCGGGTCAGGCGACCCGTTGGAGCGCAACCTCGCCGCTAGCACCGAGGTGGTCTGCAGGTCGTTGCGCTGGGAGCCGGCGAGGACGATCCGGCCACTGCCGTCGATCGCCACCGTGTTCGCGTAGGAGAGGCGGCCGAAGTCGAGGACCTTGGAGCCACCGCTGCCGAAGGAGTTGTCCGGGGATCCGTTCGCGTTGAGCCGAGCCACGGCCAGCCGGTCGAACCCGTCGCTGCTCGCGCCGAGGGTGGCGCCGCCGGCGAGGACGATCTTGCTGCCGTCCAGCGCAACCGCCCGAGCCTGCCCGCCGCGAGCCGCCAGCGTGGTGACGACGCCGTTGCCGCTGAAGGAGTTGTCGGAGCTGCCGTTCGCGTTGAGGCGCATCGCCAGCATCCCCGAGCTGGTCTGCCCTGCCGCGTTGGTGGCGATGCCGGAGAGGACGATCTTCCCGCCCGATTGGATCGCCACGTCGGTCGCCGTCGTGCCCTCGGCACCGAGCGCGATGCCGTCGCCGCTAAAGCTCTTGTCCAGGGCACCGCCGGTGGTGAACCTGGCAACGAGAATCCGCACATGACCGCTCTTGCGGCCCTGCTCGCCCACCGCGACGAGCTTGCCGTCGGACTGGACGGCGGCGGCGACCAAGGTGGAGTCGGAGTTCGGCAGCGCCGAGACCCCGCCGCTGCCGAAGGAGGCAGAATCGCCGGGGGCCGCGGCCGCCGTGCTGAGGCTTCCGATCACCACGCTGGCCACGAAGATCAGCGTCGCCAGCAGCGCGCCGGCGCGGCGACTCGACGGGAACGCGGCTCTGGGCCCTGCGTGATGTGCCTCCTGCGTGAACACGAAATCGATCCTCCCTGTCTGGATTCTGAACGAACTGCTCCGAGGTCCCTGCCGGAGAGCAGAACTTGGTCCCTGGAGAGCCTAACCGTTATCGGTTTGATTAATCCCCGCATGCCGTCAACTGGTAAGCAAGCTGACATTCCCGCCGCGCCCCTTGCGACCCTAGACTGCCCCGCCCATGTTCGCGCAGGCAAGCGCTGAATCTATCGGCGCCCACCAAGAGGGCCGCACCCCGGTCTCCTTCCGGCAGCTGATCACGGGAGCCGTCGCGGCGGCCTCGTTCGGGCTGGCTCTCGATCAGGGCGGCTTCTCGGCGGGCGTCTTCTCCGGGTCCTCGCTGGCGATCTGGTGGGCGCTGCTGGTCGCCTCGGCCCTGGGGCTCGGGGCGAGCGGGCGCCCCCCGAGGGCGGTCCTCGCCGGCGCGATCAGCCTCGCCCTGCTGGCCGCCTGGAGCCTCGCCTCCTTTGCCTGGGCGAGCGACGGGGGCAGGGTCTTTGAGGAGGTGGTCCGTGATCTCTTCTACCTGGGCGCCTTCGTGCTCGTCGCGGTCTGCGCGCGCCGCGGGGAGGCCCGGCCGTGGCTGGACGGGCTGGCGATCGGCCTCACCGGCGTCTGCGCCGTGGCGCTGGCCAGCCGCATCGATCCCTCCTTCGGGACCGGGGCGTTCCCGGGCAGCCGCCTCAATTACCCAATCGGCTACTGGAACGGCCTCGCGGCCAGCGCCGCGACCGCGCTGGCGCTGCTTGCCTGGGCCTCCGCCGCGGCCTCGACCCGTGGCGCCCGGGCCCTGGTGACCGCGGCGCTGCCCCTGCCGGTGCTGACGATCTTCCTCCCCGCCTCCCGCGGAGGAGCCGTGGCCGCGGTCCTCGCACTCGCCATCCTGCTCGTCCTCTCGGGCGAGCGCGGGAGGCTGGTGGCGTCCCTGCTCCTCGCCGGCGCCGTCAGCGCCGCCCTGGTCCTCTTCATCCACGGCGAGGGCGCCTTCATGGATGGGGTGGGAGGAGCCGAGGCGACGCGGCAGGGGCGGGTCGTCCTCGCGGCGCTGATCGGCTCCGTGGCGATCCTCGGTGCCGCCCGCCACTGGCTCGACGCCCGTCTGCCCGCTCTCTCGGTCCCGCCGCGTGCCCGGCGGGTGGCCGCGGTGCTGGCGGTCCTGATCACGCTCGGGCTGGTGGTCGCCGCCGACCCGGTCGCCCGGCTTGACAGCTTCAAGCAGCCCCCGGCCGCCAGCACCAGCGGCTCGACCAGCGCGAACTTCACCAACGACAACGGCGCCGGCCGCTACCAGTTCTGGTCCTCGGCATCCGACGCGTTCGACCACCACCCACTGCTCGGGATCGGCGCGGGCCAGTTCTCCAGCTGGTGGAGCCAGCACGGCTCGATCTACTTCATCGTCCGGGATGCCCACTCGCTGCCGCTGCAGACGGCCGCGGAGCTGGGACTGGTCGGTCTGGCGCTGCTGCTCTTCTTCCTGTTCGTCCCGCTTCGTTGCGCCTGGACCCGGGCGCGGGGAGAGCACCGGGCCGAGGTCGCCGCTCTGCTGGCGATCTTCGCGGCGGGGGTCTTCTCGGCCTCGATCGACTGGATCTGGCAGCTGCCGGCAGTCTTCGGGCCAGTGGTGGTGGCCGCGGCGCTGCTCAGCGGAGCCGCGACCGAGGCGGCCCCGGCCGGCGGCGCCCGTTCGCCGCGGCCGCGCCGCGGGCCCCGGATCGCGGCGATCGCCGTCGCGGTGGCCGCGGTCGGGCTCAGCGCCGATCTGCTGCTGACCCGGCTGGCTCTCGACCGAAGCCAGGCGGCGGCCCGCACCGGTGACCTGCCGGGAGCGGCCGCCGCCGCGGCCGATGCGATCGCCCTGCAACCCTGGGCGTCCGAGCCGCGCCTGCAGCTCGGCCTCGTCCAGGAGCAGGGCGGCCGGTCCGAGCTGGCGATCGCCAACCTGCAGGGCGCCGCGGCGAGGGCCCCGGAGGACTGGCGGATTCCCTACCTGCTGGCGGGGGCCCAGCGCCGGGCCGGTCAGACCGCCGCGGCGCGGGCGTCGCTGCGCCGAGCCCTCGGCCTCGATCCGCGCTCGCCGCTGCTGCGCCGCGCGGTCGCGCGCCGCGGTTGACGGGACCTCGCCGGGCGTCCCCTCGCCGAGCTCGGCGAGGCAGAGGACGCCCGTCCGAAGGGGTTCGCGAGCGGTGGGTTCCAGCTTTCGCTAGTCGTCGAGCCCCGGGATCGGCTCGATCGGGAGCTCGCCGTGGATCGCCTCGAGCTCGATCAGATCGACTCGATCCTGTGGTCGTCGGGCCAGGCGCTTGAAGCCGACGACGCTGATCAGGGAGGCGATGCGGACGTTCTGTCCCTCCCAGTCGACCTCTTCCGCCCGCTCTGAGACGGTCTCGAAGTCGAGCGGTGGGGGTCCACCGCGCAGCAGGTCGACGAGGCCGTGCCTCGATCGGACTCGAAGGGTGTCGACGTCGCGGAGGTCCTCCATCTCGATCGGCCGATCGAGATGGAGGTGCTCGCCAGCGGCGCGTTCGCAGAAGCGCAGCACGGCGGCGTCGGCCTCGGGTCCGTCGGGCACGATCAGGTCGCAGTCCCTGGTGGCCCGGATGAAACCGTGGAAGATGACGCTGAAGCCGCCTATCACCACGTAGTCGAGACCGGCGGCGGTGGCGTCGGCCACCACGCCGGCCAGGTCAGGACCAGAGAGCTCGTCTGGGCGCATGACCGGCCTTGACCGACGCAACGAGAAGGGAGACGGCCTGCTGCGACAGCTCCTGACCCTGCTGCAGACGCTGAGCCGGCGTGAGCGCCATGTTGGCCGCGCGCATCCGCGCTGCGTCCTCGGTGTTGATCTTCCGCCACTCCTCCTGCATGCCGGGGGCAAGTGTCGCTTCGTGTCGCGGTGAATCGGGCACCGGCCAATGGTATGCCCAGGTCCCGGCGGGTGGCGGGACTCGAACACGCAAGTGACCGGCTGAGACGACGCGCGGTCGGCGCTTCAGTTGCCCAGCAGGAGCCACGCCCAGCAAGCCCGATGTCGGTCGCGGGCGTAGGATCGGTCAATGGCCCCGATCGCGGCCGAGCCGAAGAAGTCTGGAGGCTGCACGAGACGCGGGGCAAGCGGATCATGACCCGGCTGTGGAGTGCGCTGCCTGCCAGCCCGCGCTGCACCATGTGCGCCGCTCCGTTCGCGGGGGCCGGCCGCGTCCTGCTCCGCCCGCTCGGCTATCGCCCGTCGCGCAAGAACCCGAATCTCTGCGTGACCTGCGTCGAGGCCTCTCCGCCCGGGGGAGCAACGCTTCAGACGGGCGTCCTGTTCGCCGACCTGCGCGGCTTCACCGCGCGCACGGAGGGCACGGCTCCGCGTGAGGTGTCCGCGCTGCTGCGGCGCTTCTATCGCTGCGCGGAGGACGCGCTCTTCCCCGACGCGATCATCGACAAGCTGATCGGCGACGAGGTCATGGCCCTCTACCTTCCCTATCTGGACGGTCGGCTCGGCACCAGGACGGTTCAGGAACTGATGGTCGAGCACGCGCAGGCGCTGCTCGAGGCGGTCGGGTACGGGTCCGAGGAGGGCCCGTTTGTCGAGGTCGGCGTCGGGCTCGATTTCGGGGAGGCCTTCGTGGGGAATATCGGCGACCGAGCGCTCTATGACTTCACCGCGGTCGGCGATGTCGTGAACACCGCGGCTCGCCTGCAGGCCCAGGCTGCGGGTGGGGAGGTGGTCATCTCCGCTCGGGTGGCCGCCGGCGTCGACGGGTCGCCGGGCGTCCCCGTCTCGCTCGAGCTGAAGGGCAGGTCCGCCCCGGTCGACGCCTTCCGGCTTGCGAGCCCGGGACGGGATCCGATGTAGAGACCGCAGCCACGGACCGACCGCCCCGGACGCGCACCCTGGGAGCACCGAATGAGGCCGGGCTCTACGAGATCGAAGGCGCGGTTGGCAGTGTTGCCCCGAAGTGCCTCTGCAGGCGCGAGTGACGGTGGCGGAAGAACCGGCGGATCAGTGGAGTGAGCGGGCGGCCGGGAAGACCGAGCCGCGGTTCCCAGGTCAGGCGGTCGGTGAGCCGGCAGCCCTGATCATCGTCGGCGAGCATCCGGACGTGCTCCCAGAGGCGCTGGGAACCCATCGTCGATCGTTCGACGAACCCGGTGCCCTCGTCGAGATGGGCGATCATCAGATCGTCGTAGTCGAAGGGGACCAGCCCCCCGAGCAGGACCCAGCTCTTGCCGACGAGCTCACCGACCGGCACCTGGTCGAGGCTGTCGATACCCCCCGGAAGGGTCATCCTGATGATCGGCCGCATCTCGTCGTTGATGCCGGCCGCCGTCGTCACCCGGTCCCAGACGGCCGACCGCGCCGCGGGGAGGTGGGAGCTGACGGTGACGCTCGCAGCGCGCGGCCCGAAGGCACGCAGCCGACCCGGTGGTCCCGTCAGATTTGGCTCC
>JBBSQE010000071.1:0-14389 GCA_038258095.1 Solirubrobacterales bacterium | reverse complement strand
CGGCAAACCCTTACGGCGCGTCATTGCCCTGGCCGAAGCGCGAAGGCCACCGCCGCCCGAGTCGTTCTCCCGGCGCCCACGTGCTCATGCGCGACGGCGACCCGGTGATCTACGTCGAGCGGGGTGGCCGCGGAATCCTTCGCCTCGCCGACCTCGGCGCGGAGGCACTCGGCGATGCGGTCGGCGCACTCGCGGAAGCGGTCTCAGACGGCGTCCTCGCGAAGCTTGCGATCGAGAAGATCGACGGGGAGCCGATCATCGGCTCCGGCCACGAGGAGACCCTGGTTGCCGCCGGCGCGACCCGCGGCCCCCGCAAGCTGACCCTGGCCGGCTGAGAGCGTTCCGGACCGGCCCGCGCCAGTAGACTCAGCGCTTGCATGAGCGAACATGGGCGGGGCAGTTCAGGGTCAATGAGGGGAGCGTCAGCAACGCTGCTGGCTCTTGCTATCGTTGCCGCACTGTGCGCGGCTCCGGGCGCCGGCGCCGCTTCTGTGGCAAACCCGGCGCAAGCGCAGTACGAGCTCGCCCCGACGGCGCCGAGTGCTCAACAGCGGTCCATGGGTGGCTCGGCGGGAGCCACCGCCGCGCAGCCCGAGCGGCCCGTCAATGCGGTGAGGGCGGCATTCGACGACAGAGAGGTGGTTCTAGTGACGCTGATCATCCTGGCCCTGACACTTGCTGCGATCGCGATCGCCTGGCGCCTCGGGCCAAGCCGGGTCGGCGTCCCGGCCGGGGCGCTCGGCGCCGGGCTGGTGCTGGTCGCCGTCGCCGTCGTCGCGCTGCCTGCCGTGGGCGGAGCGAGGCCCAAGCACCACAAGATCCCCAGGGTCCCGCACCTCTTCTACGGGATGAGCGCCCAGTCCCCGGAGCCGCTCTCCGAGTACCGGCGGATGAAGCGAAACGGCGTCACCACCCTGCGCGTCGGGATCGCCTGGAACGCGATCGAGCCGAGCCCGGGCGCCTACGACTTCTCGAGCGTCGATCCCACCGTCGCCGATGCGGCCCGGGCCGGCCTCGATGTCTTCCCGTTCATCGGCGCAACGCCGAACTTCTACGGGGTCAACTGCACGCCGGCGGACTGCTTCACCAGCCTGCCCTCGCAGACCGCGGTGCAGCGGCAAGCCTGGATGAACATGCTGCGGGCGCTGGTCGGGCGCTACGGGCCGAGGGGCAACTTCTGGGCGGACAACCCGTCCGTGCCGAAGAGGCCGATCCGCTACTGGCAGATCTGGAACGAGGCCAACTTCATCTTCTTCTCCAACCCGCGGTCGCCGTCGCTCTACGGGAAGCTCGTGCAGATCTCCCATCAGGCGATTCACAGTGTCGATCCGGGCGGGAAGGTCGTTCTCGCCGGCCTCTTCGGCCACCCGAAGGGAGCGCTGGGCATCCAGGCCCCGGCCTTCCTCAACCGGCTCTACCGGGTCAGGGGGATCAAGGGCAGCTTCGACGCGGTCGCGCTGCATCCCTACTCCAGGGACGCCTCGGAGCTGAAGCCCGACATCGGCGCGATGCGTCGGGTGATGGCGCGCCACGGGGATGCGAGGACCCCGCTCTTCCTGACCGAGTTCGGCTGGGGCTCCGGTCACAACACCCGCTTCGGCAAGGGGATCAAGGGCCAGGTGTCGCAGCTGGCCCGGGCCTACACGCTGCTCCGCAAGCTGCAGCGCCCCTACCGCATTGCCCGTACCTACTGGTTCGCCTGGAACGACTTCTCCGGCACCTGCAACTTCTGCGACACCGCCGGACTCGTGCGCGAGAACGGGAGGGCCAAGCCGGCTTTGGGGAGGTTCAGCCAGCTGGCCCACGGCAGGCGCTGAGGTTCCGGAGCGCTGGAGACATCGGGATAGTCATTGGTTCACTCGGGCACTCGGGCTCCCGGAGCGGAATGGGCCCTGTGAGGGGGATGAAAATTGTCTGTCGAGACTCGTAGCCGACCGATCTTATCCTCACGTTCATGTGTCTTATATTCATGAGATGAGAGCAGCCACCAGTCAAGAGCTGAACGACAGCCGCCGCCCGGTCCACAGACCAGGATCGGGCGCGATCGATTGGACCGGATCATGAGCGCGCCCTTTCCGCCGGACCCCGGCTCCAGGCAGACTCGGGCATCTATCAGCACGCCGGCTCCCGCCAAGGCTCCGGTCAAGCCAAGCCCTGCGCTTCTGCCACCCAATGCCGGCGACCTCTTCGAGCGCGGCGACCGAGTCGCCGAACCGCCGCCCGCGAGGGAGCTCAGCCTCAGGGGCGCCAGGCTTCGGCGTTTGCTCGCGATCGGCGATTGGTCGGCGCTCGCCGGGGCGATCCTGATAACCACCGGGCTCGCCGCCTCTTCCAGCACGACCGCCCTCTGGGCGCTGGTCCTCTCACCCATCTGGCTTCTGAGTGTGAAGGTCCTTGGCCTTTACGACAATGACCACCGGCGCATCCGTCACAGCACGATTGATGAGCTGCCGGCGCTGACCACCGCATCCGCCCTCGGCGTGGCCTCCTTGGACGGCGCGCTTGCCCTCAGCCCGGCCGGCTCGCTCGGCACATCCGCCACCGTGGGCCTCGCCTTCACCTGGCTCCTGACCGGGTTCTGCGTGCGATCGGTGATCCGCCTGATGTGGCACCGATTCCTCGGGGCCGCGAACGGGTTGATCATCGCCTATCCCGAGATGGCTCATTCGATTGCCCGCCGCGCGACGATGCACCCGGAGGCCCGGCTGCACCTCGTCGGCTACCTCGATCCCTCTCCGGTCCCGGGACAGCCCGGCACGGGGGCCGTGTCCCGGCTCGGCGCCCTCCCCGACCTCCCCTCCGTGGCCAGGCAGAGGAAGATTGAGCGGATCGTGGTCGCGGACGGTGACCTTGCCCTGGGGGAGGCAGACGGTCTGATCGCGACCTGCAAGCGCCTGGGCATCGGCCTCACGTTCCTGCCGCGCCATTTCCGGCTGATGGGGCCTGGCATCGAGCTGAACCGCCTTGCGGAGCTGCCGCTGATCGACCTCCGGTTCTCCGATCCGTCCCGCTCGACGATATTCCTGAAGCGGCTGATCGACATCGGCGTCTCCATCCTCTTCCTGACCCTGCTCGCCCCCGTCTTCTTGATCATCTCGATCCTGATCATCCTCGACAGCGGAGCGCCAGTCTTCTTTCGCCAGGTCCGGATCGGCGAGAACGGCAAGGCGTTCCGGATGATGAAGTTCCGGACGATGGTGGCCGACGCCGAGGATCGGCTGCACGAGGTAGTCGACCTGGACGAGCTGGCCGAGCCGATGTTCAAGCTCCAGAACGATCCGCGGGTGACCAGGGTAGGTCGTTTCCTGCGGCGCACCAGCCTCGACGAGCTGCCGCAGTTCCTCAACGTGCTGAAAGGGACGATGTCGCTGGTTGGTCCGCGCCCGGAGGAGGAGGTCCTGGTAGCGATGTACGATGAGCAGCAGCGCTCGAGGCTCGCGGTTAAGCCGGGCCTGACAGGCCCGATGCAAGTGTGCGGCCGGGGGGACTTATCCTTCGACGAGCGTCTATCGCTGGAGCGCGACTACGTCGAGAACATCTCGATCGGAGGTGACATCGCGATCCTTGTTCGTACCCCCTTAGCGGCGATCAGGGGCAATGGTGCCTACTAGCACGGATGGCGGCTCCGAGTCGGTCCCTGCTCTGGAAATCGTGATCGTCAGTCACAATGCCCCCCAACTTCTCCGCGCTTGTCTCAGATCGCTGCAGGAGCACCCAGCTTCGGTTTCGACACGGATAACCGTTGTCGACAGCGGCAGCCGCGCTGAGACTCCGGAAATGGTCGAGGACGAGTTCAACGAGGTCGCTTTGGTTCGCCGCGGCAACATCGGCTTCTCCGCCGCGACGAACGTGGCGCTCGCTCGCTCGGCTGCCAGCGCGATCCTGCTGCTTAACCCCGACACCGTTGTGTACGAGGGCACACTGGACGCGGCGCTCCGGCGCCTTCGCTCCAGCCCGGCAATCGGCATGGTCGGTGGGCGGCTGCTCACCCCGAGCGGGGGGCTCGATCATGCCTGCAAGCGTTCCTTCCCAACTCCGCTCTCCGCCCTCGCGCATTTCACCGGCGTGGGCCGGCGCCCGGGCGCATCCGGCCGGCTCTCTCAGTACCGCGCCCCGCACCTGGCCGATGACGAGCCGGGGGAGGTCGATGCCGTGAATGGCGCCTTCATGCTCGTCTCCCGGCGTGCCGTGCGCTCCGTTGGGCTGCTCGATCCTGGGTACTGGCTCTATATGGAGGACCTCGACTGGTGCAAGCGCTTTCATGCTGCCGGGCTGAAGGTCTTCTATGAGCCTGAAGCCGTCGCGCTCCACGTCAAAGGGGGATCGAGCGGCGCGCGCCGCGGACCTCGGCAGGAGATCGCCTTCCACCGGGGGATGGGTCGCTTCTATCGTCGGTTTGACGCTCCCGGCAATCCCGCAATCCTTAACCTGGCGGTGTATCTCGGGATCGGAATCAAGCTCACTCTGAGCCTGGCGACCGACGTCGGATCAAGGATGCTGCGCGCAGGCGCTGCCTCCGGCTGACGCAACGCCGTACCACGCTGCCCTCCCCAGGGGTTACTTCACCGGCCCAAAGGTCCGTGTACCGGAACGAGGCCGAGACCGCTTGCGCCACGCGCTGGCTGCAGCAGATCTGGAAGGGGCGGCGCGGCGCCCAAGGCTTGCTACGGAGCCGCCGGAGTGCCGCCGGAAGCGGAGCCTGAACTTGTCGGAGGATCGGCACCGGACGGCCCGGCGCCGGGCGGTGCGGGGTTCTTGGGCGGCAAGTAATGCTGGTCGGTCGGCGTCGAACCCGATGCCGGGGCGCCGGGCGGTGCGAGGTTCTTGGGCGGCAGGTAATGCTGGTCGGCCGGCGTCGAACCCGAGCCGACGCTCGCCGTTCCGGTGTCAACCGATGGGTGAGGGTCCGCGGTGACGCTGACCACTGCGCCGGCGGAAATCTCCACCGAGCTCGGGTCAACGTTGGCTCCCGGGTTCGCCTCGGTGGCCGGGACGTGGGCGACCGGCTGTCCGACGGGAACCGGGGAAAGCACCACGACCGGCGCCGGGTCGACGGCGGGTGAGGACGGAGCTCCCGCGGCGATCGGGGTGGCCTCGAGGGGCGCGCGCCGAAGGGGTATGGCGATCGACGGCTTGGGACTCTCGGGCAGGACCCTGGCTATCGTCGGAGATGGGTTCGGATCCGCGATCACGCTGCGGGTGTCGTCAAGCGCACCGACAGTCAGGACAGCTGCGCTGACGACGCCGGCGGCGGCCTTCGCTCCGACCGCGCCGCCGATGACACTCAGGCCACCGGTGCCTCCGCTTGAGATCGCTCCCGCTCCAGCAGCTCCCGCGCCTGCGGCGCCTGTCGCCGCTCCTCCGCCGGCACCCGCGGCGCCCGAGCTTGCCCCGGCGCCTCCGCCGAGCCCGAGCTTGGAGCCGATGAAGGTCTTGAGGGCGATGAGCGGGCCGATCGGCGAGAGTGCGGCGAGGACTTTGCCGTCGGAGCGCAGCTGCCTGCGGTAGTCCTCGCACCCGGGGCAGTCGCGCACATGGCGGCGGACCTCGCCTGATGCCTTGCCGAGGCCCGCGGCGGCTTGGGCAAGCTCGAGCCGGACCTCGCCGCAGGTGAGGAGACGGGCCTTGCTCGCCTCGGTGAGAGACATCCGTGCACGCACCAGCAGCGACTTCACCGAGGGGACCGTTGTGTTCATGGCCTGGGCGATGTCGTCGTAGGGCATCGCGTTGATCTCGCGGAGAAGGAGGACGGTGCGCTGGGTCTCGGGAAGCTTCTGGACGTCACCGAGAAGCTGGCGGAACTCCTCGCGGTTATGGACGAGCTCGGCGGTCGAGGCAGCCTCGACGACCGGCACCTCGTCCATCGACTCCTTGGGGTCGGCGGTGAGGTCGCGAAGGTGGTTGAGGCAGAGGTTGCGGGAGATACGGTAGAGCCACGGGCGGAGGTTGATGTTACGCGCGTCGGCGAGCATCGCCCGGTGGGCGTTGATGAACACCTCCTGCAGCACGTCCTCAGCGTCCTCAGTCGAGTGCAGCAACTGGCGGCAGAAACTGAGCAGCCGGGACTGGTAGCGGTCGATGATCACTTCGAAGGCGCCGGCGTTGCCGTCACGCACCAGTGCGATCAAGCGCTCGTCGCCCTGCAACTTGAGCAGGGCGGAATGGCGGGCGAGAAGCCCGCGCCGGCCTGCCTGTTGTAGAGCTGATACTTCCAATGGACCCATGTAGTGACTGGAGTCGATGCGCAGCTCGCATCCAAGCCAGACAACAATGGTACCAGCGCCAGGGTTGCGCGCCGCCAGACGAAATCGCCTAGAAATTCCTCAATGCAGCCGATCGGCGCCGAGATGCTATCGGCCCTCGGTGGCTCTCGCGGCCTAAGTCTGGCAGTTCGGGCACCAGTAGGTGGTGCGGTTGCCATCTCCCTGGCCGCGCGACTGAATGCGGTGACGGCAGCGGGGGCAGGCCATGCCCTTCTTGCGGTAAATCCGCATCGGGCCGCGGCCGTCGGCTACGGCGGCCGAGATAAGGTCTCGGATTATTCCGATGAGGCGCTCGAGCTCCTCGTCGGAGACGTCCGATAAGGGGCGCAACGGGTCAACCCGGGCAACCCAGCAGCCCTCCGATTTGAAGATGTTGCCGATGCCCGCGATCAGGGTCTGGTTGATGATGGTCTCCCCGAGCGTTTGCGTCTGGTCAGTGGTTCGCAGGGAGGCGAGGCCGGCGGCAGGGGTGAAACCGGGGGCGAGAATGTCCGGGCCGAGGCGGGCAACCTTGGGGTCACGATGGACCGAGGTCGTGCGAAGTAGCCGGAGGGTCGGGCCGCCGAACTGGACTACCTCGAAGCTCCCGGTCCCCAGCACGACCCAAGCCGCGCGCTTCGGCTTCGTCCAGCGCTGCCCGCGCCGGAAGACGTGCCAGGCGCCGCTCATGCCGAGATGGCTATGAAGGGTCAGCTCACCGAAGCAGAGCAGCAGGTTCTTGCCGTGCGCCGAGGCCGTCTCGAATGTCTCACCGTCAAGGCACGCGACGCAAAGGACGCGCCCCCGGGGGTTCGGCGTCGTCACCGCGACTTCCTGGCCGGCGATAGCCGCCTCGATGCGGTGCGCAGCGCGCAGAATGGTGTCGCCCTCGGCCACCCCGGTAAATCTAGGGAGCGAGCGTCGCAGGGTGCCTCATTCCCCCGCCTTGCGTCTTCTGCAGCACCGTTTTGTTTTCACCCCGCTCGCACATCCGTGACCGAGACGACGGGCCTGGCAGAACACTCAGAAGGGGAGCGATCCAGCGATTTCGCGTAGGCATGGTGCGTTTCTGTCCCGCTCGGAGACATGCGGGTCGGCTACGGGCCAGTCGACGCCGACCTCCGGGTCGTCCCAAGCGATTCCCGCCTCGGTCGCCGGGTCGTAGGTGCTCGAGAGCTGGTAGGAGACGTCGGCCACATGCGACAGCACGCAGAAACCGTGGGCGAAACCCACCGGGACCAGCAGCTGACGATGCCGCTCGTCGTCGAGCTCGTGGCCCTCCCACTGGCCGAAGGTCGGGGAGTCCGAGCGGAGGTCGACCGCAACGTCGAAGATCTTGCCTCGGACGCAGCGCACGAGCTTCGCCTGGCCCGGGCTCGTCTGGAAATGCAGGCCGCGGAGGATGCCCTGCCCGGAACGGGACTGGTTGTGCTGGACGAACGTCTCCCGCACACCGAGCTCAGCCCAGGTGTCGGTTCGGAAGGTCTCGACGAGGAAGCCTCTCTCGTCGCCGTGGACCTGCGGCTCGAGCAGCACGACGCCGTCGAGCTTCGTGGGCACAAGCTCGGGCATCAGTCCGGGCTATTGCCCGACCCGGCGCCGAGTGCCTGACCGTAGTGCTTCTCGTAGTACTCCTGATACTCGCTCGAGCGGAGCGCTCCCCACCACTGCTCGTTGTCGCGGTACCAGTTGACCGTCCGCTCGATGCCCTCGTCGAACCCGACCTCTGCCTTCCAGCCGAGGCCCTCGGTCTTTTCGGAGGCGAGCGAGTAGCGGACGTCGTGGCCGGGCCGGTCGCGGACGTACGTGATCAGGGACTCGTCGCGCTCCGTCAGCCCGAGGATGCGCTTGACGACATCGATGTTCGACATCTCGTCGGGTCCGCCGACGTTGTACACCTGCCCGGCCTCGCCCTGCTCGAGGACCGTGTCGATCGCCGCTGCGAAGTCTTCGACGAAGAGCCAGTTGCGGACCTGCAGCCCGTCGCCATAGACAGGTATTGGGTCCCCATGGAGCGCGTTGAGGACGACCAGCGGGATCAGCTTCTCGGGATGCTGGCGGTGGCCGTAGTTGTTCGAGGCGCGGACGATCAGCGAGTCGACGTCGAAGGTGTGGCGAAAGGCGGAGGCGATCAGGTCACCACCGGCCTTTGAAGCCGAGTACGGCGATGAGGGGTTGAGCGGCGAGACCTCGGTGAAGGAGCCCTCGTCGATCGAGCCGTAGACCTCGTCGGTCGAGATCTGCAGGTGGCGGATGCCGGCATCGCGGGCGGCCTCCAGGAGAACATATGTGCCGAAGACATCGGTTGTGATGAACTCGCCTGGGCTTTCGATCGAACGGTCCACATGGGACTCGGCAGCGAAGTTGACGATCGCGTCACAGCCCGCGAGGGCGGCGAGGGTGGCGTCCCGGTCGCAGATGTCCCCCTCAACGAGCTCGAGGCGGTCCGAGTCAGGCCCCTCGAGGTTCTCGGGCCTGCCGGCGTAGGTGAGCTTGTCGAAGACCCGGATCGTGTCATCGGGGTTTTCCCGGAGGTGCCGGGCGACGTAGGACGACCCGATGAAGCCGGCGCCTCCGGCGACGAGCAGCCTCATGAAGCGCCCGCCTCCTGCTCGGCGCGGCGCTGGGCGAGATATCCAGCGAGTCCGTCGGTCCAGGCCGGGAGCCTGATCGCGTGCTCGCGCTGGCTGACCAGGACGGAGTGGGCAGGCCGCGGCGCCGGGCGGCCGAGCATCTCGGTCGTCCCCGACATCACCTTGCACTCCACGTTGGCCTGCTCGAAGATCTCACGGGCGAAGTCGTACCAGGAACACGAGCCATGGGCCGCCATGTGGTGGATCCCGAAGGCACCGCCCTCGATCAGTCGCACGATCCCGTAGGCCAGATGCCACGTGTAGGTGGGCGAGCCGATCTGGTCGCGGACGACGAGCACCTCGCCGTGGTCCTCCGCGAGGCGCAGCATCGTCTCGACGAAGTTGGGGCCGCCGATCCCGAAGAGCCAGGAGGAGCGCACAACGAAGTGACGGCGGTTCGCCGCGACGGTCGTGTTCTCACCAGCAAGCTTGGTGCGACCGTAGGCGGAGATCGGCCCGGTCTGGTCGGTCTCGGAGTACGGGTTCTCCGACTGGCCGTCGAATACGTAGTCGCTCGACACGTAGACGACCTTTGCGCCGACTGTCGCCGCAGCGGCTGCGACGTTCCCCGCCCCCTCCCCGTTGATCGCCAGCGCAGCCTCCTCGGAGTCCTCGGCCCCGTCGACATCGGTCCAGGCAGCGCAGTTGATCGCCACGTCGGGGCGCTCGAGATCGATCTTGCGCTTGAGCGCCCGGACATCGGTGACATCGAGCTCGTTGTGCCCGAACCCGATCACGTCGTGCCCGGCATTCGCGGCGGCGAGCATGACGTCGCGGCCCAGCATGCCGGCTGCGCCGGTGACGACCAGCCTCACGATGGCACCGTCATGTCAACTCGATCGAGGAGCTGTCCCCGACCATCATCCGCAGCGTCTGCGGCCGGCCGGTACTGCGGGTCACCTTGACGTTTCGCCCGAGGAGGCTGGCCTCCATGCGGGTCGCCAGGTCCTCGACGATGGAGCCGGCGAGAATGATCGAGTGCTCGACCTCCGACCGGCGGACCTCGACCCCGTCCCCGATCGAGGTGTAGGGACCGATGAAGGCCTCCTCGATCACGGCATCGGCGCCGATCACGGCGGGCCCGCGGACGACCGACTTCCGCACAACCGCCCCGGAGGAGATGATGACCCTGCCCTCAACGCGCGACTCTTTGTCGACATCTCCGTCGACCTTGGTCGTGATCTCCTCGAGAACGAGGCGGTTTGCCTCCAGCATGTCCTCGAGCTGCCCCGTGTCCTTCCACCAGCCGCTGACGACCTCGGAGCGCACACTGTGCCCGTCATCGATCAGGCCCTGGATGGCCTCGGTGATCTCGAGTTCGCCGCGCCAGGATGGCTCGAGGGCGCGGGCGGCATCGAAGATCGGGGGACCGAACAGGTAAACGCCGACAAGCGCCAGATTGGAGGGCGGGTCCTTCGGCTTCTCGATCAGCCGCACGATCCGCTCCCCGTCGAGCTCCGCCACCCCGTATGAGCTCGGGTCCGAGACGGGGGTCAGCAGGATCAGCGCGTCGGGCTCCGACTCCCTGAAGGCGCTGACCAGGCCGCTGATCCCGTCGCGAAGGAGGTTGTCGCCGAGATACATCACGAACGGCCCGTCCTGGAGGAACTCCTCGGCAGTCAGGACGGCGTGGGCGAGACCGGCGGGCTCGTCCTGGACGATGTAGGTGATCTTCGCCCCGAACTGCGAACCGTTGCCGCAGGCGTCCCGGATCTCGTCGCCCGTCTGCGGGGCGATGACGATCCCGATCTCGGTGACACTGGCTTCAACCAGCGCCTCGATCCCGTAGAAGAGCACGGGCTTGTTCGCCACTGGCACCAGTTGCTTGGCGGAGGTATGGGTGATGGGCCGCAGGCGTGTTCCTGCGCCGCCCGAGAGAATCAGTCCGCGAAGCTCTTGCATGATGCGGAGGCTACCGACGCGGCTGGTCCGTGCGCCGGGTGAGACGCCGGCCACAGGCACCGCTCCCTTCCCTCCAGGCTGGAGGGAGAGGTCAAAGCGCCGAGGGGGGGGTCCGAGCGCCACCCGAGGATGCGTTAGTGGGACAATGCGGCGCGTGGCGACGGTTGAGGAGAGCCCCGTCGAGCTGCTGCGGCGCGTCCCGCTTTTCGCAGAGCTCGGACAGGAGGAGCTTGAGAGCTTCTCCCGCGTTGCCGTGCCGAGGACTTTTCCCGCGGGCACCCGCGTCTTCCACGAGGGCGACCAGTCCGATGCCTGCTACATCGTCTGCTCCGGCGAGTTTCGGGTCACTCGCGAGCACTCCGACGGGAGGGCGATCACGCTCGCCAACCTCAGCCGCGGGGACATCTTCGGCGAGCTGGCGATGCTCGACGGCGAGGTCCGTTCTGCGAGCGTCGAGGCGATGGAGGACGGTGAGCTGCTGGCGCTGCCCGGCGGGGACGTCCGCTCCCTGCTCGAGCGCCACCCGGAGATCGCGGTCAAGCTGATCGGCAACCTCGTCTCCCGGCTTCGCAGCGCCAACGAACGAATCTCGCGTCAGTCTTTCCAGACCGTGCCCGGCCGGGTGGCGGGCGTGCTCGCGCAGCTCGTCGCCGACGAGGGGCCACATGCCGAGGGCACGCTCACGATCCGCATGAACCAGGCCGACCTCGCGCAGCTCGCCGGAACGTCGCGGGAGAGCGTCAGCCGCTTTCTCGCCGACCTCGAGCGCTCGGGTGTGGTCAGGATCGGTCGCGGCCGCGTCTCCGTGCTCGACCCCCAGCGCCTGCGGAACTACATCTTCTAGGGTCGGTCGATGCCGGATCCGGCAGGCGCCCGGAAGAGGATGGTCGAGCGCCAGCTCCGCCGGCGGGGGATCACCGACGAGCGCGTGCTCGCGGCGATGGGATCGATTCCCCGCGAGGAGTTCCTGCCCGAATCGGTCCGCTCGCGGGCCTATGCGGACTCGGCCCTTCCGATCGCCCGGGGCCAGACCGTCTCCCAGCCGTGGATCGTGGCCGCCATCTGTCAGGCCCTCTCCCCGGGGCCGACCGCCCGCTTGCTCGAGATCGGGACCGGCTCGGGGTACTCGACAGCGGTGCTGGCCGAGATGGCGGGGGTGGTGGTCTCGGTCGAGCGTCATCCGGATCTCGCGGCCTCCGCGACGGAGTCGCTCGCGCGGCTGGGCTTCGGAAACGTCGAGGTTCTGGTCGGCGACGGCAGCACCGGGCTCGCCGAGCGAGCGCCGTTCGATGCGATCGCGGTTCACGCCGCCGCCCCCGCGGCCCCGCGCACCCTCCTGTCGCAGTTGGGCGAGGGGGGCGCCCTCGTCGCTCCGATCGCCGCCGGTGAGGATCGCGAGATGCTCACCCTCTACCGACGCCGCGGAGCCGAGATCGATCGCGAGGCGATCAGCCCTGTCGCATTCGTCCCCCTGATCGGCGCCGAGGGCTACGCGGAGACGCCCTGAGCGAGGTGCCGCTACCTTTGCGGGCATGCGCGCCGGCACCTTCGTCCTTAATTTCTATTCAGCCGTCTTCGCGGACCAGCTGCGGCGCGGGCGCAAGACCGCGACGATCCGCCTCGGCGACAAGAGCGGCAAATATGAGCGTGGTCAGCTCGTCTGGGTAACTGTCGGATTCCGGCACACCCCCCGGGAGAAGATCTTCGCCGCGGTGATCGATGAGGTCCGGGTCAAGCGGGTCAAGGAGCTCTCCCCGCGCGATGTCGAGCATGACAACCCGGAGTTGCGGCGCCTCGAGGAGACGGTCAACTTCCTTGAGAACCTCTACCAGCGCGAGATCGGCGATGAGGACACCGTCACCGTGATCCGCTTCTCACAGATCGTCGAGCGTCCCAGCCCGCACTTCGGCAACGGCGAGACACCGTCGCAGAACTAAGAACGCACGCCCGAACCGATCGGCCTTCATGAACTTCGCCGGCGTGAGCCCATCGAAGAGCCGGGAATCAGGGACTTGGCCGAGAGTCGACTCGTCCACCTCCTCGCCGGTCACGGCGTCGGCGGAAATTGCCGATGGAGCCGATGCCGTTCTGGGGACGAGGATGCTTCGTTGGTCGGACGGGTTTGACCTGAGTGGCATTCACTTAGATTTCACTTGACAGCGAGCCTGGACCCGCTAGCCTGGGTGAACACGCCTGGCACTCTCGTGTATAGAGTGCCAAGGCATCAGAGAGAACGACAACTTGCAACTACGGAGGTACTCGAATATGAAGCTGAAGCCCCTTGGGGATCGGCTGATCGTCAGTCCGGTAGAGGAAGAGGCCACGACCGCCAGTGGCATTCTTCTCCCCGAAACCGCGAAGGAAAAGCCCCAGAAAGGCAAGGTCCTGGCTGTCGGTGACGGCGCCATCAACGAGGATGGCACCCGCCGCCCCCTGGACGTTGTCGAGGGCGATGAGGTCCTCTACTCGAAGTACGGCGGCACCGAGTTGACAGTCGAGGGCGATGACGTCCTCGTGCTTCGCGAGTCAGACGTACTCGCAAAGGTCGTCTAGTTGGTCTTGGCGGGCGCGGTGTTAGCGCCCGCAGAGGCATGTCAGGTGGCCGTAGGCCACCGCAATTGTTCTTAATCGATCAGAAGGAAGTGAAGAAATGGCTCACAAGGAGCTGAAGTACGCAGAAGAGGCCAGAGGTGCCCTGCAGGCCGGCGTCGATTCCGTCGCCAACGCCGTCAAGGTCACGCTCGGCCCGAAGGGTCGCTACGTCGTGCTCGACAAGAAGTTCGGCGCGCCGACCATCACCAACGACGGCGTCACGATCGCTCGCGAGATCGAGGTCGAGGACGTCTTCGAGAACCAGGGCGCCCAGCTCGTCCGCGAGGTCGCCACGGCGACCAACGACGTTGCCGGTGACGGCACGACGACCGCGACGCTGCTCGCCCAGATCATCGTGCGCCAGGGCATCAAGAACGTGGCCGCCGGCGCCAACCCGCTGGCACTCCGCCGCGGCATCGAGGAGGCTGTCGACCAGGTCGTCACGAACCTCCGCGAGAAGCAGTCGAAGGAGGTCTCCGGCAAGGAGCAGATCTCGCGCGTCGCGACGATCTCGGCCGGCGACGAAGAAATCGGCAACGTCATCGCCGACGCCATCGAGAAGGTCGGCAAGGACGGCGTCGTGAACGTCGAAGAGGGCCAGACCTTCGGGATGGAGCTCGAGTTCACCGAGGGAATGCAGTTCGACAAGGGCTACATCTCTCCCTACATGGTCACCGACCAGGACCGCATGGAAGCTGTGCTCGAGGAGCCGTACGTCCTCATCGCCAACCAGAAGATCGGTTCCGTCCGTGACGTGCTGCCCATTCTCGAGCAGGTCATGCAGGGCGGCAAGCCGCTCCTGATCGTGGCCGAGGACGTCGAGGGCGAGTGCCTCGCGACGCTGGTCGTCAACAAGCTGCGCGGCACCTTCACGGGTGTAGCGGTCAAGGCGCCGGGCTTCGGCGATCGCCGCAAGCGCATGCTGGAGGACATCTCGATCCGCACCGGCGGCGAGGTCATCACCGAGGAGATGGGTCTGAAGCTGGAGAACACCCAGCTCTCCCAGCTCGGCACGGCGCG
>JBBSQE010000070.1:0-14391 GCA_038258095.1 Solirubrobacterales bacterium | reverse complement strand
CTGCTCGACCGCGATGCCGGCCACTTCCGATTCGCCCCCAGGGACGTGATGATCCCGTTCGGCTGGCGCTACCAGCCGGGAACGCTGATCCTGGAGACGACCTGGTTCACCGACACCGGCTGGGTCCTGATCCAGGACGCGCTGACGATCGGCAACTGGTCAGAGCAGGCGGGACCGGGGTCGCGTCCCGAGACCAACCACGAGGCCGACGGGTCCCTGCTGCGCGTGGCGACCTGCATCGACGGCGAGGTCGAGCTGGAGCTGGAGTGCGCGCCCAACTTCGATTACGGGCGCGAGCCGGCGATCTGGTCTGGCGGCGAGCTCGGCGAGGCGGCAGCGGCCGACAGCTCCAGCGAGCGCCTGAAGCTGACAAGCGACATGGACCTGGAGGTGACCGCCGCGATGGCCCTCGGCCGCGTCGGTCTGCGCGAGGGAGACTCCGCGTTCTGTGCGGTCAGCTGGGGAGACAACCCAATCGGCCGACCGCGCTCGGCGCCCGAGGCGCACGAGCGAATGAATTCGACGCGGGACTTCTGGCGCTCGTGGCTTCGCCACGGCGACTTTCCCGACCACGCGTGGCGCGTCCACCTTCAGCGCTCGGCGCTCGTCCTCAAGGGCCTGACCTACACGCCGACCGGAGCCCTGCTCGCGGCCGCTACGACATCGCTGCCCGAGACGGTCGGCGGCGAGCGCAACTGGGACTACCGCTACTCGTGGATCCGTGACTCGACCTTCAGCCTCTGGGCGCTGCACACGCTCGGCTTCGACGACGAGGCGAAGGACTTCATCGGCTTCATCACCGGGATCTGCCAGAAGGATCCCCGGCTTCAGATCATGTACGGGATCGGCGGCGAGAAGGATTTGACCGAGTCGACGCTCGACCACTTATCGGGCTACCGGGACTCCAGTCCCGTGCGGATCGGCAACGGCGCCTTCGACCAGCGCCAGAACGACGTCTGGGGGGCGCTGCTCGACTCGGTCTATCTGCACTCGAGGGCCCTCGGTGAGCTATCCGAGGATCTCTGGGAGCTGCTGGAGACACAGGTCGAAACCGCGATCGAAGCCTGGCCCGAGCCCGACCAGGGGATCTGGGAGGCCCGCGGCGAGCCCAAGCACTATGTCTCCTCGAAGTTGATGATCTGGGTCGCCGTCGACCGCGGCAGGCGAATTGCCGAGGGCCGAGGCTCCGGCCTGGCTGAGCGCTGGAGGGAGACCGCCGATCGCTTCAAGGAGGAACTCCTCGAGCGCGGCGTGCGCGATGGGATCTTCCGCCAGCACTACGACACCGACGCCCTCGACGCGTCCTGCCTCCTGATCCCGCTGCTCCGATTCCTCCCGCCGGACGACGAGCGAGTCCACGCCACCGTCGAGGCGATCCGCGACGACCTCTCCCACCACGGTCTGATCCTCCGCTACCTCACCGGAGAGACCGACGACGGCCTCCACGGCGAGGAGGGGACCTTCCTGATCTGCTCGTTCTGGATGGTCTCCGCACTCTCGGAGATCGGGGAGACGGGCGCGGCACGAGACCTGTGCGAGCGGCTCCTCGCGGCGGCCGGCTCCCTCGACCTCTACGCCGAGGAGCTGGAGGCCGAGAGCGGACGGCACCTCGGCAACTTCCCCCAGGCCTTCACCCACCTGGCGCTGATCAACGCCGTGACCCACGTGATCGCCGACGAGCAGCGCGGCGCCAACGCCAGCGGAAGAACGGCCGTGTTCAGCGAGATGGGCGGGGCCGCACCGCCGGAGTGAGCGGCCGCCGCTCAGCGCTCGGGCGCGTATGTCCCGAAGCTCCAGATGTTGCCCTCGAGATCCTTGACCGAGAAGTCGCGCGAGCCGTAGTCCTGGTCCGATAGCGGGCGGACGACCTCCGCCCCGGCCCCCGTCGCGCGCTCGAAGAGGGCGTCGGGCTCGTTGGTGACGACGTAGATCCATCCGAGTCCGGCGCGCTCGCCCCAGGTCTCGGCGGCGGTCGACTCCGAGCCCAGCATGACGACGCCGTCGCCGTAGCTCATCTCGGCGTGGCCGATCGATCCGTCCTCGCCGCGATGCGCGGCCAGGAGCGTGAAGCCGAACGCCTCCTCGAGCCACGCGATGCCCGCGGCGGCGTCGGTGTAGCGCAGCGACGGATAGAACACCTGCGGATCGGCATCCCCGGGAGCGGTCATGGCGTCATATGCTCGCAGTGCATGGGCTCGGTCGATCATCCCAGAAGAAACGCCCGCCTGATGGTGGTCCTCGCAGCGGCGCTGCTCACCCTCACTGGGGGACTCGCGCTGGCGGCCGGGCCGGACGCCGCCTCCCCGCGGGCTCGCGCCACCTATCCAAGCCTCGGCCGCTGCCACGCCTTCCCCAACCCGCCGACCTCGACGCGCGCGCGGGGCCCGTCGCTGCGGACCGAGGCGGCCTGGAACCAGAACATCTCGAAGGCGCCGGTCGCCCGCAACTCGGCGGCGGTGATCAGGTACATCAACAGCCACGGCGGCGACATGTTGCACCCCGACTTCGGTTCGCCGCGCAGCTATGGCTTCCCATACAGGGTGGTGGGCCGCAGGCAGCGCAAGTTGGGTATCCACTACACCGCCTACGGGGCGGAGTCCGACCGGGGGCCCTTCCCAATCCCGCTGAGAGCACCGGTCGAGGGTGGCCCGAGGTCCGATGGCGACCGCCATGTGCTGGTCGTCGACAGGTCGCGCTGTCGCCTCTACGAGCTCTACCGCGCGTTCCCGAGGTCCCGCGGCGGCGCTCACTGGAACGCGGATTCCGGGACCTCCTGGAACCTCCGCTCGCCGCGGCTCCGCAAGGACGGCCTCACCTCGGCAGATGCCGCCGGCCTCCCGATCTTCCCCGGGCTCGTCCGCCTCGACGAGGTCAGACGCGGACACATCGACCACGCGATCCGGGTCACCGTCGACTCGACCCGCGATGCGTGGATCCACCCCGCGTCCCACTGTGCGGGCGACACCTCGAACCCAAACGCGCCGGCGATGGGGACCCGCCTGCGCCTCAAGGCGGGTTACGGGCTCGGGAGGTTCTCGGGCCCGGCGAAGGTGATCGCGACCGCGTTCAAGCGCTACGGGCTGATCGTCGCCGACAACGGGTCCAACTGGTTTTTCAGCGGCACCAGCGACCGCCGCTGGCCCGACGAGAACCTGAACCAGTTGAAGGGCATGCCCGGGTCCGCCTTCGAGGTCGTGCGCTCGGCCGCCCGGCCGCACGTCTGCTGACGCGATGGACCTCGAGAAGGTCGGCGAGACCGATCGCAGCTCGATCCTCTCGCTCGCCGTCCTCGCGAGCCTCGGCATTGCGGCCGCCGCGTTGATCCTCGCCGCCCTGAAGGGCGGGCCCTACCTCAGTCTCGACTTCCTGAACCCGTGGCTTGTCGTCTTCGCCGCCGGGATCTTCGCGGCCTTCGCCGCCCTCCCGTTTGCGTTCAACGAGAAGATCGTCGCTTCCGATCCGAAGCGGACCGAGGCCTGGGAGCGCGCGATGCTGTTCTGGGGACTGATCATCCTGCCCGTGTTCCTGCTCGCCGTTGCGCTCGTATTCGCCGGTGGCTTCTCGCCCCAGCACTCACTCGCCGACGCGGCGGGAGTCGTCCTCTTGATCGAAGCGGGACTGATCGAGCTATCTCTCGTCGCCTGGCTTCTCGCGGGCTGAGGCGGGGGCACGGCTCCCGGAGCGGTCGGCGGGGTTTGGGTGAGGAGGTGCGACGCGCCCGAGCCAGGCCCGAGGGACCGGGCTCGGGCGCCCGCTTACGGGTCAGACCCGTCCGGTGCGGCCGCCGCGAACATGCGGCAGGATCAGCAGGACGAGACCGATCAGGATGACGATGATCCCCAGCGCGTAATTGACGAGCAGCGCGAGGACGATCCCAATGACGATGAGCAATATCGCTAGTTGCATGGCCTTGGCCTACCCAGGCTGACCCGCGCCAATACGGATCTCGCGGCCCAACCTCCCCAAAATTGGGGTTTTCTTTCGCATGCCCATCCGCACCTCGGCGGAACGGGCGGGCGGGACGTCACGGAGAAGGCTGGGCAGCACCGGCAGCGTGCGCCGCAGCACGGCATCGGAGGCACTGAGCATCCGCTCGCGCCGCGGGCCCCAGGGGATCTCGAGGTCGGCCCGGATGCGGTCGGGGAGTAGGCCCGCTGTCAGGAGATTCAACGTTCCCACGAGCGGCTTGGTGACCCGGGGAAGCGGCGGATTCATGGTGGCGTCGGCGACATCGCGAAGCGCATCGGTGGCCCCGATCCGGTCCGAGGCGAGCATCGAGGCGAAATAGTCACGAAACTCGTCGATCGTCTGGGGCTGGCGGTCGCGCGGGATTCCGAAGTGCTCGCCGAGCGTCATCTGGTCGGAGTAGTAGCGCTTCTCCTCCGCGACCGACATCGGGCCCACGTAGCGCCGGTGGACCACCATGGCGGTGTCGACGAGGGTTGCATAAACCCACATCAGGAGATCCGGATCGCTCGCCTCGTAGACAGTGCCGGCTGGGTAGCGCCCGCCGGGCTCGGTTGTCTTGCCGTGGATGCGCGAGTGGACCCGCGCCAGCCTCTCCCCCGCCGCCCGCGCAACCGCGGTCGAGCCGAAGACCATCTTCAGGACGGTGTCGAGCGTCCGGTAGAGCCGGCCCCAGGGGTCCTCCCGGTAGTTGGAATGCTCGGCGACTCCCGCCGCTACGAGCGGATGCGCCACCTGAAGGATCAGGGCGCGCCCGCCTCCGAGCAGCAGCACCCCCTCGCGGTTGACCCGCCAGATGGCGCTGCCGGGCCCGAAGAAGCCTTCATCGTCCATCGCCGCCCGATCTTATGTGCAGATCCGGGTGTCGGGCGTCTCTCGCGCCTCTATTGATCGGGGCGACGAGGCCGACCGAACCCGGACCAGGGCCTATTTTCTCACCGCTCCCGGTTGGGCGTAAGTCACGCTTGGGACGCGCTCACGGGCGTCAATTTCTCCCTCTGAGCGCGGAAAACGACGCAAATTCGCGGATTCACGCGGTTTTGTCCGACCGGACAGGCAGACTTGCACCTAGTTCCAAGGCCCATTCCGCTTTTCTCAAGCCAGGACTGGGGAACGAAACCGCCGGAGACACCCGGCAAGAGAGAGGAAGGGATCCATGGCTATCGAGTTCTATGACGTGAAGAAGCGCGAGAAGGTCCAGATCGACGAGGGCTCCGTGCGCAAGACGAAGTACGAGCGAGAGGGCAAGAACGGCAAGACGAATGTCCGTTATGCGTTCCGTGCCGAGAACGAGGGAACGAAGCTCACGAAGTTCGTCAGCCAGTCGGACTGGGACGCACTCGACGCACCCGAGGAGTAGAGGGCGGGCGCTGACGCGCCCTCTTCCGAATAGCTCGCCCTGGGCGCCACCTGCTCGTTTCCCACGGGCGGCACGACCGGAACCCGGGGCGAGCGCGGGCATTCGCAACCTCCGCATTACGATCGGGGCATGAACGAGTCAACCGGTCAAGCGGCGACTGAACGTGAATTCACCACGCAATCGAAGAACTTCGAGAAGCCGGGCTCGTTGTTTCGAGATACGGAGATCCTCGACTGGATCTCGGCGAACATCCCAGTGCCGACAGGGGCCCAGATCCTCGACGTAGCGGGCGGGACCGGGCTCACCGGCAGGCATCTGATCCGCGACGGGGCGACGCTCGTCGTAGTCGACAGCACCGATGCGATGCTCTTGGCAGGCCTTCGCTCCGTGCAGGAAGCGGGCCGCCGGGACGTCGCCTTCGTGCGAGGCGACGCAACCGACCTGCCGTTCCCCGACTCGCAATTCGACGTCGTGCTCAGCCGCTTCGCTCTTCATCACATCGGGCAGCCCGAGCTCGCCGTGGCAGAGATGGGCCGTGTCTGTCGCGCCGGGGGATCGGTGGCAGTGATCGACATGGTGGCCGGCGGGGCTCGCCACGACGAGCTCGAGCGCCTACGCGACCCCAGCCATGTGAGCGCCCTCGACGAGGGTCGAATTGTGGAGTTGGTCGGACGGACCGCGGGGCAACCCTCGCGACGGTTCTCGGAACGCGAGCACGCGATGCGCGTCGAGTCCTGGCTGGAGCAGAGCGGGACACCCGAGCCCGCCGCGCGGACACTTCGGGCCGCCTTCACTGACGAGGCAGACGGCGGTCGTCCGACCGGTCTCCGCGCGGCGCGGGACGAAAGCGGCGAGCTCACGATCACCCAGCGGTGGATCCTGGCTGGGAGCTGAGCCGCCGCACTAATCGGTCGTCTAGATTCAGGGGCATGTGCAGAAACATCAGGACACTCCACAATTTCGAGCCCCCCGCGACCGAGGATGAGATCCACGCCTCGTCACTCCAGTACGTGCGCAAGATCAGCGGATCGGCGAAGCCCTCACGGGCCAACGCCGAGGCATTCGAGGACGCCGTCGAGGAGGTAAGGGCAGCGACGGCGAAGCTTCTCGACCGCCTGGTGACGAACGCGCCGCCGAAGGACCGCGAGGTCGTGGCGGAGAAGCGCCGCGCCCTGGCGGCGAAGCGCTACGCGACTGCCTGACCAGCCGCGAAGTCGTCGTCCAGGTAGCGCTATGCGCGACCTTCACGACACCTCGGGCTAAGGCATGAACGATCCGGAGACTAGGCAGGCTCGACGTCCTCCGGGATGCGAGCGACCTCGAGATCGACCCGGGTGCGGTCGGAGTCGACGAACGGCACTCCCTCTGAATCGAGCAGATCACGTTGGCGCTCGCCTAACGCGAGCGAGCCATCGGCACGGACCACGCGCCACCATGGGAGGCCGTCGCCTCCGGCGCCGCGAAGCGCGGTGCCCGCAAACCGGGGCGCGCCGGGGCTGACGTCGCCATAAGTACGGACGAAGCCCTCGGGGATCGCTCGGACGCGTGCGAGCACCGCCTCGAGCCTGGCCTCCGGGTCCGGTGCCTTCCCGCTCATCCACAGCGAATTCAACCGCAGGGGCGTATCGTCGGGACACTGCCACGAGGAACACGAGGAGAGAGCATGTCGACCATCGAGCGCGATGCTGGGCCGGAGACCGATGACAGCGCAGTGATCCGGGAGTTGGAGGAGACGGTCGAGGCACAGCGCGCCGCATTCCTCGCCGATCCCTACCCGTCGCTCGAGGAGCGCCAAGCCCTGCTCGGCGCGCTCGCCGAGATGGTGATGACCAACCGTGAACAGATCGGAGAGGCGATGAGTGCCGATTTCGGCGTGCACCCCTCTCTCGCCACCGACCTGATCGAGGTGCTCGGCGTCGCCGGGCGCGCCGCCTACTCGGCCGAGAGTCTCGAGACCTGGATGACGCCGGAGCCCCGCCACTCCGACCCCGCGCTGTACGGGTCCGGGCGGGCCTTCGTCGCTCCGCAGCCGAAGGGCGTCGTCGGCAACATCAGCCCCTGGAACTTCCCCTTCGACCTCTCGGTCGGGCCCCTGGTCGAGATGCTGGCCGCCGGCAACAGAGTGGTGCTGAAGCCCTCTGAGCACTCGCCGGCCTCCTCCCGAGTCCTCCAGGACATGATCCGCGCGACGTTCGACCGCGACCGCGTCGACGTGGTGGTCGGCGAGATCGACCTCGCCAAGGCATTCACCCGTGTGCGCTGGGATCACCTGCTCTACACCGGCAGTCCAGAGATCGGGCGCGAGATCGCGAAAGCCGCCGCCGAGCAGCTCGTGCCGGTGACGCTCGAGCTCGGCGGCAAGTGCCCGGCGATCCTTGCCGAGGACTCGATCGACGCCGAGTCGGTCAAGCAGGTGCTGAACACGAAGGCGCTCAAGAACGGGCAGATGTGCATCTCCGTGGACTATTGCCTCGTGCCCAGAGAGCAGATGGACGAGTTCGCGCGGCTCGCCTCCGAGCATGCTCGCGAGAACATGCCGGGGTTCGTGGAGTCGGAGAGCAACACCGGGATCATCACCGGCCGCCACCTGGAGCGGATCGAGCGACTCCTCGCGGAGGCCGCGGAGCGGGGATGCGACGTCCGTGCTCTCGAGGAGAGCGGCGAAGTCGATCCCGAGACCCGTCAGATGCCGATGTCACTCGTGCTCGACCCGCCTGATGATCTGGAGCTGATGCGCGACGAGATCTTCGGCCCGATCCTGCCGGTCAAGCCCTACGACGACCTCGACGGGGCGATCAGCCACGTCAACGACGGTGAGCGCCCACTCGCCCTCTACGTGTTCTCCAAGGACTCCGAGGTGGCCGACGACGTCCTGCGACGCACGACCTCAGGCGGCGCGTGCGTCAACTCCGCGGCCGTGCACGGCGCTCTCGCCTCGCTGCCGTTCGGCGGGATCGGGCAGAGCGGGTCCGGCCGCCATCACGGAGTCGAGGGTTTTCGTGAGTTCTCGAACCTCCGTGGCGTGTTCGTTCGCGGCGAGGGCGACCTGATCGAGGCCTTCGCTCCCCCCTACGGCCCGGTCGCCGAGGCGGTGGTCGGGGCGGCCTTCGAGCAGGCCGGTCAGTGACCCCTGAGCCGGCGACCCGGGGGCGCAACCCGTTCTCGACCGAGGGCGTCGAGCGCGGCGAGGATGGCGTCGCCAGGTACGCGGGCCAAGTGCCGTCGCTCGTCCGCATGCTGCGAGCGAGCGTCGAGCGCGACCCGCAGGCCACCGCCGTCGCCGAGGTCGGCGGCGACTCGCTTACCTACGGCGATCTCTGGGACCGCGCACTCCGGGTGACGGGCGGGCTCTCGGCACAGGGTCTCGAACGAGGTGATCGCGTCGCGATCAGGCTCGGCAACGGGATCGACTGGGTGCTCGCCTTCTGGGGAGCCCAGCTCGGCGGCTTCGTTGCGGTTCCGGTC
This sequence comes from Solirubrobacterales bacterium, assembly GCA_038258095.1. Lineage (GTDB taxonomy): Bacteria > Actinomycetota > Thermoleophilia > Solirubrobacterales > 70-9 > JBBSQE01. Next base: position 5,600 of record JBBSQE010000070.1, on the reverse strand, counting down.
AATACGCGATTCAAGGACTCCGAGGCCGCCTTCGTTGTGGAGGACTCGGGAAGCAGGTTCGTCTTCAAGCCCGGGGAGCCGCTTCCCGACGGAGACGGCGGCGTTGTGGCCGAGGACCTCGAGCCGGACGACCTCGCCGGAATCTTCTACACCAGCGGCACCACCGGCTTCCCGAAGGGCGCGATGACGTCGCACGCGAATTTCATCGCCAACAGTGAGAGCGCGATCCGCTGCGTCGGAGTCGACCGCGCGGAGGGCGGCGACGTCAGCACGCTGATCAATGTCCCGCTCTTTCACGTGACCGGCTGCGACAGCCAGCTGATCGTGCTCCTCGACCTCGGGGGCACCTGCCACATCCTCACCAACCCGCTGGACATCGACGGCCTCCTCGAGACCGTCGCGGAGCACGGGGTCAGCATGCTCACCTCCGTCCCGGCGATCTACCACGCGCTGACCAGGCATCCATCCTTCAAGGAGGCAGACATGTCGAGCGTTCGCTGGGTCTCCTACGGTGGCGCGCCGATCGCGGCAACCTCGGTCCACGAGATCATGGAAGCGTTCCCGGCCGCGCGCGTCGGGAACGGATTCGGTCTCACCGAGACGGCGTCTCTCAGCACCTTCCTGCCCCACGAGGAGGTCGCCGAGCACGCCGATTCTGTCGGCTTCCCGATGCCCGTCGTCGACCTGGCGATCGACGCACCGGACGAAGAGTCCGGCGTCGGCGAGCTGCTGGTCCGGGGCCCGAACGTCGTCAGCGGCTATTGGAACAAGGAGGAGGCCACCGCCGAGACGTTCGTCGACCGTTGGCTTCACACGGGGGATCTTGCGCGGATCGATGACGACGGCCTGCTCTATATCGTCGACCGCAAGAAGGACATGATCAACCGCGGCGGCGAGAACGTCTACTCGATCGAGGTCGAGAGCGCCCTCGCCGGCGCCCCGGGCGTCGGTGAGGTGGCGGCGGTCGGCGTACCGGACGACATGATGGGCGAGAAGGTCGGGGCCGTGATCGTTCCCGCTTCGGACGACGGGGTCGACATCCCCGCGGTCATCGACTACGCCCGCGAGCGGATCGCTGATTTCAAGGTCCCCCAGTACGTCGTCATCAGGACCGAGCCGCTGCCGCGCAATCCGGCCGGCAAGGTGCTGAAGGCCGAGCTCCGCGACGAGACCGATTGGGGCGACGCGCTGCGTTGACCGCGCGACCCAGACCATGACCGGTCCCCTGATCGAGTTCCCCGCCGACGACCCCGATCGCGCGCTCCGCTTCTGGAGCGGCGTACTCGGTGCCGAGCTCGCGCCACGCGGCGATGATTCCGGCGCCGGTTGGGAGGCGCGCCAAGACGGGATTCGGCTCGGCATCCACGAGCGCGGAACGGGCCCGGGCGACCGCGTGTCCCTCCCCTACTTCCCGGTAGCCGACATCGCCGGGACCCTGGAGCTCGTGACCGAGCACGGCGGCTCGATCGTCCACCCGGGAGAGCGCTGGGCGATTTGCCGCGACTCCGAGGGCAACCCGTTCGCGCTCGAGGCGAAAGCCCCGGAACCGAGGACCGAGTGATCTACTTCCTTGCACCCCACTGGCGATGCAAGATCCAGGTCCAGCCGCAGGATCTCTCGACGCGGTCCATCTGCCTTCGGTACCCGTCGGTAGCCCGCGTCCATGGTTGCCTGAAGGGCATGCCGAGAGTTCGGTAGATCCTGGGGGCCACGTAGCGAGCAAACGCCTGGGGGCCCCCTTCGCCTGCCCAGGATTTGAGTCCGGGGCTCTGAAACACGTGAGCCCACTCGTGGATCAGCCACTCCTGGGACGCATTCGCGCCGTTGAGCAGTCCCTGGGGATTCTTCTGGGTGAACCAGGCCTGGCTCGTGCCGTCAAAGAGCCGGACGGTCCGGGGCCGTGGCCCCAGGCGATTGGCCACGACACGCGTGCTCGGCATCGTCGAGGAGGGCTCCTGCCCGTAATACGGAGCGGCGGCGACCCATATCTGCTGGGCCTTGACGGCGAACTCGGCCTGCGTCGAGCCCCATGCTGCGGCCGGCGCAACAGCCAGGACAGCGATGGCGGTCGTGGTCAGGACCGTTGCGCGGAAGTTCATGCAGGCAAACATGGCCTGCGGCCGTGTGGATAGAGCGCGGGAGGCGTTTACATAACGTTTCCGTGCCCGTCCCGCCCGCCGTCGTCCGGAGGCTGGGCGGGGCGAAGGCGGACTGGCAGGCTCTTGAGCTGGTTGACGAACATCGTGGTCGCGTGCCGGGGGCGCCCGTCGAGCTCGATCTCAGGGACGCGCGCGAGTGTCTCTTCGAGGAGGATCTTCAGCTCGAGGCGAGCCAGGGCGGTGCCGAGGCAGAAGTGCCGGCCTCCGGCGCCGAACGCCTGGTGCTCGGGGTTGCGACGGACATCGAAGGTGTCTACATCCTCGTAGCGGGACTCGTCGCGGTTCGACGACACGTACCACATGACGACCTTCTCACCCTCGCGGATCTCCTTGTCGCCGAGCTTCGTGTCGCAGGTGGCGGTGCGGCGGAAATGAGCGAAGGCCGGGAACATCCGCAGCGACTCCTCGACCGCGCTCGGGATCAGCGCCGGGTCATCGATGAGCATCCGGAGTTGGTCCGGGTTCTCGAGTAGAGCGCGCATCCCGCTGCAGTAGGTCGCCTTGGTGCTGTCGTTGCCGGCCGCGACGAGGAGGAAGAAGCCCATGACGATCTCGTGCTCCTCGAGGCCCATGCCATCGAACTCGGCGTGGACCAGGAGGCTCGTCAGGTCCTCGGTTGGCCGCTCGCGACGCTCGGCGATCAGGCTCGTACAGCGCTCGAAGATCTCGGGAACGTCACGCTCCATCACGCCGGCCGGACCATCGGGGTTGAGGTCCGTGTCGTCGGCCCCCAGCGTCGAGTTCATCAGCCGCGCCCAGATCTCGTCGTCCTCCGGAGGGATCCCCATGAAGCTCCCGATCACGCGTGAGACGACGGGCTGTGCGACTTCGGTGACGAGGTCGCATGTCTCGTGGTCCGAGAGGCGGTCGAGCACACCGCGGGTGATCTTCCGGATCGCCGGCTCGTGCTCGGCGATCCGCTTCGGCGTGAAGCCCCGCTGGAAGAGTGCCTTGAGCCGGTCGTGCTTCGGAGGGTCCATCCCGATGAACATCGACTGCGTCAGCTTCAGCGGCAGGATCGAGTGCGTCAGCGCGGTCACCCCGCCCCTCTCCGAGGAGTAGGTCTGCCAGTCTCGGCTGACGGCGTGGACATCATCGGCAAGGGTCACCGACCAGTAGCCGTCCTCGTCGGGGAAGTCGGAGATCCTCGAGGTCCAGTGGACCGGGCACTCGCCGCGCAGCCGCCGGAAGGTCTCGTGCGGTGGACCGTCTTGCCAGAGCTCGGGCTCGGTGACGAGCAGTTGGTCGACGGGAACGTCCTTCCCCTGCTGTCGGCTCTGCTCTTCCATGCCGCCCGAGTCTACGTCGCTCCTTTCGGTCACGTCCGCCGCCGGACGCGTTCACCGCTGCGCCCGATGAACATCGTTCATGCCGATTGAACGCCTGTGGAGCATGAACAGGCAGACCCGGGTGAGCGTTGCCACCTCACGACTGGTCAAGTTGACGACGAGAGGGAGAGCAATCAGCGTTCGGTTGAGGCGGTTTTGCAAGTTGGATCGATCCTCGCGCTGCTGATGCTCTCTCGGGCGAGAGCCAGGAGCTCTCGGACGACGAGCGCGGCTCCGTCGCCCAAATCCGCGGCAATCTCGTGGCAGCGGACCAGGCCCTGTCAGTCAGCTTCGGCCGGTGGAAGACCGTGATCCACCGCAAGCTGGCCCTGAAGCAAGCCCTGATCGCCAAGCAGCAGCTCTGCTCAGACAGCGAACCGCCGCGCTGAGGGCCACGGCACTCAGAACTCGAGAATCGCGCTTCCCTCCTCGACCGCCTGCGCCTGGCCATGATAAGTTCGTTTGCCTCCCATTAGGGAGCCCTAACTCTCGGAAAGGCCTTGGTTTGTCGTTCTCAGAAACCGCTCTACTCGGCGCGCTGGCGGGATTCACGATCTTTCTCGGTCTCCCGGTGGGGCGGATCCAGATGCTGACGAACCGTGCGCGGGTCGGCCTGGCGATGTTCTCGGTCGGCGTTCTGGTCTTTCTCCTAGTCGACGTACTGGCTCATGGCTTCGAGATATCCGAGGAGGCGGTCGCGGCCTACAAGGACGGTACGGGGAGCTTCGGCCACGCAACGGCGTTGACGCTTCTCCTGGTGGGTGGGTTCGCGCTCGGCAGCGCCGGCCTGGGGTTCCTGGAGCGGCGGATGCGACCCGGAGATCCCCCGGCACCGCCGATGGCCGGCGGCGCCACCGACACCCTGGCCCTGGCCGACCAGCAGAGGCTCACCGCGCGGGTCGATGCCGTCCGGTCCCTGGCTCTCCGCCGGAGCGTGATGATCGCCATTGCGATCGGAGTCCACAACTTCGCCGAGGGGCTGGCGATCGGGGTATCGGCACAGGCGGGCGAGGTGGGGCTGGCGACCGTCCTGATCATCGGCTTCGCCCTCCACAACTCGACCGAAGGCTTCGGCATCGTCGGCCCACTTGGTGACATCACGCCCTCGTGGCGCTGGCTCGCCCTGGTCGGACTGATCGGAGGCGGTCCCACGTTCATCGGTTCGATGATCGGATACAGCGTGACATCGGAGCCGCTCGAGTTGACCTTCTATGCGCTGGCGGGCGGGGCGATCCTGTACGTGGTCGGGGAGATCTGGCACGGCATGAGGCGCTACGGCCACAGGGAGCTCGGCTTGGCGCTTCTGTCTGCGGGCTTCGCCGCCGGCGTGATGACCGACCTCGTGGTCGTCTACGGAGGGGGCTAGCGGCCGGCCCCCGGATCGGGGGATTCGGAGCACCGACCCGGGCTCTCCGGCCCCGGACCCATCGTCAATCGTCGTCGCTTCTCCCCAAGGCATCCCCTTGGCGCAGCGCCATCAGGTAGGGCAGCCCGCCCGCTTCGGAGATCGCGGCCCTGGCGATGACCTGCTGCATCGTGATCGTCCGCTCGCTGCGGGAGTTGCCGATGAAGGCCAGGGCCCACTGCCCGACCGTCGTGAAGCGGTTCTTGAATCCGGTCAGGAAGGTGAGGTGCACGAAGAGCCACCCGAGCCACCCGAGGAAGCCAGAGAGCCGGATGCCCTTGAAGCTGACGATTGCGTGGAAGCGGCTGAGCGCGGCCATGCTGCCGAGATCCCGGTAGCGAAACGGGTTCGGGTCCTCCGAGCGCAGGCTCCGCTTGATCGTCGCGGCGGCATGGATGCCCTGCTGCATCGCAACCTCGGCGACGCCGGGAAGGCCGTCCAGGGACATCATGTCGCCGATCGCGAACACCTCCGGGTGCCCGGGCAGCGAGCAGTCCGGCGCGACCGAGACGCGCCCGGCCCGGTCGCATTCGGCCCCGGTGGCCTCGGCGAGCAGTCCGGCCAGAGGAGACGCCTGGACGCCGGCCGCCCAGAGCTTCGTTTCGGCCCTCACCCGCGAAAGCCCTCCGTCAGCATCCTTGACCTCCACCCCATCGCGATCGACAGCGGTGACGATGCTCCGGGAGTGGACTTCGACGCCGAGCCGCT
>JBBSQE010000069.1:0-14515 GCA_038258095.1 Solirubrobacterales bacterium | reverse complement strand
CGGTCTGGGTGTGGAAGCGCATCTGCATCGACTTCGCGTTCTCGGCGCCGAAGCGGTCCTTCACGATCGATGCCCACATCCGCCGGGCCGCGCGGAACTTGGCGACCTCCTGGAAGACGTCGTTGTGGCAGTTGAAGAAGAAGGCGAGCCGGGGAGCGAAATCGTCGATCTTCAGGCCGCGGTCGAGCGCGCCCTCGACGTAGGCGATCGCGTTGGAGAGCGTGAACGCGACCTCCTGCACGGCCGAGCAGCCCTTCTCGCGGATGTGGTACCCGGAGATCGAGATCGTGTTCCACTGCGGCACGTTCTCGTGGCAGTACTCGAAGATGTCGGTGGTCAGACGCATGGTCGGCTTCGGCGGGTAGATGTAGTTGCCGCGCGCCATGTACTCCTTGAGGACGTCGTTCTGGACGGTGCCGCGGAGCTTCTCGGACGGCACGCCCTGCTCCTCGCCCACGAGCTCGTAGAGGAGGAGGAGCACCGCCGCGGGGGCGTTGATCGTCATCGAGGTCGAGACCTGGTCGAGCGGGATCTGATCGAAGCAGATCCGCATGTCCTCGATCGTGTCGATCGGGACCCCGGTGCGGCCGACCTCGCCCTGCGCGAGCGGGTCGTCGGAGTCGAGACCGAGCTGGGTCGGGAGGTCGAAGGCCATCGAGAGGCCGGTCGACCCGTGCTCGATCAGGTAGCGGTAGCGCTCGTTCGTGTCCTCGGGCGTGGCGAAGCCCGCGTACTGGCGCATCGTCCAGGTCCGGTCGCGGTACATGCCGTCGTGGATCCCGCGCGTGAAGGGGTAATCGCCGGGCTCGCCGAGCCGGTCGTCGAGATCGGGAGCGACGTCGTCTGACTCATAGAGCTTCTTCAGTTCGATGCCGGAGTCGGTGAAGACGCGCTCGTCGTCGGGGCCGACCATCGGCGCGATGTAGCGGTAGAGGTCGTCCTGGACCGCCGCCTCCTGCTCTGGGGGGACCTCATCAGGCGTCACGGCTGCGCCATCGCCGGCCGCCGGATCGCGCTCTTCGTCGAGGTTGGCCATGCGCGCGGAAGGATAGGGGTGCGGCCCTCAGTTGAGGGCTGAGCGCAGCGCCGCCGCGGCCTCCGCCATCGCGGCGCCTGGAGCGCGGCTGACGGCGGCGGCATTCGCGTAGCCGTGCACGAGCCCCGGGTAAAGCCGCATCTCGACGGCGACACCGGCCTCCTCCAGCCGCTTGGCGTAGGCGATGCCCTCGTCGCGCAGCGGGTCGAACCCGGCGACCGCCACGTGGGCCGCCGGGGCAGCGGAGAGGTCCGGCTCGTGCATCGGAGCGGCCCGCGGGTCGCTGGGGTCGGCACCGACGCCGTTCTGACCGAGGTAGTTCTCGTTGTACCAGTGGCGCTCGCGGGTGGTGAGGAGGAAGCCCTCGCCGAAGCGCTCGTGGGACGGATAGGTTCCGCCGGGATCGGTCACGGGATAAATGAGGAGCTGAAAGGCCGGGCCGCTCGGCCCGTCCGCCGTCGCGTTGGCGACCGCCGCTGCGAGGTTTCCTCCCGCGCTGTCGCCTCCGACCGCCACCTTGGCCGGGTCCACATGCAGCTCGGCGGCGTGGGCCACCGCCCACCAGTAGGAGCGCACGGCATCGTCGTAGGCGGCGGGGAACGGGTTCTCAGGCGCCAGCCGGTAGCCGACGGAGATGACCCGCGTCCCGGCACCCGAGGCGAGGAACCGGCAGACCTGGTCGTGGCTCTCGATCGAGCCGACGGTCCAGCCGCCGCCATGGAAGAAGACGAGCAGCCCGTCCCCGGAGGGGGATCGCGGCGTGTAGAGCCGGGCGCGGAGGTCGCCGCCCGCACCGGGGATCGCCATGTCCTCGACCGTCGCCATCTCGATCAGCCGTCCGCGCACGACACGGGAACGGACGTCGACGGACCGCCTGGCCTCCTCGAGGCCGACGTCCGACCCGTCGCCGCCGACGCGGCGCATGATCGGCAGCGAGAGCTGGACCTGCGGGTCGAGGACGTTGCCGTCGATCCGGACCGGGCGCCCGGCGAGGACACGGTGGACTCCGGTGGGAAGCTTCGCTGTCAGGGGTGTGATCCGCTCCAGGGCCCTGAGTCGAAGGTCTCCCACGCATCGAGCTTAGAGGCACGGCCTCCCGCATCTAGAATCACGGTCGTGAGCCGCGGAGCGCCTCCCACCCGCCGGCTGCTCGAGGTCGACTTCTCCCTCGTCGACTACGACAGGATGCTCGACTGGATCGACGACGCGATCGCGGCCGGGCACCGCAAGTACGCGTGCCACGTCGCCGTCAACGCGCTGATGAACGCACGGCGCGACCCGCGCTCGATGGCGGCGCTGCGGGGTTCGAGCCTGGTCCTGCCCGACGGGATGCCGATCGTCTGGGCGTTGCGCGCGCTCGGCGAGGAGATCCCCGACCGTGTCTACGGTCCGGACCTGATGCTGGCCGCGTGTGAGCGCTCGCTGCGGACGGGTGCACGTCACTTCCTCTACGGAGGCCGCGACGAGAGCGCGACCCAGGCGCTGGAGGCATCGTTCACACAGCGTTTCCCGGGCCTTGCGATCGCCGGCTCCTACACTCCGCCCTTCCGCCCCTTGACCGAGGCCGAGGAGGCCGACGTGTGCGCTCGCGTGGCCTCGTCGGCGGCCGACATCGTCTGGGTCGGCATCGGTTCGCCGAAGCAGGAGACCTGGATGGCGCGGATGCGGGAGCGCCTCGATGCCGCGGTCCTCGTCGGCGTCGGAGCAGCCTTCGACTTCCACGCGGGCCTGGTCTCGCAAGCTCCGTCCTGGATGCAGCGCAACGGGCTCGAGTGGCTCTTCCGGCTGGGACGGGAGCCGCGCCGCCTGGCGCCCCGTTACCTGCGCGACAACCCTCGGTTCGTGGCTGCATTCATGCGCCAGTGGCTGGCGGAACGACGCTGATGGCCGTGGGAGACGGCTGGATCAGGACCCCTCGGCGCCGCCGGGAGACGGAGGGCCGGGGCGCCTCGGCACCAGCGCGACCGCGGCGCCCAGCAGGGCGGCGATGACGATCACGAGGTAGATCGCTTCGACGGGGAAGTCGGATGCCCCGGAGACCTTCGGGAGCGGACGAAGCGGCAGGCCTCCCGTCCCCGGAGGACCCGGCGAGCCGTCCGTCGCCAGGACCGTGCCGCCGCTCGCCGCGGGGTTGATGTTGGGCGCCGCCTTCTTCACGCAACCGGCGGCGCGCCGGTCGAGCGCGAGGTTCAGCGCCTGCGGAAAGCCCGGGTCATAGGCCTGGATGTCGGCGGGAACGGAGGTGAGGGCGGTCTGGAGCTCGGCCTCGGAGTGGACGCAGCCTGAGATCGACCCCGTCTCTAGGTACTCCTGGTAGATGCTGTCCGAGACCGCACCGACCGGATCCGCGAGTATCCCGAGAAGGACACAAGCGGCCGTTATGAGGGGGAGAAGGCGCCGGCGCACCCCTCCATCCTAGGAACGTTGCGCTCTACCCTCCCCCGATGCCCTCAAGGCCAAGCAGCGGCGCCGACGCGGCGAGGGGCGCCCTCGGACGTGTGGGGATCGAGGGCTACGGCGGATTTCTGCTCGCCGCCCTGGCCGTGCTCGCCGCCCTGACGGCGCTGACCGGGGGCGGGATCGCGACCCAGCCGGCGGGTCGCGTCGAGGTCGCGACGGCCCTGCTCGGCCTGCTCGCGGTCCTCGGGGTATGTGCGGGGGCAATCCAGATCCGCCGGGCCCCACTTGCGTGGCTGGCGACGGGCATACTCACCGGCTTCGCGCTCTGGAGCATGCTGTCGGTCGAGTGGTCCGTCCTACCGGAGGGCAGCTGGCTCGCCGCGAACCGCGCCCTCGCCTACGCCGTGGTGGCCGCCGTCGCACTCACGGCGGCGGCCGTGGTGCCCCGGGCGGCGGTCATCGCCGCGGTGGCGCTGACACTCACCGGCCTGCTGGTCGCCGTCTACGCGCTGGGCGGGAAGCTCCTTCCCGGCATCCACATCGGGGTGCTCAACCTCGACCCGGGCGGGCGCTTCTCGCGGATCAGCCGACCGCTCGACTACTGGAACGCGCTCGGGCTCCTCTGCGTCATGGCGTCCCCCGCCGGGATCTGGCTCGCGTCCTCGGTGAAGGCTCCGTCGCGCGTGCGGATCGCCGCCGCCATCACACTGGCGATCCTGGTTCTGACCGTCGCGCTGGCCTACTCTCGGGGGGCGATCGTCGGCTACATCGTCGTGCTCGCCGTCATGGTCGGCGCCGGGCCGCGCCGCCTCACCAGGCTCGGGGTCGGCCTCGGAGCAATCGTCGCCGTGGCTCCCGCGATGATCGTCGCCTTCACCCGCCACGACCTGTCCGCGGCCGACGTCCCGCTCTCGGACCGCACGACCGGCGGGCTCGCCCTCACCGCCGTCCTCATCGCCTGCCTGGTGGCGCTCGCGCTGGTCTTCCGCCGGCTGATCCGGCTCGAGCCCGAGGTGTCCTGGGGCCCCGAGCGGGCGCGCCGCACCTGGCGGGCTCTGGGCGTCGCCACCCTGATCGCGCTGGTCGTCGGGGTGGGGACGATCTCGTTCAGCGGCAAGGGCCTCTTCACCGACATCTCCAGCGAGTTCGAGGCCTTCAAGAAGCCGGGATCGACCCTCACCAACAGCCCCGACCGGCTGATTTCCTCGAACAGCTCCAGTCGCTACGTCTGGTGGACCGAGGCCCTCGGCGCGTTCTCGGACAAACCGCTGGAAGGGCAGGGCGCCGGCTCATTCCCGATCGTCCACTACCTCTACCGCGACCACAACGCGCCGGTGCGCTCCTCGCACTCCCTGCCGCTGATGTTCCTCTCGGAGACCGGCCTGATCGGTTTCGCGCTCGGGATGGGGGCGCTCGTCCTGCTGGCTTTCGCCGCCGTGCGCCGGGTGCGCGACGCGTCCGGTGGCGACCGCTCGGCGAGGTTCGCGCTCCTGGCGGCGTTCACGGCGTGGTTCGTGCAATCGCTCTTCGACTGGCACTGGGAGATACCCGGGGTGACGATCCCGGCCCTGATCGCGGTGTGCGTGGCGGCCGCCCCGCCCGTGACCGGCGCCGCCCGCCGGATGGGCACCGCGCGAGCCCCCCTCCTGCCGCGGCCCAGGGCCGGTGCGCTCGCGACGCTCGCCGTCGTGGCTGCGATCGCCTTCGCGGTCTCCGCGTGGCTTCCCGCGCTGTCCGAGCAGAAGCGGCTTCACGCCCTCGCGATCGCCGACTCCAACCCATCCGGAGCGGCCGATTCCGCAGCCCTCGCAAGGCGCCTCGACCCGCTCTCGATCGAGGCGCTCCTCACCCAGTCGAGCATCGCGGCGGGCAAGAACGACCAGGACGGGGTACTGGAGCCGCTGATCAAGGCATCGAAGGTCGAGCCCGAGAGCCGGGATGTCTGGCGCCGCCTCTTCACCGCGTACAACTTCTACGGATACACGGCTCAGAGCTTCGAGACCCTTCGGCACTCGATCGTCACGGACCCGCTGGCGTTCAGGGGCAGCAGGGCGGACATCGCCGCGGAGATCTTCGAATCCAGGGCTCCCCCTGGCGCTTCACCGACCGCCTACGGGACCCCTCCGTCCTGAATCGGACTCCCCTTGAAGTAGACCATGTTCCAGAGCGTGGTCGGGGGCGACCAGCCGCCGAGGGCGTAGGGCTCGAAGACAACCGGGTCGAAGCTCTCCGAGAGCAGCTCGCTCCACTCCCGCAGGGGCCGCGGGTGAAACCCCCGGTCGAGGCGGGCCAGCAGCCGCGCCACCGATCGGTTGGGCGGCATCACGAGCTCCAGGATGTGGATGTGCCCGTCCGGCGTGAGGACCGTGCTGAGGTGGGAGAGCAGGCGCCGCACGTCCGCCTCGGCGATGTGGTGCAAGAGGCTGTTGATGAGGACGAAGTCGAAGCGCTCCCCGTCGGGAACGGTGAGTTCGGTGGCGTCGGCGACCTCGAAGTCGCGCCCGTGCCTCTGGCGGGCGTACTCGACGTAGCTCGGATTCACGTCGATCCCGAGGTAGTCGATCCCGGCGAAATGCGGCGTGTTAGTTCCGGGGCCGCAGCCGACGTCGAGGACCCGCCGCACGCGGGACATGTCGTTGTGGCGGCGGACCGGCGTGAACTTGCGCTCTGCGAATGGCGCCTGCCACAGCCGGTAGGAGAGCGGCTGCTCCAAGAACCGCTCCTTGGCGGCGGCGGGACGGAGGCTCATGGACCGGCCCCGGATCCGAGGTCCTCGCGCGCGCTTTCGAGCATGTCGGCCAGCGTACGCGGCAGCGGGATCTCCGGCTTCCATCCCGTGGCCTCCCGAAGCCGTGCCGCCGAGCCGCGGACGACCGGCACGTCGGCGGGTCGCGCGAGCGTGGAATCCACCTCGATCTCGACCGGCAGTGCCGCGAGAGACGCGAGCTCGGCGGCCAGTTCCGCGACGCTCGTCGCCGTCCCCGAGCAGAGATTGAAGGTGCCCGGAAGACTCAGCTCGCAGATGACCGTGAGAGCGCGGGCACCGTCCCGGACGTCGGTGAAGTCCCGCGCCGCATCAGGATTGCCCAAGGTGACGACAGCCCGGCCACCTCCGCCGGCCTCGGCCTCGGCTATCTGGCTCGCGATGCCCGCTGCGACGTACTGCTGCGGCTGACCGGGCCCGAGCTGGTTGAAGGACCGCAGCACGGTGACGCTCAACCCGAGCCCATCCGCCTCGCGTCGGCACGCCTCCTCCATCGCGGCCTTCGCGACCCCGTAGGGCGTCAACGGCCGGGCCGGACGGCTCTCGGCGATCGGCATCTCCGCCTCGGGCACGGAGCCGTAGACCTCTGCCGAAGACAGGCACACCACGTGTGGCGGCCGGGCTGCGGCACCCGCCGCCTGGAGCAGGTTTCGGGTGCCACCGACGTTGACCTCGCGGCCCGCGGCCGGCTCGTCCCAGCTCGCGACCACCGACGCGAGCGCACCCAGATTGACAACAACGCCTGGCTGCGCTTCCCCGATCGCGGCCTCCAGACTCGGGGGATCGAGCAGGTCGGCTCGGAGGTCGGCGGCGCCCTCTTCCCGGGACGTGGTGACGACCTCGAACCCGGCCGCGGAGGCGGCGGGGACGAAGTGTGACCCGATGAACCCGCGACCGCCGATGACGAGAACGCGCAACTGGGAGGGGGTCTGACTCCGTTCAGGCCCCAGAGGGGTCTGACCCCCTTCCGGGTCAGCCATCGGCAGAGGCCCGCGCGACGATCTGCCGCACGGCCACGCCCTCCTCTGAGGCCCCGAGCGCCGCCAGGACCGCGACCGGGTCCCGCCGGTCCGGGAGGCTCGCCAGTGTGACGTCGCGTACCAGGACCGGAGGCGACGGAGGGTGTGAGGAGTCGGGGCCCAGGACGTTCCCGACACCGACGCTGCCGCTGCCGGCGACGAGACCGTAGGCGAACGCGGCGCCGCTTTCCTCCAGAGCGGCGCGGAGTCTCGGTACCGCGCCGTCGAGAAGGGTCGAGTCGGCGTCCGCTATCAGGGTGAGGCCGGGGGCTCCCTCCACCTCTGAGAGGTGAAGCTCCGCTGGGCGGGGCGGGATGTCAGGCGTCTGTGGGCGGGGACGCCGGCGCCCGAGCTTCGCGCCCACGCTCAGGCGGGCAGCCGCCCCCTTCGAGGCGACCCGACCGAGGGGACGGGCCGCCAGGCGGTTGCCTGCCGCGACTTCCTCGGCGACCGTTGCGAGCCGTGCCGCCGTCTCGGACATCGGCAGCTCCGCGCGGATTCGCTCGAGGGCATGCCTTGCCATCTGGCTTCGGCGCGGCTCGTCCGCGGCCAGGTCCCGGAGCGACCGCGAGAGATCGGGAGCGGCGCACATCTCGAAATCCGCGCCGGGCTCGAGCGGCGCAAAGTCGCTCGAATCCTCCGTCAACACCGCGGCACCGCAGTGGATCGCCTGGAGGACCCGGTGCCACTCGAAGTAGGGCTCGCTGCCCTGGTGGATGTTGAGGAGGATGCGCGCCCCCGACAACGCCTCCCACTTCTCCGCTCCAGCCAGGAACGTCGCCGACCCACCCGGGTTCGGCCGTGAGTTGTCGGAGAGCACCAGTGTCGCGTCGAGGTGGGCGAGGTCCTCCGCCATGCCGGTGAGGATCGCGCCGCGGCGGGGAGTGTGTGCCCCGAGGAAGAGCAGGTCGGTGCGGGCCTCGGCCGTGTCGGAGTGATCCCAGACCGATGTGTAGCCGAGGCGCAGGTGCTCGGCTCTGACACCCCGCCGGCGGTAGGCCCGTACTGCCCTCGCGTTGATATCGAACAGCGCGCCGCCGGCGCTCGCCAGGGACAGGTTCTGGCGGAAGTGGATCGTCTCCGGTTGCTCCGCGCAGATCAAAATCGTGCGGCGCATCGCGCCCGGCGGGGGCGGATTCGCAGCGCCCTCGAGGGCGAAGTACTCATGCGGCGGGAGCAGGGCGTAGACGCGATCATCCGCGACATCCGGGAACCCCTCGGTGCTGAGGCTGGTCCCGAGGCCGATCGCCTCGAGCTCGTGCCGCAGGACCTCGGCGAGCTCGAAGAAGAACTGGTTCTGGCCCGGCGCGAGGACGAAGCAGACGTCCACCACAGCGTGACTAGCTGACCGATCCCGATTCACCGCGCAGCCGGCGGAGGATCCGGGAGGGGCCGGCGCCGGGCGACCCGGGCCCGCCGGAGCGAAACGAGTCGAAGACCGCGAAGGCGTCGGCGAACTCGCTGGCGCCCTTGGCGTCGCCCAGCCCGAACGAGTCGCCTTCGCCGCGGTCGACGAGGACCAGGCCGAGGCCGCCCCAGAGCTGGCCCTCGAAGGGCCCATCGCTTGAGAGGTGACCGGGGACGAAATCGAGGTCGACGTAGGAGACCTCCGGCCGCTCATCGATCTTCGCCGCGAAGAGGCCCTGGCGGACCACCTCGTTGAGCGTGTCGTGGATGACGATCACCGTTCGCGAGATCGCCGGGGAGTCGAGGAGATCGACCAGGTCGCGGCGCACGCCGTCGGCCGTGTGGTCGCCGTCAACGAGGCAGAAGTCGACGTTCCGCCCGGCATCCGCCAGCTCGGCGAGCGTCTCCGGCAGGTGCCTGTGGCTGTCCCCGGAGTGGAGGACGGCGTTGGCCGGCCACTCGCGCCCGGAGTCATGCTCGAGATCAAACGAGTGGACCTCCTCGCAGTAGGCGGCGATGCGCCCGAGGCTACCTCCCTGCGCGGTGCCGATCTCAATGCCGAGCTCGGGCTGCGAAGCAGCGAGCAGGCCCTCGAGAGCGGAGCGCTCCCCCAGGGTCATCTGCCACTCCCGTGGCTCGAGGATCGGCGCCAGCATGCGCGGCCCACTATACGAACGGCGCCCCCGAACCGAGTGCCCGGCCCTTCCCCGACCGTTACCCTCAGCTCCGATGGCAGCCGACCGCCCAATGCCCCGGTCCGAGAGAGCCGGGGAGGCCGACGGAGACCCCGTGCGTGAAGCGCAGCGCTTGGCCGAGGTCGAGCGGGTCCGCTCCGAGCACCTGGAGGCGCAGATCGCCCTGCTCGAGAACCGCCTCGCGGCGACGGAGCGCCATGGCGCGGGCTCGGGCGCCCTCCTCGCCGAGCGCGAACGCGAGCTGAGCCGGCTCCGCGCCGACTCGGAGCTGGTTGTCGCCCGCGCGACGGCGCCACTCCGCGCAGCCGAGCGAGCGATCCGGTGGCTCGCCAGCAAGCTCGGCCGGGTCGGCAGCCTGCTGGGTCGTCGCGTGGTGTTCCGCTCCCGCTCCCGCGACTGATCCCGATGCCCGCCGCCACCCGACCACCGCGCCTGGTCTTCGTCCATGCCCCAAGGGGGATCTCGGATGCCGGCGAGCTCCTGCGTGGCCTGGCCTTCGAGGCAGCCGAGCTGGGCGCCGAGGTCAGCGTCGCCGAGGACGGCTTCCCCGCACCGACTGCCGGAAACGGGACCGGGGTTGTGGAATCAGCGGCGCCCTGGCGCCGCAAATCCCCCAACGAAAGCGGCGACGCGGCCGGCGGGGGTCACCCGATCTTCGTTTTTTCCCCACGGGACTCGTTCAGCGCCGGCGGAGGCCGGGCACCGAGCGCATCGCAGCTGCGGCGCTCCGTCGCGGTGTGTGAGGCCGAGCCCGTCGGCCCGCTCGACGTCGCCTACCTGCACGCTCGCCGGGCCGGCGCGGCGCTGGCCGTCGACCACGGCGGCATCGCGCTGCTGCGCCGCCACGGGGTCCCGGCCGAACATCTGCCCGTCGGGCCCTCAGCGGCCTGGCAAGGAGAGGAAGTAAACCGGCGGATCGATGTCGCCTGCCTGGCTGCGCGCGGCTTCCGAAACGACCGGATCGTTGCCTCATTCGGCCCGGTCCTGTGGCGGCGGCGGTGCTTCATGCTCGGATCGCCGGATCCGACCACGGCGCTGCCGGCGCCGACCGCCGCGCCTCGCCTGCCACAGGGCACGGAGAGGGCGCGCCTACTCGCCACCACCCGCGTGGTGGTGCTCGGGCTCGGTCAGGACAGCCACCACGCCGAGGAGCTGCGCGCCGTCCAGGCAGGGCAGAACGGGACCGTCGTCGTCGCGGCGCACGGTGTCCCGACGGGGCCGCTTCGGCCCGGCGAGCACATGGCGGTCGCCGAGCCGCGCAACCTTGCGCTGGTCGCGGACGCGCTGCTGCGCGACGAGCAGCGCCTGACCGAGCTCGCGGGTGCCGCATCGGAGGCGGTCGGATCGGCGCCGGGCCTCGTCGAAGCAGCAAAGCGCCTCCTTGACCTTGCCTCCGGCCTATCCGCCGCGCCGCGCTCCCGCCCCCGCCCGTCCGCCCTCATCGCCTCCGGCCAAGCATCGCTCTCCGCGGTCCGGGACGGCATCCGGGAGCGCCTCCGCGCGCCGCCGAACCCGAGGCGCGTCGCCCAGAAGCGCAGCGCACTGGAGAAGATCGCCGATCGCCGCTCCGCGGTCAACGGCTCGGACCCGGGCGCTGCCGTGGCCGTCTACGAAACGCCCTCCTACGCCGACGCCGCGCCGCGCATCAGCGTCTGCGTTCCCCTGTATGAGCATGCCGACGTGATCGGCCGGGCACTGCAGAGCGTCGCGGGATCGGACCGCGGAGACCTCGAGGTCCTGATCGTCGATGACGCATCCGAAGGACCGGCCGTCGAGGTTGCCCGCGAGTTCCTCGAGGCCCGCCCCTGGCTCCCCGCGCGCCTGCACCGCCGGGAGCGAAACGAGGGGCTCGGCCGCGGCCGAACCGACATGGCGCGCGTCGCCCGCGGCGACCTGCTCTTCATGCTCGACGCCGACAACGAGGTCTACCCGACGGCGCTAGGCCGCCTCGCCGACGCCCTCGACGACGATCCGGGCGCCGCCTTCGCCTACTCCGTGATCGAGGCCCACACGGATGGGCGCCCGCGGGCACTGCTCAGCTCGCTCCCCTGGGATCCGATGCGCCTGCGCCTCGGCAACTACATCGACGCGATGTCGATGATCCGCCGCGACGCCTTGCTCGGCGTCGGCGGCTACACCGGCGACATCCGCCTGCACGGCTGGGAGGACTTCGACCTCTGGTGCCACTTCGCCGAGCTCGGGCTTCGCGGCCTCCTGGTGCCCGAGATCCTCTGCCGCTACACGCTCTCGGAGGGCTCGATGATCTCGATCACGAACCTCGACAGCTCGGAGGCTTGGGCGCTCCTCGCCGAGCTCTACCCGGCCGTCCTCGGAGGGGCGCCGATGCCGATCTACCCGAGCCCCCCACCCGACGAGGAGCTGTGATGGCCGACCGGGGCGATGCAGGCCTGATCCGTCTCATCAAGCGCCCGGTCCGCCTGCGCCGCGTGCAGCGCTCGCGCGTGCAGGCAGGCATCGACCGCCTGGTCGCCGACGGCGGCCTCAGCGTCGCCCAGAAGGAACTGCTCGAAGCCGTCGACCCCCGCATCCATCCCGACGATGACATGTTCCTCGGCGAGTCCGACCACTACTTCGCGGCGGGCCTGTCGGCGATCACATGCATCGAGGCGGGGACGGCCCAGCCGGACTCGGCCCCGGTGTCCCCGGAGCCGGACCGGATCCTCGACTTCGCGTGCGGCTACGGCCGCGTGCACCGCTTCCTAGCCGCGCGCTTCCCGGATGCCGAGCGGGTGGCCGCCGAGATCCAGGCCCCGGCCCTGAAGTTCTGCGCGGAGCGGTTCGGCGCGGCAACCGTCCGGGTCCCGGGGGAGCCGCTCGAGCTGCGTCTCACCGGCTCCTTCGACCTGATCTGGTGCGGCTCGCTCCTCACCCACCTCGACGCGGAGCGCATCCGCGCGGTGGTCGGGGAGTTCGCAGCGGCGCTGGCCCCGGGGGGCGTCGCGGTGGTCTCCACCCACGGGTCGTTCGCCGCGAGCAACGAGTGGACACTGGAGGCGCTCACGGCCGAGAACCGGGCTGATCTGCTCAGAGACTTCGAGGCCGACGGCGCCGGATATGCCGCGAAGGATGCCGGACTCGAGCCCGGCTGGTCCGCGGAGCACGCCTGGGCCGATCACCAGGACGCAATCGCGCTCTGGAAGCCCGCTCAGGCGGAGCCGGCGAGCAGCGTGTCGTAGACCTCTTCGTAGCCGCTGACGCACGCGCGCATCGAGAAGAGCTCCGCCCGCTCGCGGGCCGCGTCCACGGCGGGGGCACCCGGGGGAGAGGCGAGCGCTTCGCGCAGCGCCGCGGTCCACGCGGCCTCGTCGGAGGTGGCCACCACGCGGCCCTGAGGACCCGTCCCGATCACCTCAGGGATGCCGCCGTCGTCGGCCCCGAGCACCGGCGTCCCACACGCCATCGACTCCGTGAGCACGAGGCCGAACGGCTCGTCGCGGGCCGGCAGCGCCGACACCCAGGCCTCGCGATAGGCCGCGATCAGGTCGGCGTCGTTTGCAACCGGAAGGATCTCAATGCCGGGCGCGCGCGCCCATCCCGGCGGCTCGTTCTCGTAGGGATGGGCGAGCACCAGCCGGGCCTCCGGAAGCTCCACGCGTGCGGCCGTGAACGCCCGCGCCAGCATCTCGACCCCCTTACGAGGCTCGCCCAGGTCCGCGGCGCAGAAGACCATCGGGTGCTCGGAGCGGCCTCCACCGAGACGGAAACGCTCAGTGTCGACGCCGGGCGCGATCAGGCGCGTCGCGGCCATGGGGAACGCGCGCAGGACGGCGGCCTCGACGGCTCGCGTTGGGACGACTATCGCGTCCGCCGAGAACGCCTTGCGAAGCACGCGCAACCGCAGCACGCCGCCCCCGGCCGGAGGGAAGGCCGGGACAGTCAAAACCGTGGCGCCGCCGCTGCGTCGACCCCAGGCCACGGCGGCGAGCCCGTCGGCGGGGTGGAAGGCGTGCGCGAGGTCGAAGCCGCCCTCTCGCAGGGTCCGCCATGCAGCCGGGACGTGGGCGAGTGCGTGGCGGCGCAGCGGGCCGGGCGCTGGGGACCGGCGGTTGACTACGAAGGGGATCCCGTCCCGCTCCTCTTCTCGCCGGGGCCCGGAATGGGCGACGACGACCGTCGCGCTCCTACCGTCGGTATGCAGCCCGCCCGCCAACTCCTCGAGGAGGCGCTCGGTGCCCCGCCGGACCTCGCGCGGGTCGAAGCTGTGCATCAGGGCGATTCGCTCGGTCACACCTGGCCTCGTCCCGGGCGCGGTGAACCTGCGCGCGATCCGTGCACGGACGCGCGGCGCCGCGAGGACGCCGAGGCCGGCGCCTGCCCTCGCGAGTCCCACGGCCATGTCCTCCGGCCTGCGCCGCAACACGGCGATGGGGATGCTCGCCGCGCCCCCGACGAGCCTGGCCATACCCCCACCCACACCCCATTGACCTGTCAGCCGCATGCTCGCGCCGGCGTAGTAGCGCCGCCTGAAGACCTCGCGCAGGGTCATCCGCTCCTTGGTCACGGCGTGCGCGACGCGAACATCTCCCGCGTAGATGCCGCGGCAGCCGCCCTGAGCCAACCGCCGCTGCACCTCGGTTTCGTCGGCGAAGAAGGGAATGCCCTCCACCGGACCGAGGCGCGGATCAAACCCACCGGCGGTCTCGAGCGCACTGACGCGGAAGCTCACGTTCACGCCCCATGCGTCTTCCCTTCCTGGGACCAGCGGGACGACTCCGTCACCCCGGTCCAGAAGGGAGAAGACGATGTGGATCCGCTCGCTCATCCACCGCGGCGGCGGGTCCACCCAGAGCGGGTCGATAGCGCCACCGATGCAACCGAGGTCTTCCGGCGCCCCGCGCCAGTGATCCGCCAGGCGGGTGAGCCAATCCGGGTCCGGAAGCGCGTCATCGTCGATGAAGGCAACGACCTCCGCACCCTCCGCCTGCTCAACGGCGGCGTTGCGAGCTATCGAGAGGCCGGGGGGGATCGCGCGCTCGGTGCGCATGCCGAGATTGCGGGCGTGACCGGACAGCTCCGCCCAGCGGGCATCGTGGACGCCGCTCGCCACCAGGAGCCCGGCGGTACCCTCGGCGCTCCGCAGTTGCCCGGCCAGCGCGTCGAGGGTCGGGGCGATGAGCCGCAGAGGACGATTGGTGCACACAGCGACGACAAGCCAGGGTTCATCCATGAGAGT
>JBBSQE010000068.1:0-14535 GCA_038258095.1 Solirubrobacterales bacterium | reverse complement strand
GCGCTCGTGACGGTGGAGATGCCCGTAGCGGACGTCGAAGAGCTCGTCGTCGACCGTCAGGCGGATCAGCTTCCCGTCGGTGACATTGACGAGCGTCTGGCCGGACTCGGGGTAGCCGTAGCCGGCCTCGGCATAGGGAAGCGGTCGCTCCTCGTAAAAGCCGTTCAAGAAAGTGCCGGGCGCCCCGACGGGCTCGCCTTCCTCGAAGTTCCCGCGCAGCCCGAGGTGCCCGTTCGCGAGGGCGAAGATCGACTCGCTCGCGGCGAGGACCTCGAGGTCGAGCTCCTCCTCGTGAAGGATCCACGGGTCGGCCCCGTATGCGCCGTGCTCGATCACTCGTCGTCCATCAGCTCGGAGAGATCGTCGACGACGATGTCGGCGCCGTGCTCCTTCAGAGCATCCGCCTGGCCGACGCGGTTGACGCCGACGGTGACGCCGAAGTTCCCTGCGCGCCCGGCCTCGACGCCGCCGAGGGCGTCCTCGAATACGGCGGCTTGGGCGGCCTCGACGCCGAGCTGCTCGGCGCCGTAGAGGTAGGTGTCGGGGGTGGGCTTTCCCTTCAGCCCCTGCTCATCGGCGACATTGCCGTCGACGATGGTCGTGAAGAGGTCGTCGATGCCGGCGGCCGCGAGCACATCCTTGCAGTTCGTTGACGAGGAGACGACGGCGCTCGTCAGTCCTGTCTCGCCGACAGCCTTGACGTAGCGGACGGAGCCCTCGTAGGGATCGACGCCCTTCTCCTTGATCAGCTGGAGCACGAGCTCATTCTTCCGGTTGCCGAGGCCGCGGATGGTCTCGGAGGCGGGCTGAGCATCGGGCTCGCCCTCCTCGAGATGGATGTCGCGGGATTCGAGGAAGGTGCGGACGCCGTCGTAGCGGGGGAGGCCGTCGACATAGCGGTTGTAGTCGTCGTGGCTGTCGAACGGCACGAACTCCTCGCCCTCGCGCTCGGCGCGCTCGCGCAGGTAGTCGTCGAACATCTCCTTCCAGGCGGCGGCATGGACCTTCGCGGTCTGGGTGAGGACGCCGTCGAGGTCGAAGAGGCAGGCGCGGATGTCATCGGGGAGGCCGAGCATTGGCGAGCGAGACTAATCGAGCGGGCCGCGATGAGTTTCGCCATCCCGGGCGGTCTGATCAGATGACGAGGCAAACGACCACCGAGGAGAGCCGCCACGTCGACGATCACCCCCAATCTCTGGTTCGACACCGAGTCCGAGGAGGCCGCCGAGTTCTACTGCTCGATCTTCCCGAGCTCCGAGATCACCGCCGTCTCCCATTACACCGCTGACGCGCCACGCGAGGAGGGCATGGTGATGACCGTGGACTTCACGCTCGACGACAACCCGTTCACCGCGATCAACCGCGGCCCGGAGTCACCTTCGACGAGGCCATCTCCCTCCTCATCAACTGCAAGGACCAGGACGAGACGACTACTACTGGGACAGGCTGACCGAGGGCGGCAAAGAGGTCCGGTGCGGCTGGCTGACCGACAAGTACGGCGTCTCCTGGCAGGTCGTGCCGGAGGCATGGACGACCTCTTCCGAAGCGACGACCCGGAGGCCAAGAACCGGGGGATGATGGCGATGCTCGGGATGGTGAAGATCGGTTGGCCCCGTCTCAGGGGCGGACCCGCAGCGAGATCGTGAGAGATGCGTTGCGCTGCTACCTCTGGCGTGAGCGTTGGAGGGACGCCACTCGAGAGGCACGGGCCGCAGCAGAGTCGGCCGGTGTCGGGCCGGATGATTCCGAGCGGATCATCGACGAGCTCAGGACCAGCGACTGAGGATCGCACTCGATACGAACGTACTGGTCTCGGCGGTTATCGCTGACGGGCCGTCGCGCCGGGTCCTCGAGCAGATGTCGGAAGGCGACCCGGAGTTGCTCATTCCCGAGTCGGTCATCGAGGAGCTGCGGCGCGTCCTCATCAAGAAAATCGGAGTGATGCCGGCGGACTACGAGAGCATCGTCTCGCTTCTCGATGACCTGGACGTCGAATATCTCCCGACCCCGAAGGAAGTCGAAGCCGCGAGCGGCGATCCCACAGCAGTTGCTCGCGGAGCTGGCGGGTTGACCATCGAGGCCTCTAGGAGTGGGGGGACTCTGGGCTCAGCGCCTCGATCACGAACGCGATGTGCTCGTCCATGTCGACTCCGAGCTCCTCGGCTCCTCGCGCCAGTTGATCGCGGTCAACCGCCGCCGCGAAGGCCGGTGTCTTCAGCTTCTTCTTGACTGACTTCGGCTTCATGCCATCGAAGCCGGTCGGCCGGACCAGGGCGACCGCTGTCACGAAGCCGGACAGCTCGTCGACCGCGTAGAGGGTCTTCGCCATCGTCGTCTCGCGGGGGACGTTCAGGAAGTCGGCGTGGCCGGCGACCGCGTCGATCACCTCCTGCGGGTAGTGGCGCTTCTTCAGCTCCTCAAGCGCCATCCGCGGGTGACCCGTTTCCAGATCCGGGAATTGCTCGTAATCGAGGTCGTGAACCAGGGCTGTCACCGCGTAGAGGTTCTCGTCCCCGTCCCACTTCTGCGCATAGGCGACCATGCAGGCTTCGACCGCCAGGGCGTGCTTTCGCAGGGACTCGGACTCGGTCCATTCGCAGAACAGCTCCCATGCTTCATCTCTCGTTGGCGTCGCCATCTCCGCTGTTAGGCTAGCTGCGGATCTCAACCGTGGTCGGTGACTCGCTCGTCGCCCGCCGGAACTACGCGATTTGCAGGTAGAAACGATGGAGAAATTCGTCATAGAAGGTGGGGTTCCGCTCTCGGGCGAGATCACCGCCGCAGGCAACAAGAACGCCGCTCTGCCGATCCTCGCCGCCTGCCTGCTCACCGAGGAGGACGTCCTCCTCCACAACCTGCCGCGGATTCGCGATACCGAGGCTCAGATCTCGCTGCTCGAGGCGCTCGGGGTCGAGGCCGAATGGGTCGCCGACAACAGCCTCAAGCTGAACGCCGCCAACGTGAAGACGACCGAGCTCGACCACGACCTCTCCGCGAAGATCCGTGCCTCCTTCCTCCTCGCCGGTCCGCTCGTCGCCCGCTTCGGCGAGGCGAAGATGCCGCCTCCCGGCGGCGACTTCATCGGCCGGCGCCGCCTCGATCCGCACCTCGACGCTTTCCGCGACATGGGCGCGAAGGTCGGCGGCGACCGGTGGATCGAGCTCCGCCAGCCCCCCGGCGGCCTCAAGGCCTGCGGCATCTTCATGGACGAGCCCTCCGTGATGGGCACCGAGAACGCCCTGATGGCCGCAGCGCTGACTCCCGGTCCGACGACTATCTCCAACGCGGCCTCGGAGCCCCACGTCCAGGACCTCGCCCGGCTCCTCACCGTCATGGGGGCCACGGTAGACGGCATCGGCTCCAATGTGATGACCGTCCACGGCCGCGACAAGCTCGGCGGAGCCGAGCACAAGATCTGCCCCGACCACATCGAGGTCGCCAGCTTCATGGCTCTCGCCGCCGCCGCCAAGGGTGAGCTGCGGATCCGCGACGCCGGCCCCGAGCACCTCCACATGATCCGCCGCCAGTTCAAGCGCCTCGGGTTCCAGTCCGTCGTCGAGGGCGAGGACATCATCGTTCCGCCTTCCCAGAACCTCCGCATCCAGGACGACATGGGCGACGCCACCGCGAAGATCGAGGACGGCCCCTGGCCCGCCTTCCCCGCCGACCTGACCTCCATCGCCCTGTCCCTCGCCACCCAGGCCGAGGGCCAGATCATGATCCACGAGAAGATGTTCGAGAACCGCTTGTTCTTCGTCGACAAGCTAGTCGCCATGGGCGCTCGGATCACGTTGTGCGACCCCCACAGGGCGGTCGTCTACGGTCCGAGCCGGCTTCACGGTGAGCGCGTGGAAAGCCCGGACATCCGCGCGGGCATGGCCATCCTCATCGCAGCACTCGCCGCCGAGGGCCGCTCCGAGATCGGCAACATCCGCCAGATCGACCGCGGCTACGAGCAGATCGACGCCCGCCTGCGGGACCTCGGAGCGCACATCGAGCGCGTCAGCGCCGAAGTGCCCGCCTGAGCGACCGCGGCGCCGGATCCGCGTAAGGTCGCTCCCGTGATTCATCCGATCCCTCCAGGCACACGCGACGTCCTGCCCGACGAGATGCGGGAGCTGCGCAAGCTCCACCTCTCGCTGATCGACGTCTTCGAGCGCTACGGCTATGGCGAGGTGCGCACGCCACTGGTCGAGTACGACGAGGTGCTCGCCCGCGGGGAGCGCTCCAGCGCGAACAGCCCGTACCGCTTCTTCGACGAGCGCGGCGAGCTGCTCGCTCTGCGCTCGGACATGACGGTGCCGATCGCGCGGCTCGTGGCAAGCCGCCGTCCCCAGACCGATCCGCCCTTCCGTTGTTGCTACATCGCCAGCGCCTACCGCGCCATTACGCCCCAGCGCGGGCAGATGCGCGAGTTTACGCAGGGCGGAGTCGAGCTGATCGGCGTCCCGGCGCCCGACGGCACCGCCGAGATCGTCGAGGTCCTCGAGGCTGCGCTCGATTCCGCCGGCCTCGACCGGGCGGTGATCGGCCTCGGCGACGCGGACCTCTACCCGCAGCTCCTCGCCGAGCTCGGCACCGGATCCGAGGACGCGGGGCGCGCACTGGACCTGCTCACGAAGCACGACCTCGTCGGGCTCGAAGCGCTTCTCATGGAGGTCGACGGCGTCAGCGAGGACAGCGTCTCCACGCTCGTCGAGCTCACCCAGCTTCGCGGCGGCCGCGAGGTGCTCGAGACTGCGCGCGAAGCGGGCGGCGCCGCGGTTGACACCGCCATCGCCCGCCTCACCGAGACTGTCGAGGCGCTCGAGGGCCGCGGCGTCGCCGACCGCGTCCAGATCGACCTCGGTCTGCTCCGCGATCTCGGCTACTACACCGGAGCGATTCTCGAGGTCTATGACCCCGCCCTAGGCCACATCCTCGGCGGTGGCGGCCGCTACGACAGCCTGATGGAGCGCTTCGGTCCTCCGCTGCCCGCGGCCGGATTCACCCTTTACATCGAGCGCCTCCATGTCGCGCAGATGGAGGAAGAGCGGCTGCGACGGGCGTCCGCCGACGGAGACGGCTCCTGTGACGGACCCGGGGAGGCCCCCGATGCCTGAGCGTCTCAAGCTCGCCGTACCCCGGGGCGCTCTGCTGGGCGAGACCGCCGACCTGCTCTCGCGGGTCGGCGTGGACGTCAGCGGGATGCTGAGCGACTCGCGCTCGCTGATCTTCGACGGCGGCTCGGTTGAGCTCATAACGATGCGACCTTCCGACGTCCCCACCTACGTCGAGGCCGGGGCGGCCGATGTCGGCATCACCGGCAAGGACGTTCTCGCCGAGCAGGCTGATCGCATGGTCTACGAACTGCTCGACCTCGGCTACGGCAGGTGCCGGATGGTCCTCGCCGCTCGGGTCGGGGACGGGACGCTGGAGGAAACGGAGCGCCGCCTCGGCTCGATTCGCATCGCCACCAAGTACCCCCGCATCACCGAGGAGTACTTCGCCTCCACCGGCCGCCGGGCCGAGATCATCGAGGTCAAGGGCTCGGTCGAGCTTGCGCCGCTCGTGGGGCTGGGCGACGCGATCGTCGACCTCGTCGCCACCGGCCGCACCCTCGCCGAGAACAACCTCGAGGTGCGGGAGGAGATCTCGACCGCCACGGCTCGCTTCGTCGCCAACCGGGTCGCCCACAAGCTGCGGGCCGCCGAGGTCGACGACCTCACCCAGCGCCTCCGCGAGGCCTCGGCCCAGTGAAGGCCCGCTGGTTCCAATGGACCGGCGCCGGCGAGACCGCGTCGGAGATCCGCGACTGGCTCGGCGAGTCGGCAGCCGAGATCGACGTCGAGCCGATCGAGCGGGCCGTCCTCGCCCGGGGCGACGGCGCCGTACTGGAGCTGACCGGCAAATTCGACGCGACGGATTCGCTCCCGAAGTCGCTTCAGGTCGACCCCGCCTACGCCAAGGCGGCCTTGGACGACCTGCACCCGGACCTGCGAGCGGCACTCGATGCCGCCGCAACCAACATCGACGCGGTCGCGAGGGCACAGATCTCCGAGGACATCGGTGCGGTCGACCTCCCCGGCGCCCAGGACGTCGAGCTCCGCGAGGTTCCGGTCGCCTCCGCCGGGATCTATGCGCCCGGTGGCCGCGCGACCTATCCCTCCAGCGTCCTCATGGGCTGCATCCCCGCCCAGGTCGCGGGCGTCGAGCGGATCGCGCTCGCGACTCCGCCGGGGCCCGACGGCCGGATCGACCCCGTGACCCTGGCCGCGGCGGGGCTCTGCGGGATCGTCGAGATCTACGCGATGGGCGGCGCCCAGGCGATCTTTGCCCTCGCGTACGGCACCGAGACCGTTACCGCGGTCGATGTGATCGCCGGGCCAGGGAACCCCTGGGTGACCGAGGCCAAGCGCGCCGTCCAGGGCCAGGTCGGGATCGACTCTCTCGCCGGGCCATCCGAGCTGATGGTGATCCCCACGGAGGGTGCAGGCCTCGACTGGCTGGCGCTCGACCTCTGCGCCCAGGCCGAGCACGCTCCAGACAGCCCGCTGATCGCCGCCGGGCCCGACCGTCACGTCCTCGAGCGGCTCGCCGCGACCACGGAGAACCGGGCCCTCGAGCGCTCGAGCGTCCATGACGCGCCCCTCGCCCTCATCGCAACCCCGACCATCGAGGACGCCGCGGCCCTGAGCCAGGCGTTCGCTCCCGAGCACCTCCAGCTCGCCGGGTCGCAGGCCGAGGCGCTGGCCCCACTCATGACCACCGCCGGCTGCGTTTTCATCGGCTCTGGCGCCGGCACCGCATTCGGCGACTACGCGGCAGGCTCCAACCACATCCTCCCGACGGGGGGCGCGGGGCGGTTCAGCGGCCCCCTCGGGCCGGGGGCCTTCAGGCGCACGATCGCGAACGTCAGGCTGTCCGGCGGCGCCGCGGCGGAGCTCGCACCACACGTCGACCTGTTGGCGAGGGCCGAGGGACTTCCCGTTCACGGAGAGTCCGCCATGGCCAGGATCACGAGGCCTGAGGGAGAATCAGGCGGGCAATGAGTAGATCAGCGAACAGGGAACGAAACACGGGCGAGACGAAGATCCGCCTGTCGCTCGACGTCGACGGCGGCGAGCCCTCGGCAAAGACCGGGGTCGGGTTCTTCGATCACATGCTCGATCTGCTCGCGCGCCACGGAGGGCTCGGCCTCACGGTCGATGCCACCGGCGACCTCGAGACCGGCGCCCATCACACCGTCGAAGACGTCGGCATCGTCCTCGGCCAGGCGCTCGACGAGGCGCTCGGCGACCGCGCGGGCATTCGCCGCTACGGCTCGGCGCTCGTCCCCATGGACGAAGCGCTCGCCGAATGCGCGATCGACATCTCCGGCCGCCCCTTCTGCGTCTTCGAGGCCGATATCCCCGCTCAGAGCATCGCCGGTTTCGACACCGAGCTCGCCGAGGAGTTCTTCCGCGCGATCTCCAACAGCGCCAAGCTGACGCTCCACATCTACGTGCGCCGTGGCACCAACGCACACCACCAGATCGAGGCTGCATTCAAGGCGTTCGCCCGGGCCCTCCGGGTCGCCGTCTCCATCGATCCGGATGAGGCCGGAGTTCCGAGCACGAAGGGGACGCTGACCGAATGACGGGGCAGCTGGCGATCCTCGATTACGGGATGGGCAACCTGCGATCGGTCGAGAAGGCGCTCGAGAAGGTCGGCGGGGAGGCGGTCATCACCGCCGACCACGATGTTGCGCGCGACGCAGCCGGAGTGATCCTGCCCGGGGTCGGCGCTTTCCCGCGGGCCATGGAGCGCGTCCACGACCAAGGCCTCGATGAGTTGCTCGCCGAACGGGCCGCCTCTGGCATCCCCGTCCTCGGCATCTGCCTCGGCCTGCAGCTCCTCTTCGCCCGGACCACGGAGCTCGGCGGGGCCGAGGGGCTGGGGCTGCTCGACGGCGACGTCGCCGCTCTTGACGCCCCCGGCCTGAAGGTGCCCCACATCGGTTGGGCTGCCGTCGACCGAGAGCGGGACTCGCGGCTCTTCGACGGCATCGAGCCCGGCGTGCCCTTCTACTTCGTTCACTCGTTTGCACCTCGCCCGGTAGGCCCCGACCTGCTCGCGAGCGCCGAGTACGGGAAGCGCTTCGCCTGTGCCGCCGAGCGCGACAACGTGTTCGGCGTCCAGTTCCACCCCGAGAAGTCGAGCGCCGCAGGCCTTCGCCTGCTCCGGAACTTCGCCGGGATCTGCGCCGTTGCACCCGCCACGGTTTGATTCTCTATCCCGCGATCGACATCCGCGAAGGCAGCGCGGTCCGGCTCGTCCAGGGCGATTACGACCGCGAGACGACCTTCGACGCAGACCCCGTCGACGCCGCGGCCCGATGGTCAGAAGGTGGCGCTGGCTACCTGCACGTCGTCGACCTCGACGGGGCCCGCGACGGCTTTCCGGCCAACCTCGACGCCGTTGAACGGATCGTGGCGCGGGTCGATTGCCCGGTCCAGGTGGGAGG
Source organism: Solirubrobacterales bacterium (assembly GCA_038258095.1). Classification (GTDB taxonomy): domain Bacteria; phylum Actinomycetota; class Thermoleophilia; order Solirubrobacterales; family 70-9; genus JBBSQE01. The sequence continues at coordinate 6,050 of JBBSQE010000068.1, read as the reverse complement.
CGGCCTCCGCGATGCCAACGGGGTCGCGGCGGTCTTCAGCGCCGGCGCGAGTCGAGCCGTGATCGGCACAGCCGCGATTCGGGATCCCGATTTTCTCGACGCGATGCTCGCCGAGCACGGTCAGAAGATCGTGGTCGCGGTCGACGCCCGCGGCGGAAATGTCTCCCTCGCCGGCTGGACGGAGGACAGCGGTCAAGGGGTCGAACAGGCGGTCTTCGAGTTGACACGGCGGGGGGTCAGGCACTTCCTCTTCACGCCGATCGAAGTCGACGGCACCCTCGAGGGGCCGAACATCGATGCGGTGCGCTTGGTCGCACAGGCGACCGGTGACGCCGAGGTGCTCTACTCGGGCGGAGTCGGCTCGCTTGACGACCTGAAGCTGCTTGCCGCCACCGCACCGGCGAACGTCACTGGCGCCATCGTCGGTCGTGCGCTCTTCGAGGGCCGATTCACCGTCGCCGAGGGTCAGGCAGCGCTGGCGCGCTGATCGCCATCGGTTTGGCTTTCGCCCCCGAATGGGTAGCTGAAGGGTTCACCAGCTACGGAGAGGGTCCGGTATGGCATTCGAGGTTGAGCAGGTCGAGGATTGGAAGGGCCAGGAAGTCGTCGATCCTTCCGGCGAAAAGGTCGGCAAGCTCGAGGAGATCTTCCTCGAGGTCGATTCCGACGACGCGGGAATCGGCTCGGTTAAGACCGGCCTGTTCGGGCGAAAGCACAGCCTCGTGCCGCTCGATGGCGCCACTTTCACTCCTGACGCGGTACGGGTGACGGTCACGAAGGACCAAGTGAAGGATGCGCCGACCGCCGATCCCGAAGATCCGCTCACCGGAAAGCAGGAGTCGGCGATGTTGACCCACTACGGCCTCCCGCCCTCGGGCGCATCGGAAGATGACCGTGCCGGCGTGCGCTTCGAGACCGCGGGCCTCAGAGCCGAGCGATCCGCCGAAGCCGCCCGTCTCCGCGAGGAAGCGTCGCGCATGGACCGGACCGCGAAGGCCCAGACCTCGGCGGCGGAGAGCGCCGGCGAGCAGGCCGAAGTGGCCCGCCGGGAGCGTCAAGATTCAACCGGCAAGGCTGACGACGCCTCGCGGCGGGCCGGGGAACTGCGAGAGGAAGCAGACCGCCACGAGCAGCGCTGATGTGTCGCGTTTGTCCCGTATGGCGATACAAACGCGACAACTCCTGGCCGCTACGGTGACCGGGTGGCCCTCAAGCGCGTCATCCCCTGCCTCGATGTCGACGCCGGCCGCGTCGTCAAGGGGACCAACTTCGTCGACATCCGCGATGCCGGTGACCCGGTCGAGCTGGCGGAGCGCTACGACGCGGAGGGGGCGGACGAGCTCGTCTTCCTCGACATCACCGCCTCGCACGAGAAGCGGGACACGATCGTCGAACTCTGCCGGCGGACGGCTGACAACGTCTTCATCCCGTTCACGATCGGCGGCGGGATTCGCTCGGTCGCGGATGCGCAGGCGGTGCTGGACGCGGGCGCGGACAAGGTCTCGGTCAACTCCGCCGCACTCAAGCGACCCGAGCTCCTGACCGAGCTCGCGGAGCACTTCGGCGCCCAATGCGTCGTCCTCGCAATCGACGCCACGCGCTCCGATGACGGTGACGGCTGGGGCGTCTACCTCAACGGCGGCCGGGTGGCGGTCGGCCGGGACGCGACCGAGTGGGCCACCGAGGGCACTGAGCGGGGAGCGGGGGAGATCCTCCTGACGAGCATGGACCGTGACGGTACGGCCGACGGATATGACCTCGAGCTGACGAGAGCAGTTGCGGAGGCTGTTCCTGTTCCCGTGATCGCCTCAGGCGGCGCCGGAAAGCTCGAGCACCTGAGCGAGGCGATCCTCGAGGGACACGCCGACGCGGCACTGGTCGCCTCGATCTTCCACTACGGGCACCACACGGTTGCCGAAGCAAAGGCGGAGATGGCCGCGGCGGGCATCGATGTGCGCCCGTTCGGGCCCTAGCCGGTATTCCTGCCTAGGTGCCGAGAAACGCCGCCACGCCGCCGGTTCCGCTCGACCGGAGCACCTCGTAGCGCCCGAGTGCGAAGCGCTGATCGCGGTTGGCGAGACGGGGTATCTCAGTGATCGCGCTCCGGTAGCCGGCCGCCTTCACGGCGACCTCGGCCTCGCGGTCGAATCGCCCTGACGGGTAGCAGAAGTTGTCGACTGGAACCTTGAACTCGCGGCGCAGTATCGCCCGTGAGCCGGCCAGCTCGTGCTTCATGTCGGAGCCATCGAGTGTGGTCATGTCGAGATGGTTGATTGTGTGAGAAGCGAGCTCCCAACCCCCCGCGATCATCTCGCGAACGTTCTTCTTGTAGAGGTCGGGGCCCTCCGCCTTCAGGTTCAGGACCCCGGGCCAGTGGTGTTTGGCGAGCTCTGGGAAAGCAAACGTGTACTGGGGCATATAGCCGTCGTCAAAGGTGAGAACGATCGGCTTGGATGGGAGGCGGCCACCGCGGAACCAGGCGTTTTCGACCTGGTCGAGCGTCACCGCCTCGTAGCCCTTGCGGTCGAGCCAGTTCATCTCGGCGCGAAAGTCCGGCTCGGGCACGAACAGCTCCGGATACGAGGTGCCGGGGGCGGATCGCCGAACTCGTGGTAGGCGAGGATGGGAACCGGGCCCTTGTGCGGGCGCCAGTCGGCGTGGGCGCCGGGACCGGACGTGTGATCGCCGCCGCCGGTCCCTCCGACCACCAGCACGATCCCGGCGACTCCCGCGATCCCCCCAGCGATCCCGAGCAGCGCCGTTCGCCTGCGGCGCCGGATCTGTCTCCGGCGAGACTCTCGCCGCGCGACGCGCTCCTCGCGGGTGAGCGGTGGCACGGCGGGTCAGCCCTGGGCGGAAGCGCCGGTCCCCCGGTGGCCCGCGCGCTGCTTGGCGCCTTCCCCCTGTGCGGCCTTGGCGCCAGTCTTCCGTCCCTTCTTGAGCGGCTGTAGCGCGCTGATCGACGAGTAGCCGGTCAGGTAGAGCCGGCGACCGTCGGAAATCACCGGCATGTAGGCGCCGGTCGGGTAGGTGAAGACCTTCTTACCATTCGCGGGGTTGAAACCGGTCGTCGTCGTCGGGTCGAACGTCGCGACGTAGACGACGTTCCCGACGATGCTCAGGGATCCGATCACCGGGCCTCCCGCCGACTCCTGCCAGCGCAGATCCCCGGTCTTTGCGTCGATGGCATAAATCGAGTTGTCAAACGAACCGACGTAGACGGTGGGCGGGGTGGACGGCGTGTCGGCGACGGCCGTGCCGGAGTAGACGTAGCCGCCGGTGGAATAGGTCCACGCGATCTCACCGGTCGTCTCGTCGAACGAGTAGACGCGACTGTCGTTGTTGCCGCTGTACACGCGGCCGAAGGCGACCGCCGGAGTCGCGTAGAAGGCGCCCGACCGGCCGAAGCTCGACCCCAGTCCGTTCTCTTGCCAGACGATCTTGCCGTCCTTGGCGCGCACCGCGGACATGACCCCGCCGTAGTCCCCGACGAAGAGGATGCCCTTGTCGTAGGCGGGCGCCGCCTTCACGGCCCCGCCGAGGGTCGTTGCCCACTTCGTCTTGCCGGTGCGTGCGCTGACCGCGAAGAGCTGACCATTCTCACACCCGAAGTAGACGGTGTTGCCGATCACGAGCGGTGAGGACTCCGAGCGCCCTGGGAGCGACCGCTGCCAGATCGTCTTGCCGTTGCGAGGGTCGAGTGCGGATACCTGGCCCGGCTCGAGGTTGGTGATCAACAGCCGGCCATGCGCGTAAGCGGGGGAGGAGGCGTTCTTCGTGGCGAGGTGGCGACGCCAGTAGACCCGGCCCGTGTTCGCGTCCAGCGAGATCGCATATCCGTCGTTGTCGACGAAGAAGAGGCGGCCGCCGCAGCCTTGCTTGGTTCGGCGATCGCAGAGCTCCTTCGAGCGGACGAAGATCGGGGGGAACTCGATCAGGGGGGAGTTGTCACCGTCGCCGGCGCCGATGGCACGCGTGCTTGCGCCTCCGTACTTCCAGATCCGCCGGAAGGGGGGCCGTATCCCCTTCGCCGGTAGATAGCGGGTCCGGGCTCGGTCGTAGCCGAAGACCGGCCAGTCGGTCGTCTTGAGCACCGGCTTCGGCGGGGGCTCCGACTTGAACGGGACCGACGGGTTGCTGACATCGTCCGGGCGCTTGAGCTGGTTGTAGGCGACCGCAACACCCACTGCCATGACGACGACGAGCGCGGCCGCGACGGCGACCAGCTTGCGGCGGTCGCGATACCAGCGCTGCTTCTTCGAGTCACCCTCGGCGGGTTTCGGCGCGTTCTTGCCGCCTGAATCCGCCGCGGGCTTCCCGCCCTTGGATTTCGGCGAGTTGGCCATCTGAGGAACGCGTCATGGTACGAGAAGACCGTGATGGCCCCCTGGACTCGCCCAACCGACGAGGTGCTCGCCGCGCTCGAGGGCGCCGTGCCGGAGCTTTCGCAGCTGCTCGAGGCCGCCGACGGAGCCGACATGTATGTCGTCGGAGGGACGGTCCGTGACCTGCTGCTCGGCCGGGGGCGCACCGACCTTGACATCGCCGTTGCCGGGGACGCCGGCGAAGTCGCCTCACGGCTGGGCGGGGCCCTCACCGGACACGAGCGGTTCTCGACCGCGACGGTCCAACTTGGAGCCGCCCGCATCGATCTGGGGAGCACGAGGCGGGAGACCTACTCTGCGCCGGGCGCCCTTCCCGATGTCGCTCCGGCCGGAATCAACGAGGACCTGTCGCGTCGTGATTTCACGGTGAACGCGATGGTGCTGCCCCTGGGTGGCGCGGACCCGAATCTGCTCGACCCTCACGGCGGCCGCAGCGATCTCGCGGCCGGTGTGCTGCGGGTGATCCACGACCGCTCCTTCATCGACGACCCGACCCGCGCACTGCGCGGGGCCCGCTATGCGGCGCGCTTCGGATTGGAGCCCGACCCGGAGACGTTCGCCCTGCTGCGCCAGACCGATCTCGGGACGATCTCCGCCGACCGGCGGCGCTCCGAGCTCCTTCGTCTCACGGCCGAGCCGATGGCATCCGAGGCGATCGCGCTCCTGGGTTCGTGGGGCATCGTCGATCTGCCCCCCGGCGCACAGCGGCTCGCAGAGAAGGTCGCGGAGCAGATGGCCGGGCATCCGTGGAGCGCCCTCGCCGACCGCGACCGCGCGCTCCTCGCGGTTATCGAGGGGGACCTCGGTCCCGCGCCCGCTCTCGCCGCGGCCACTCCCGCGAGCCCATCGGAGTCGGTGGAGCTCGCTCGTGGCGCGAGTCCGGAGGAGTTGGTCCTCGCACGGGCGCTCGGTGCGGACTGGCTCGAGAGCTACGTCACCGACCACCGACACGTCGTCCTGGAGATCAACGGTGAGGACCTGATCGCCGCCGGAGTGCCCGAGGGGCCCGCGATGGGCGCGGCTCTCTCTGACGCCCTTCGCCGCAAGCTCGACGGTGAGATCTCCGGGCGCGAAGCCGAACTCGAGGCCGCGCTCGCAGCCGCGCGCGGCTGAACGGGATCATTCAGAGATGGACTGGAAGCAGATCGGAGACGTGCGCTGGCTCGAGGCGGAGCTGCCGGGGGCGCGTGCGGCGTTCACGACACGCCTCGGAGGCGTGAGCGAGGGTGACTTCGCGACCCTCAACCTCGGGATCCTCACCGAGGATGACTCCGACGCGGTGCGCGAGAATCGCGCCCGGATGGCCGGGGCACTCGGGCTCCCCGAGGCGTCAGTCCTGATGGGGTGCCAGATCCACGGCGCCGATGTCCTGACCCACGCCGCCCCCCAGGAGCCGAGCCCGTTTGCGACGCCCGGCTCGCCGGCTCCCGATGTCGACGGCCACGCGACATCGCTGGCAGGCCTGGCGCCCCTCGTGTTCGTCGCGGACTGCCTGCCGATCGCGCTGCTCGGACCCGGTGGGGTCGCGATGATCCACGGTGGCTGGCGTGGCCTCTCCGGAGGCATCGTCGAGCGCGGCGCCGAGGCGGTCGGGGCGCCCGCCGCTGCGATCGGCCCCGGAATCGGCCAGGGCTGCGTCGGGGGCGGGGAGGAGGGGCTGGGGGG